>WRGA01000095.1 GCA_009787405.1 Candidatus Azobacteroides sp.
TACATTAACAACCCCAAGCTGCACTACGTTTGCATGGGGTTATCAATGTTAAAGTCCATACGGACTTTTTTAGGGTGACGCATTGTCAAAGTCAGGAACTTGCAGTCTGTCTACAAAATTTCGATTTATTCCTTGTGTTCCTGTGATTGTTCCTTTTATTATGTCGGATTGTCTGACAACATGTCCTTCCGGATAAACAAGAGGAGGGACAATATATTTGTCTCGGTAAGGAAGTTTAATTCTGCACTTTCTGTTTGTTGTCTTTTATCAGATAAGAAGACGTTTGATAATTGGCAATGGCTTCATCTTTAAGCAC
Source organism: Candidatus Azobacteroides sp. (assembly GCA_009787405.1). Lineage (GTDB taxonomy): Bacteria > Bacteroidota > Bacteroidia > Bacteroidales > WRGA01 > WRGA01. The sequence goes on from WRGA01000095.1 coordinate 317, forward strand.
TTGATTGATGGTTTCACTTTCCGTCATCGGGTAGTTGTAACCGGCATCAAACTGTACATTGTACTGTTGAACCTTTCGGGTGGGCGACAAAACCGTCAAAACGCCGTCTTTCAAATAACCCAAATCTTGGTAAGTTGCGGCAAAGGCACGCGGCTGATAATCAGGTTTTAAGACATCTTGACCATAAAAATTTGAAGTATAGGAAAAATGCAAAAGCCCGAATAAGGTCGGCATGAGGTCAATCTGCGATACTGTTTTTGTAACTTCCTGATACTGAATGAAATCAGGGGAATAAATAATGGCGGGAATATGATATTTATCCATCGGAAGGCTCACTTTTCCCTGACTTGAAGCACAATGGTCGGCAACAAAGATAAAAACAGTGTTTGCAAACCACGAATGTTTTTTGGCTTCTTCCATGAATTTTCCAATCGCATAATCTGTGTATTTCACACCGCCGTCGCGGGATTTGGCGTTGCCCGGAATATCAATCCGTCCGTCGGGATAAGTAAACGGTCTGTGGTTGCTCACAGTCATGATTTGCGCAAAAAACGGTTTTCCTGTTTCGGCATTCAAATCAAAAATTTTCAATGTCTTGTTAAACATATCTTCGTCGCATACGCCCCAAATATTGGCAAAAGTAATTTCATCTTTTGAAAAAGAATTCCTGTCGATCACTTGATAACCATTGTTTTGATAAAAATCTTTCATATTGTCGAAATACCCAAAACCTCCGTACAGAAACTGCATCGTGTAGCCCTTGCTCCGCAAAACAGAGCCTGCGGAAAAGAAATTGCCGTTGTTTGTTCTTTTAATAACGCTCTCGCCTGCGGAAGGGGGCAGACAAAGCGTCAAGGCTTCCAATCCTCTGACTGTGCGGTTTCCGGCGGCAAACAGTTGAGTGAAAAATATCCCTTCGTCGGCTAATTTATCTAAATTCGGCGTAAGATTTTTTTCATTGCCGAAATGCCGTAAATAGCTTCCGCTCAGACTTTCAACGGTAACCAAAACAATATTTTTCTTGATTTCCGGCAGGGAATCCTGAATGATTTTTGAGTTCTGCATTCCCGAAAGATTGTGATACATCTGATTGGTGATTTCAAATGCTTGTTTTTCAGGGAGTACAGCGTAAAAAGTTTCATAATCCAAACTTTGATTTTCGAAAGCCTTGTAGAATTTATACATTCCATTCGCCTGAATTTCATTGGCAAAAACATTGTCGGAGGTTTCCTGCGTTTCCATGAATTTCAGCATAAAGCCTGCGCCGATGAGGAGAGCGACGTAAATAACCGTATGAATGAGTTTGACCTTAAAACTCATAAAACTTTTGAAATACTTTAAACTCTTTTTAACGAAAAGGACTGTGACAAGCAAAGAGATTAAAAACAAAACCGTCAGCAGTGGAATCATCGGGTAAGATTCAAAAATATTACCTATAACTTCGTGAGTATAAACAAGATAATCAACAGCTATAAAATTGTAGCGCACTCCAAATTCGTTCCAAAAGAAAAGTTCTGCAAAAGCATTAAACAAAATCAGGAAAATGTAAAAGAAAAAAAAGATACAGTAAATGGCATACCTCACGCCTTTGCGAAGATACGGGAAGAAGAGGAAAAGTCCGAAAAAGAAAGTTTTCAGCCCGACGAAAATCTCTGCAATCAGCGGCGCAGAGCTTCCATATTCATCAAAAATGGTTTTGAAAAAGAAAAGGTAAGCCAAAATACCCAGCAATATAATGAAAATAAGATACCCCCAAGGTCTCCGATACTTCGAATCGGATAAAAACAAAAGATGAATTTCAAAAAATACATAGGCAATCAGCATAATGCAAAAATCGTTTACCATGCCGAAAAGAAAAATTTTGAAATACTCTCCCACAGGGAAATGATTGACTGTAATGGGCAGAAAGAGAAGCGCAATCCTGGTAATCAAACCGATGACAAGATAAAAAATAAAAAGTTTTATAAAGGTTCGGAGAGTTATTGATTTGGATATCATCTATATACTTATTTTTGAATTATGTATGTCGTAAAAAACGGTTTATATTTTAAACGCTAAAGCGAAAAGTTTAAATTCTTTGTGGCTTTGTGTCTTCGTGTTTAAAATAGCAGATATTAAATTCTGCCGGGTACTTATTGTAAAGTTACAGTATCGTTACAAAAATACAATAAATTACTTTTTATGATTATCGGATGTTGTACCCAGCTATCTCCGCAACCGGGGTGTAAAAATGTGTCAATGCTTCAAAAAAATATTCATTCTTTTTTGTCCCGTCAGAGACATTATATCGGTAGAAAAACACCCCCCTTCACCTTCTGTCCCGCCGGGGACAACATGTTTTCCTTCCCGCATTACGTCCCTGACGGGACTTTGGCCACCGGAAGGACTCTCCTTTCTACCGATATGTTGTCCCTGACGGGACGGAAAACAACATTTTTTACACCCCCGCAGGTGAGGATAACCGGGTACAACATCCGATAATCATATTACTTTTTTATATACGTCACCGTATTTCAGGCAAAGCGTCGTCTGTCGAAGCATTGGGAACGCGGATACGCAACAGGCGGCTAACGGAGGGCGCTATTTGAGTCGCTTTTATTTTCCGTTGAATGGTTTGTGCGGGAACATTCGGCCCCATGATGATCAAAGGTGTCGGAATATGCGCCGTGCGTACATATTCGTCTTTTTCCGAAGGGTTGTCTTCCTGCACGATTTTCCAACCGGGAAGAATTTCAAGCAGCAAATCGCCCGAAACACTCCGATGAAAACCGTTTCGAATATTTAACATGATTTCGTTCCATCGCCCGTGCAGAATGTCATGCGACGTAAACACGTCTTGTATGCCGCTGAAATCGATCAAAAAATCGGCGGCTTTATTTTGAATATCCCCGATCGGAATCTGCTTGTCTTCGATTAATTTCCGGTTCAGGTAAATTTGTTTGTCATAATACGTATCCACCCAATTTCCCTGACCGTAAACGGCCATCAAGTACATATTGAGCAATGCCAGACAACGTTTGGGATAAAATTCGCCGACCGGCAGATTCACCAAGGTCGGAACGGTTTCTTTGTCGGTAAAGTATCCGGTGGAAGCAACAAAAATTACGGTATTTTGAAGTCCCGCTTTTTTATCGATCAGATCCAACAGCTTTTCCAGTTCTTTATCCAACCGGAAATAGGTATCCTGCAATTCAACGGAGTATTCCCGCACATTTTTATCGTCGGGACTTCCCGCAAAATAGGAAACCGACAGAAAATCGGGAATGTCTTTTTTGCCGAGCGTTCCGTATTCGAAAAAGCGTTCGACCAAACGATTGACTTCTTCATTGACCAACGGACTCGTTTTAAACAGTTTAAACCGGTTGAAATCGTTGTAAACATATTTAAATCCCGACAATGGCTTGATATACGGAAAATACGTGTAAAACGAAACCGGGTGCATGTTTTCCCATGTCTTGCTTTCGATGAACGTGGCCAAAGATTCCTGTGAATTGTATTTATCGACATACCACGGAATTTCCTTAAAGTAGGTGGTCGTGGCCCAGCGTCCGTTCAAATCATCCAGCCAAAAAGCTCCGTTGGCCGCATGCCCCGCCGATAACAACGCCACTTGATATTCGGGCGCAACAGCATATACATCGCAAAGTCCTTGTGTCGCGATTTTCAGTTCATCGCCGATCGTCGACACCAATATATTATCCGGGGAGAGTGTTTCCGAGGTGTAATTTCCCATGTATCGGGAATCAAACAAGGAAGGCCGTATTTTTTTCTGCTTTATATCATATACTTTATCGGAAACAATTCCCGAATAAAACGGATTTGCTCCGGTATAAATCGTTGAAACGGAAGAGGATTTGTCTATTTCAGGAAATTCGAATTGTACATCGGTGTATACCAACCCTTCCTTCATCAACCGTTTAAAGCCGCGTTCTCCGAAACCGTCGAAAAAAAGCTGCAAATAATCGCTGCGTAACCGATCGATTGTAATGCCGACAAGTAACTTCGGGGCTTCCTTTTTCATCGGTTGTGCATACGCCCCGGAGATACTTAAAACGGCAATTAATAATAATTGAACCGGTCTTATTTTCTTTTGCATAATCTTAAGGCATCAAACGGTCTTCGATCAAACGGTTGTTGTATTGTTGAATAAAAGCTTTCAAATAATTTTCAAGAGCCGATTGTCCGGACAGATTTTTATCCGTCAGGTTATTTTTAATGCAGTTGTCTTTACGCCATTCAAACAATCCGATTTCTTTTTCTCCGTTAAATTGCAGAAACAAGCTGTCGGACGTGATTTGATAAGCTCCGGCTTGATAGTTGACGGCGACCGGCATGGTTGCCGGATTTCTCAGATTTCGTCCGAATGCAATATATGGTTTATCATAATGCAGATAATCCAATACCGTCGGCATAATATCCAATTGTTGAGCGACTTCCGTGTGAATGCCGACATCGGAATCATTATCGGGAATATAAAAAATAATCGGCACGCCGAATGAATTTAACGCATTGGCGTATTCGGGATAAAGATCAAGCCACATCCCGTGATCGGATGTGATCACAAATAAGGTGTTTTTATACCACGGCATTTTTCGGGCCGTCGTAAAAAATTGTTGAAGGGCATGATCGGTGTATCCGATGCATTGTTGCACAGGATCTTTTCCTTTCGGAAAAACACCTTTATATTTTTCCGGAACGATAAACGGGTGATGAGAAGAAACGGTAAACACCGCCGAAAGAAAGGGCTGCGGAAAGGTATTCATTTTTTCCGCGAAAAATTGCAGGAACGGTTCGTCCCAAATTCCCCAGTAACCGTCAAAATCATTATCATTGTTGTAATCGTCCCTTCCGTAATAATGTCGGAATCCGAATAAATTAGCCATGGAAGAAAATCCCATGGATCCGTTCTTCGCGCCATGAAAAAATGACGTATGATAGCCTTTTTCGTACAAAAGCGTTCCCAATCCCTGAATACGGTTCAATGCATACGGGGTAAGCACAAACGGTGTTTGCAATGACGGAATGCTTGCCAATACCGAAGGCATGGCATCAATCGATTTGGACCCGTTTGCAAATGCATGCGAATAAGCCCTGCTGTGCATGATAAGCGAATCCAGAAACGGGGTATAACTCACAACATCCGGATTTTCTTTGTTCAATGCGCCGATATGCTGACGAGAAAAGCTTTCCAGAATGAGGATCACCACATTTTTTTTGTCAAACGGAATGCTGTCGGAAGGAACGTGTAACGGGGTGTATATTTTTTCAAGTTCCCGGCCGGTAAAATAATTTACCGGTTGCAACGATGCTTTTTTAATGGTCCGGAACACCGAAAACGGCGTATTCAAAACGATTCCGGCTTCAACCGGCTCCGAAGTGTATTCGGCGGCATTGCTTAACGTAATCGGCCGGATTTCTCTTCCGAACCCTCCGCGTATGCCGCACACCGCCGAGAAAACAACGACAACCAGCATCACCGCACGGGTAATATAAAAATATGCCGGTTTCAGACTTATCAACCTGACTTTTACCGGCCCGTAAGCAAAAATCAGCAAAGCAATCAATATCAGCCAAAACAAAACCAAATACCAATAGGTAAGCATTCCCTGTCCGATAATGGCGCCTAAGTTGGACTCATTTCCGAATTCGGTGAAAAAAGAAAAAGTGGTTCTCCGCAATGTAACGTGATAATAGGGAAAATCGGCAATGTTTACAAACAATGCGACGGCATTGGTCGCCACAAAAACGACTTTCAGTATTTTTTGAAGCGTTACCCGGAAGACAAATCGAAAAGGCAGAATATTAATCAGGATAAACAATATATTCACATAAAGCAACGCCGAAAGATCAAACCGCAGCCCTCCTGCCATCAACCGCAGAAAACGGGGGAAGGTCATGTCGGAATACAAATCGATGTTAAATAAATAAAAGGCGACACGACATAAAGAAAATGTCAGCATGGCCAGAAAAAAACGATAAAAAAGAAGGATGTAATTGTTGTTTAAAATATAACGCATGAATGTAAACGGCTTATTATTCCTGTAGGCAATAATCTCATTTCTTTTTCCCTTTTGCTTTTGCGGTTTTCGCCGAAGATTCCGATTTTTTTGCCGCAGCTGCTTTTCCCCGGCTTGTTTTTTTCGCCGAAGGTTCACCTGTTTTTTTGATGATTTCCAGGCATGCCACATACGTCAATTCTTCGGGCTTTTGCGTTTTCGGAATTTTATAATTGCTTCCTTTGTAGGCAATGTAAGGGCCGTAACGACCGTTCAGCACTTCCATTTCGGGTTCTTCGGAGAATGATTTGATGTGTTTGTTTTTTTCTTGAAGGCGTTTGTTCTCAATCAATTGCACTGCTTCTTCCAATGAAATTTCCAACGGATCGACGCCTTTGGGAATGGACACAAACTTGTTGTCGTGACGAATGTACGGCCCGAAACGACCGACAGCGGCCACAACGGTTTTTCCTTCGAAATCGCCTAGTGTACGGGGAAGTTTGAACAACTCCAACGCTTCTTCCAACACGATGGTTTCCATGATCTGATCTTTCCGTAAGGAAGCGAACAAGGGCTTTTCTTCTTCTTCGGCCGTGCCGATTTGTACCACCGGTCCGAATCGTCCGATTTTCACCGAAACCTGACGACCTGTTTTCGGGTCGATGCCCAACACCCTTTCTCCCACTTTATAATCGCTTCTTACGGTAAGCGCTTCTTCAACTGTCGGATGAAACACTTTATAAAAACGATCGATGGCTTTGTTCCATTTTAATTTTCCTTCGGCAATCGTATCAAATTCTTTTTCGACGTTGGCCGTAAAGTTATAATCCAAAATACCCGGAAAATATTCCGTCAAATAATCATTCACGACAACACCGATGTTGGTCGGGAATAATTTTGCTTTTTCGGTTCCGAATGTTTCGGTCTTCGTGACGTCCGTTATTTTGCCGCTTTTCAATTGCAACAGATTGAACTTTCGTTCTTCTCCCGGACGATCTCCTTTTTCCACATAATCACGTTGTTGAATGGTCGAAATGGTGGGCGCATACGTAGAAGGACGCCCGATGCCCAATTCTTCCAATTTCCGCACCAGACTTGCTTCGGTATATCGTGCGGGACGTTGTGTAAAACGTTCCATTGCCTGTACTTCTGCCATCGTCAATGATTGCTTGACGGACAACGGCGGCAAAAGACGCGATTCATCGTCTTGTGCTTCCGATTCATCATCCTGCGATTCCAAATAAACACGCAAAAATCCGTCGAATTTGATTATCTCTCCTTCCGCGATGAATTTATCGGTATGATTGGATATTCCGATGGTTGCCGTCGTTTTTTCCAATTCGGCGTCACTCATCTGAGAAGCGATGGTACGCTTCCAAATTAATTCGTACAACCGTTTTTCCTGCGCCGTGCTTCCTGCCTCAGGATTGTTCATGTAGGTGGGACGAATGGCTTCGTGCGCTTCTTGCGCTCCTTTGGTTTTGGTTTGGAAACGGCGTATTTTTACATATCGATCTCCGAATGAATGAATAATTTCCTGTTTCGAGGTATTGATCGCCAAATCCGAAAGATTCACAGAGTCGGTACGCATATAGGTAATCATTCCCGACTCATACAATCGTTGCGCCAGCATCATGGTTTGCGACACCGAAAATCCGAGTTTTCGCGAAGCTTCTTGTTGTAACGTGGAAGTGGTAAAGGGCGGTGCGGGAGATTTTTTAACCGGTTTGGTGACAATATCTTCGATCGTGAATGAAGCTGTTTTGCATTTTTCAAGTAAGGCGAGCGCTTCTTCTTTTGTTTTCAGGCGGCGATTGAGTTCTGTTTTCAGTTCGACCGGCTCCCCGTCTTTTCCTTTAACGATAAAAATCGCCGTTACTTTGTAGGAGGCTTCGGATCGGAATGCCATGATTTCCCGTTCCCGATCGACAATCAGCCTTACGGCGACGGATTGCACCCGGCCGGCCGACAACGACGGCTTGACTTTTCGCCACAGAATCGGAGAAAGTTCAAATCCGACGATCCGGTCCAATACCCTTCGGGCTTGTTGTGCATCGACCAGATCTTTATTGATGGTACGCGGATTCTCGATCGCGTTTAAGATCGCATTTTTGGTTATTTCGTGAAATGCAATTCGTTTCGTCTTCTCGTCATTCAATCCGAGCACTTCCGACAAATGCCAAGCGATCGCTTCTCCTTCGCGGTCTTCATCGGAAGCCAGCCATACGGTATCCGCCGTTTTCGCTTCGCTTTTTAATTCCGAAACCAATTTCTTTTTGTCGGACGGAACTTCATATATGGGTTTATAATCATGCTCAATGTCAACACCGAAATCTTTCTTTTTCAAATCGCGGATGTGTCCGTAACTTGATAAAACCTTGTAGTCTTTTCCCAAGAACTTTTCGATGGTTTTTGCTTTGGAAGGTGATTCGACAATAACAACGTTTTTATGCATTTTTCAGTATTTATGATGAACGTAGGATGTGTTGTATGCCCTGAATTTATCTTTCAAAATCCGGCGCAAAGGTAGTAAAATTCTGCTTGTCAAATGCAACTTAAAAACTCACGATCAGAATTTATTCCATTCTGCGAAAAAAATCTTCGTCAAACGGTCGTACCCATGCATACGACAACGGAAGTTCGGGATAATTTCCGTTGAATATTTTGTACTTATTTTCCTTAACGGATTCTTTACCGAATTTTACTTCTACCGCATGCGGTGTTTCGACATAAGGCAATACAAAATCGACTTCGTTTCCTGCCGAGGTACGCCAATACAGGATATTGTCCGAACCATATTTATCGGCCAATGTTCTAAAATACATATTTTCCCAAAGCGCTCCTTTGTCCGACCGAATATCCGGTAATTCAAAATTATTAATCAAACAATTTCTTAATCCGGTATCCAAGAAATAAGCTTTGGGCATTTTTGTCAATTCTTTCCGTAAATTTTTGTAAAAAGGACGAATCAAAATGACATGAAAACATTTTTGCAAAACATGCAAATAATTTATCACGGTTTCCTGTTTTATTCTCAAACTCAGGGAAAGTTCGTTCGCATTGACCAAATTTCCCGATTGGTCGGCAATAATCCGGAAAAGATTGTAAAATGCCGTTTCATCCCGAACACCTGACTCCAACACGTCTCTTTTTACATAAGCATCCCGAATTTCCATAAGGCGGGCAATCTTTTCCCTTTTATCCGGTTCCGTTATCACTGCCGGATATCCGCCGTAAATCATATAATTATCCCATTCTTGCCGTAAAAGTTCCAAATGAATTGATTTTGCTTTCGTATCGGATTGTATTCGTTTTACATCGTTCAGTAAATCCTTTTTATCTTGCAATCGTAAATACTCGTCAAAAGAACATGTCAATAAACAAAATATTTTTTTTCGCCCCGCTAATGAATCTTTAAATTTATCGTCCAAATAAAAAGCGCTGCTGCCGGTTGCCACGATTTTAATTTTACCGGCATATTCATCATATAATAATTTGAGAAAATTGGAAGGGTCCTGCAAATATTGCACTTCATCTATGAACATTGTGACACGGCGTTCGGCGGCGGGGAAGTAGTTAAATACATTCAAAGGACTTTTATCCAATTCCGACAATACCGTTTTGTTTTCCAAATTTAGAAATACAGTCGGTTGTCCGAGTTTTTTGCAATGCGACTCAAGTTGTTTCAATAAAGTGGATTTACCGGTTTGACGCGCACCGGTAAGTATCGTAAATTCCTTTTTGTTCAGATGAATTTGTAATGATTCAAATAAATTACGCTTCATATTGCCTCGTTTTCCGGGGCAAAAATACGCATAAATTCCGATATTTTAATTGATACAGGGCAAAATATCAGATATTTTACCCTGTATAGGGTGAAAAATATCTGATATTTTGCCCTGTATAGGGTGAAAAATACCTAAAAATATCATTATCCCACACCCGATTTCTTGCATATCGGAAATGCGAATGGCATCGAACAGGTGGTTATCCGTAATATTGCCGGTGCAATGGGTTCCCGATCCGTGGCAATTTTCGGTAAAGTAATTATTTTCGCACAGATTTCACAGATTACACAGATTTTTTTAATGTGTTATCTGTGAAATCCGTGAAATCTGTGCGAATTAGGGAGAGATACACGCACGAAGCGGACATATCGTCCGATAGAAAAAAATGGTTCACTTAAAACAAAAATAATTCTTTGTTTATCAGTTTTTTAAAATAAATACGGAAACTTTTTACTCTGTATTTATTTCTTCAACGTCGCAATACTTTCCTTCACCAACTTTATTTTACTTTCGGCGTCGGCCTGTTTTTTGCGTTCATTTTCCACGATTTCGGGTTTGGCATTGGCGACGAATTTCTCGTTCCCGAGTTTTGCCGTCACCGATTTCAAAAACCCTTGCAAATAAACCAATTCTTTGTCTAATTTTTCCAATTCTTCTTCCACATTGATGTTATTCCCGAGCGGAACCGCATATTCCGTCGTTCCGGCAAGAAAAGATGCCGCTCCCGGCGATTTTTCCGAAACTTTATCGATCGAAGAAAGATTACACATTTTCAATATCACCGGATCAAAGGCATTGTCGTATTCGCCGATGACTTGAAGGGTCAATGCCTCCTTGTTCGGAATGTTTTTTTGCAACCGAATGGTGCGAATGCCTCCGATAATCTCTTTTATCGTATCGAATTTTGATAATAAATCTTTGTCGTATGACATGATTTTCGGCAATTGCCCGATCATGATGCTTTCTCCGGGTTTCCGTTCCTCCAACGCCTGCCACAGTTCTTCCGTGATAAACGGCATAAACGGATGCAGCAGTTTCAACAACGAATCGAAAAATCCGAGTGTAGCGTCGTATGTTTTTTTGTCAATCGGCAGCCGGTAACCGGGCTTAATCATTTCGAGATACCGGGACGAAAATTCATCCCAAAATAATTTATAAACAAGCATCAATGCTTCCGACAAACGATATTTGATGAATAAATCATTCAGTTCCTCAATCGTTTTTGCCAATGTTGCATCAAACCATTTTACGGCAACCCCTGACGATTCGGGTTGTTGAATCGAAGCATCAACATTCCACCCTTTTACCAGACGAAAAGCATTCCAGATTTTATTGTTGAAATTTCGACCTTGTTCACACAAATTTTCATCAAACGGCAAATCATTTCCCGCGGCAGAAGTCAATAACATTCCCATTCTTACGCCATCTGCACCGTATTTGGAAATCAATTCGAGCGGGTCGGGCGAGTTACCGAGCGATTTACTCATTTTCCGACCGAGTTTATCACGTACAATTCCGGTTAAATATACATTCTTGAAACACCGGTCATGACGATATTCGTATCCGGCAATAATCATCCGTGCCACCCAAAAGAATAAAATTTCGGGAGCGGTCACCAAATCATCCGTCGGATAATAATAATTGATGTCGGGATTATCCGGCCGGTTGATCCCGTCGAATACCGAAATCGGCCATAACCACGACGAAAACCAAGTGTCGAGGCAATCTTCGTCCTGACGAAGATCGGAGATCTGCAAATCCGGGTTCCCCGATTTTTCACGGGCCAACGCCAACGCTTTTTCGCCGGTTTCGGCCACCACGAATCCGCCTTGCGGCAAATAGTATGCGGGAATACGGTGTCCCCACCAAAGCTGACGGCTGATACACCAATCCTTGATGTTTTCCATCCAATGACGATAGGTGTTTTTGAATTTGGACGGATATAACATGATGTCATCTTCCATCACCGCTTTTAATGCCGGTTTCGCCAATTCCTCCATTTTCAAAAACCATTGCATGGAAAGTTTCGGTTCAATCGGTACATCGGTTCTTTCGGAAAAACCTACTTTATTGGTGTAATCTTCCACTTTTTCCAACAGTCCGGCCTCTTCCAAATCTTTCTCGATTTGTTTGCGGACATCAAATCTGTCCATACCGGCATATTGCAATCCGTATTGATTGAGCGTTCCGTCATCGTTGAAAATATCCAATATTTCCAAATTGTATTTTTCGCCCAGCATATAGTCGTTCACATCATGCGCAGGCGTAACTTTCAAGCATCCCGTGCCGAATTCGATGTCTACGTAATCATCTTCTATAATCGGCACTTCTCTGTCTGCCAAAGGAACAATTACTTTCTTCCCTTTTAAATGCGCATTTTTCGGATCATTCGGATTAATGCAAACGGCTGTGTCCCCCAATATGGTTTCGGGACGAGTGGTTGCAATAACGGCAAAAGCTCCCTCCGAATCGCTTATCTTATACTTCAAATAGTATAATTTCCCCTGCTGTTCTTTATAGTTTACTTCCTCGTCGGACAAAGCCGTTTTGGCTTTCGGATCCCAGTTTACCATACGAACTCCGCGGTAGATCAGACCCTTATTATATAAATCGACAAAAACTTTCAATACACTTTCCGAACGTTTTTCGTCCATGGTGAAACAAGTCCGATCCCAGTCGCAGGAGGCGCCGAGTTTTTTCAACTGTTCGAGAATAATTCCGCCGTGTTTGTGCGTCCATTCCCAAGCATGCTCCAAAAATTGTTCCCGGGTCAAATCTTTTTTTTGAATCCCTTCGGAAGCGAGTTTGGCAACCACTTTCGCTTCGGTTGCAATGGATGCATGGTCGGTCCCGGGTACCCAGCAGGCATTTTTGCCCGACATTCGCGCCCGACGAATCAAAATATCCTGAATGGTATTGTTCAACATGTGTCCCATGTGAAGCACTCCGGTGACATTCGGCGGCGGAATCACGATGGTATAAGGTTCCCTTTCATCCGGAACGGAATGAAATAATTTGTTATCCAGCCAATATTGGTACCATTTATCCTCAACTTCGGACGGGTCGTATTTACTTGCAATTTCCATCGTTTCAAAAATTTGACTGCAAAATTAAGAAAAAAATAAACGATCTCCGTCCCCGGACAGGCAATGTCATTAAGTTAACCTTTTAATCAACGATATATAATGTTGCTTATCGTTTAAAATCAATGTCGCAGGCATTGTATATGGGTAGAAAAATGCAATCCTCATCCGGTTATTGTCCCATAAGGACAAAATTTCATCTCCCGTCCCTACCGGAGAGTGCGGGAGATGTGAAATATTATCTTTTCTACCGATATTTGACCCCTTTCGGGATCAGAATAACATCATTTGTATCGCCTTTATCATTCTGATTTGTAAACTTTTATCTCTTAACTTAATGACATTGGATACGCGGACGATCGGGATTATCTTCATGCCTGCTCGTCTACTTGTCCACTCGTCTACCGGAGATGTTTTTTGCAATAATAACCCGCCATAAAGAGCGACATCAGCAAAAGCATTGCCACATCGGAATTCCCCAACGGGGCGACAATCTTCTGCGGGTTGCCGTTTTCGCCCGGAGGCGGGGCATATAATTTCGTGTCGTCGTCATTGGAGAAAATTTGTCCGGAATCGAAACTCTGACCGTTTTTTTCCCAAATGACCGCTTCATCCGATTTCGTTTTCTTTTCCGTGAACAATTCCTTTTTCCCTTCCCGAAGACCGTCATTTGTCAACGCGGAAGACGCTTCCGCCCTGCCGGTTAACGACAGGATGACAATGATCAGGATATATATTCGTCTTGTTTTCATACGTTTATTTGTTTATTCGTTTGTTGTTTTTATTTTTTAAAGATCAGCGGGTTATTTTCATTACCCGGGTTTTTCCCGTTTCGCTTACCGCTTTCACGATGTATACTCCCGACGGCAGGGAATACAGTGAAATGCCGTCGGTATTGCGGGCTGTCCTCAATTGTTTACCGGTAACGGTATACACCTCTATCATCGACACCGGTTCGCCCATATTCAACTCCCCGTTTGAAACGACGGGAGCAAAAAACGGCGAGTCCATGTTGAAAATACCGGTGGGTGTATCTTCCGTATAGACATAAACAGCCGTGATCAACGGAACTCCGTTTTTTGTATCACCGGTAAGCAAGGTGCGCGTCAATCTCACGGTCTTAATATCTTTGTAATCGTACGGTTTAAAATTATTGATTCCTTTGATATCATACGTCGTAAAATCAAGCGAAACCTGCTTGCAATAAGATTGAGAGGTAAATATGACCGTGGAATTTACCATGTCATCCGCCAATACATCCGTTCCTTCATCATTCACCATAAAGTCGCAATAAAGATCCGAATCGATCCCACTGCTGCTTGTCATTATTTCCACTCTTTTTATCGGAGCAGCTCCCAAGTTCTCTATGAACATATACGATTGATCCGGCATACCTGTATCAAAAGAGCTTCCTTTTTCCGGAAATTGAAGCCCGTAATAAGAAAGAAAAGAACCGAAACACGTTTGATCATACGACTGACTGCTTTCTATCCGATTAAAACCGAAACGGATGCTGCTCGATCCGGCAGTATAAATCGTAGAGGCTGTGGCCGTCAAATCAGTGGGTGCGGTTCCAAACTCCAAACTTGCCGCAAGTGTTTCTCCGGCATAAATTTTGTTTAACGGACTTCCTGTCAACACTATGGATATAACACAAATTACATATCTTTTTTTCATGTTTATTTTTTTATTTATGATTGAACCATTTGAGATTTACAAATCGCCGCCGGTTATCGATTCGTCAGCGGACATATATTTTAAAAGAGGCGGCTCCGGAATCTCCTGTTGCCCGAACAACATAAAAACCGTTTCTTTTGACCGTAAATTCCGTCGAAGAAGATCGAACGGGATTTTGTGCCGCAATCATTTGTCCGGAAATATCATAAAGAACCACATTTTGAAGCAGGCTTCCGTCGGTAGTGAAAATTCTCAGTTTTCCCGACAAATTCACCCATTCGATCGGCGCCTGCCGGATTTCCGGATTGGTTATTCCGGCCGGTATTTGTTTGAACGACAAGAAAAAACGGTCTTTCAAAAAGATATCGGAGGTCGTTTTTTCAACATTATACCACGATTGCGTCCGAAGATCGGTTTGTTTTACTTCTCCGTCCGGAGACACCTCATTCAGGAAAATATCATAATCCCGGGCAAAATCCCATTGTCCGGAAAAATAAAGCGTATACTTCCCTTGTCCGGAGGTATGAAATCCTATCGGAATCGGATGGTCAAAATCAGCCACGTGATTGATGTCCAACATGATTCCGTCAGCGGATTCCGTAAAAACCTGAACCGGTTCCGAAACATTTCTCAAGAAAATTTTGGTGGCATCAAAATCATCATAAAAATTATCCGCTTGAGGATTATGCACCACTAATGCCCGATTTTTCAAGTCTCCGTCGTACACATCAATGGTCAAAACTTCGGGAGCAATGCTTTCCGATGAACGTAATTTTTCATCCGGCCGGTTTGTTGTCATCGTTACATCTGCATACAATTCACCGAATGCCGCTTTCGATTCGACAAGTACGGATTGCATAGGCGCAATGTATTGATTTAAAGGCGGATTCCCGGATCCGTGACTGTCGGTGCTGAGTCCCGAAGGATCGTAGGTGATGAAATTCCCGTACGTTTCATCCAGCACCTGATAATACCTCTTTATCTTGTCTGAATTCATCGAATAAAGTTTTTCGAAATCCAGATGAGACATAAACGGATTTCCGACGATCACTTTTTTTCCGGGTGCGGTTGAAGCAGCATCCAGCGTAATAATTCCCGTCGTTTTGTTCAATACCGGCTCATAAATGAAATAGTTCTCTTGCGGAATTGCCGGGTCATCTCTTCGCGGCGTATTCCGGATACCTACCGGATTCCCGTCCCGGTCGTACATGGTGTACGTTTCATCCCGCTTCGGGAAAAAGAAATTGACCGGATCGTGATCGGTAAGCGGTTTCATATCATCTACCCAAACGCAATATCCCATTCCGGGCGAAAATTTATATTCGGGATTGTTGAATGCACCCGTCCAGTCTCCTTCCACATAGTCGGAGGTTTCAGGATTCACCCGGCTGAACAGATAAGTATAAACAAACAATGAATCACCGTAATTGTCTTTGAACGGATTGGGATTTGTCGCATAATAATCGCCCGGATAAAAACTTCGGAGCGGAGCCGAAAGCATGTAATAGCGGTTGGCATTCAGAGTCAGATGCACATACGCGGCATCGTAGTCCAAACTATCGGTGCGGCAAACCTCTCCCCCGTGTTCAAACGTAATATCGGCACATTCGCTCCGATATTCGGCATAATCGGTTTCGAGCGGATCCAGATCGGGATAAATCGACAGGGAATCCGGAATCAGCACATCCGTACATTTACGCGGAATATTGGCTTGGGGGTATGGATTCATTCCCGAAATATCCGGATTATACCAATTGGCCGGATCATGCCAATTTTTATTATTTCCCGATCCCGTCCAAATCAATGAATCGGGAGCCAAGTACAGCTTTGCCGTATCCGGAACGGTCGTCACTTTGATCAATCCGTCAAGTGTGTAAACATCGATCAGGTAATATTCCATCGGAGAAGAATTTTTACTCACCAGCAATGAATCTCCCG
This sequence comes from Candidatus Azobacteroides sp., assembly GCA_009787405.1. Classification (GTDB taxonomy): domain Bacteria; phylum Bacteroidota; class Bacteroidia; order Bacteroidales; family WRGA01; genus WRGA01. The sequence continues at coordinate 16,799 of WRGA01000095.1, forward strand.
TATAAAAAGGAGATGATTCTCCGGCACGTGTCCATCTGTATTGATACGTTTCTTTGGGAGTAAGCTTCAACCATTCCATGCAACTCCGGTCTCCGCATCTGCTTTCACACATCACATGTTCCCCGTAGCTGAACGCAACGTTTGAAGTATAATTGTTCCAGGAATTACATTCCTCTTGAAACGGTTTTGTTTCTCCGGGCCGGGTGTAATAATATTCGGGTTTGCCGCCCGTAACCGTCGGATTGTCTTTTGCATTTACGCAAATATACCAATAGTCATAAGCCGGCAAGCCGGCCGTTATCGTTAAATAATTCGGGATGCTGTAAGTGATTGTTTTGGATTCATTCACGGCTACCGTCTCATCGACATTTGTCAGATAAACAATGGTGTATTGATCGGTTACGCTGTTGTAAACATACGTTCCTACACGGATCGGACCCGGAAAATCGGCATCGCCGTCATTGTAAAGGTAAATGGTCACATTCATGGCTCCCGATGCCGGATCGAATTTCATTTCGGTTCTTTGCGAAAGGTCAAACATCAAATCAGGGCCTAAATACAGCATTTCTCCTTCATCATTCAAACTCGTTCCTTGTTGAAGGAAATTATTGTACGGCCGATTTTCCCCCGATCCGTCACTCGTTTCAAATACCGCGGCCGGACTCAACGGGTACTGCGGAATGGTCAGATCGTTATTCACCGCAACGGGATTAAAACCGTACTGATTCCAGACCGAACGGGAAAAGGCCCACAAAGAAGGCTCTCCTCTGTATATCCGTAATTCTCCGTTTAGGATGTTCGAACGCCTGAGGGAGTCGGCCGGATAATTACTCGTTGCCAGAATTTCGGCATGACCGTCGTTATCCACATCCGCAACAGTGGAATATTCATACGTTGTTCCGCTGTAACAGGGCGTCGAAAACAAATTATACACCGCGGTCGTATCCCTGCCGGTCACATGGCTTTTCAAGCTGCCGTTTATGACTCTTAATTGTGTTTCATCCCGGTATACGATTTCGGCGATTCCGTCTTGATTAAAGTCAAACAGCGTAATACCCGTCGATCCGGAATTATCCGAATGATCTAAATCCCACAAAAAGTTCAACGTTCCGCCGGATAAAGAGTAAGCGGTCAATTTATTTATATTTAACGAAGGAGTCGGATTTACCGAGGAAGTCAATAATACAATCTCCACTTTTCCGTCCCCGTTGATGTCCCCCACAAACGGCACACTTCTGGCATTCGCATTGCTCAGTTCCTTGACGGTCAGAATCGTTTGCGTCGAAGGTTTCCAAATATATAAATATCCTGTCGATCCGACAGCCGTTGCCGTAGCCTGTGTCTGTACCAGAATCTCCAATTCTCCGTCATTGTCAAAATCGGCAACCACTGTGGCCCCGTCATTGTGAAGGGTTTCGCCGGACGAATTTTCCGGAAATACCTGTTTAATGACATTCATGCTGTTCAATGCCGGGTTCGTCCGACTGTTTATCTGTACCTCATAGACCTGATTTCCGGCACATAATTCCGGCCGGCTGTCTCCCCATACATCATACGCGATCGAAAAGATTCCGTCTGCCGGGTTTGAATATAAAACATGTCCGTAATTATTACTTCCGCCGTTACAGAGTTCAAGCCCTGTAACAGCATCGAAGATTTGATTCCCTATATAGACTTCGGTATACCCGTCCCGGTTGAAGTCGGCAAAATTAATGGCGCTGCCCACTCTAATCAAAGAGTTCGGGATGGCGGTACTGCTGCTCCATAAAGTTTGTCCCTGGTAATTATAGGCATACAGTTTGCCGTCTGTGTCCGAATAAAGGATGATAACAACAGAATCTTGCGCCGCATCCCATTTAACTTTTGCCATCCCCATGGAAGATGAGGAAAAGTTTCTGCCCAAATCATTTCGGAAAATGGTTGTGAAATCGGGCCCTTTAAACACCGTGAATCCTCGTGAACGGACATCCGCAGCATTCCAATGACTTTGTATGACGATGTCGGTAAAACCGTCTCCGTCAACATCTCCGGTCAATGGAATGGCTTGCACCATCACATCGCTCAACACTTGAGGCGAACTTATTCCCCAGACAAATGTCGGAGGAGTGATGTGGCAGACATCAGTATACACATTGTCCGGCTTATTGCATATATTGATGTATACTTTGGCGGTGGAGACTCTATCGCCGCATGTGATTTGATAAATCAACGAATCTTTCCCGGCATATCCCGGTTTCGGGCGGTAATTGATCTGATTGGCCGCATTGACCACGCAAGATTGGGCTTGTGTCGGAGGTTCGAAGATCGATATATTCAATGACCCGGAGCCGCATGTTCCATAATCATCATTGAGAAGGATGTTAAAAACAGCGCCGCGACTGTTCGGATCCACAAAAACATTATCCGGACGGGCAATTAATGTTCCCGGAAATTGGGCTTTCAAACATACGGGAAATACATAAGAAAGAATCGTGATGCATAAAACAGACATCGATTTCTTTTTACAGACCCATGAGGTAATTTGTTTTTTCATTTGATTTCATTCATTCGTTATTAATATTAATTAGTCGCTCCGAACCCCAGAAGGGAGGATATCGGTGGGGTTATTCGTTTTCAAAAACTCTTATATTCAGTCATTTACACTCGCATTCATCAACCCGCTCTTGTTCTCCCTTCGGGAGTCGGGGGGCCGGGTTTTTGATACCTGCTGCATCGGCCTTACGCCTTCTTGTCGCCACGACAAAAAAGAACAAGGACAAAATTTGCGTTTGCATCCGATGCAGGGCACCAAAATGAATGAATAATATGTGAGTGTGAATACCTTTTCTCTTCAAAATCAGAGTATTGATATTCGGGGGACGAAGGTAAGTTAATAAAATGTAACAAAAAAAAAAAAAAAACAATTTACGTTAAAATACCTGAGAGTTGCTTATTTACAGAAAAGAAAACGTTTTTAGGGTTTTACGCGATTCCCGGAGAGTTTATGTAAATACGTGGCAGTCGAGTTTTCAGGAATATTCGGGAAGACAAAATCAATAGAAAAATATACGGAAAAAACGGTTTTAAGTTAGCGTTTTTTATAAAGTCTGTTATTAAATATATAGATATTTTTAGTTAATTTTAAAAAATACAAGAAATTGCCCTTCAAGCGAGTGGGGTTAAACGGCAGTCGTTTAACCCCACTCCGTAGAGACGCGGCATGCCACGTCTCTACATGTTGTAGCGTTACAATGTCGATAAACCGGTTGCCGGTTGCCGTGCACCTAACCCAAAAGTATTTTTGTGGAAGCCGGACTTCAAGTCCTTTTGAATAAACAGGCAGACGAACAAGATGTCCGCTGCGGCGGAATTATTCGCCTCCAAAAGTAGTATGTTCTATTTCCATATTATTTTGAATAAACTTATAGCTATCTCTTTTTTATCTGTTTTTATTGAATGCATTAATATCAAATTTCATATTTTTAATATTAAATGATTATCGGATATTATACCCGGCTATCCCCACAGGTTGAATGTAAAAAATGTGTCAATATTTCAAAAAAATATTCGTTCTTTTTGTCCCGCCGGGGACAACATATCGGTAGAAAAGCACCACCCCTTCACCCTCTGTCCCGTCAGGGACAAAATGTTATCCTCTTCACATTGCGTCCCTGACGGGACTTCGTCCGACGGAGAAATTCTCCCTTCTGCCAATATGTTGTCCCCGGCGGGACAGTAAACAATATTTTTTAGCATGTAACTTTCAAAAAAACGAATATTGCATTTTTATATCCCACCTGTAAGGATAGCCGGGTATAATATCCGATAATCATCTAATATTGTTATTTATATTTAATTCATTATAAACTGAATATTTTTTATATGTCATACAACAATTAAATATAATTACTAATAATAGAAATATACACAATTTAGACTTAATAATCATATTCTTTCTCTAAATTACATGAAATTATTCATATACATATATTCTATTCGTTCTAATAATTTTACCTGAATTTCCATCAATGACAAGTTGCCTTAAAACTTCACCATTTATATAGACTTCCCATAATTTTTTATCATTGTCAAATTCTAATTCGAAGACATTTTTCCAATTTCTTTTTTGAATATCAACATAATTCTTTTTATTTAAAAACAAAATTAATTGATTATAGTCGAATTTTCCAAATTTTTCATCTTCATTAATAAGCGTTTTATTACCCTGTTTATCATAATGTTCAGATGAACCGAACTTTATATCATAAAGTCGGTATTCTAATAATTTTATCTTTCCATCAGGATAATATTCTTTATAGATATTATAAAATTTATCAGGGAAATTTATTCTTTCTACATACTTTATTTGAGGCAATTCTATCTGTAAGACTTCAGCCCCATCATCTAATGCAAATCTATATGAACCTTGCTCATTATTCTTTTTAAATAAATCTATATCAAATTTCTTATTTATAATATTTTTATTTTGATTTAAATCATTTAATATATTTGTACATATTTTTTTATGTGATGCACAGGTAGCTAATGTAATCGCAATCAAGATAAGAAATCTATATTTATGCAAAACCTTCATATTTATTATTTTTAGGTGAAATACTCGTCGTGACGGACATGTTATCCATCACTATTCTACAAAAGGACATGTTGTCCGATAGAAAAAATATATTGCAATCAAAATAAAAATCATGCTTTGTTTATTTGTTTTTTAAAAAAGTATTTTTGTGGAAGCCGGACTTCAAGTCCTTTTGAATAAACAAGCAGACGGACAAGATGTCCGCTGCGGCGGAAGACTTCCTCCACTCAATATTTTTAAACCATAATCTTCTCATTTAATGGTGTTTTAAATCTTTTCAATCTCAATGCATTCGTCACAACCGATACAGAGCTCAAACTCATTGCCGCCGCCGCGAACATCGGATTAAGAAGCGGTCCGCCGAACAGGTACAGCACTCCCGCCGCGATCGGAATGCCGATTACGTTATACCCGAATGCCCAAAACAGATTTTGTTTTATGTTCCGGAGCGTTTGCCTGCTCAAACAAACAGCCGTTGGAACGTCCGTTAAGTCGGAGCGCATGAGAACTATATCCGCGCTTTCCATGGCCACGTCCGTTCCCGAACCGATGGCGATACCGATATCGGCTTGCGCAAGCGCGGGAGCATCGTTTATTCCGTCTCCCACCATGGCAACTTTGTGTCCTTCCGCCTGTAATATCTTGATTTTATCCGATTTATCCTGCGGTAAAACTTCTGCAAACACTTTGTCAATGCCTGTTTGTTTTGCGATAGCCGCTGCTGTTTTTCGGTTATCTCCCGTAATCATGACAACTTCTATTCCCATTTTACGCAAATTCCCGATTGCCGACAAACTGCTTGGTTTCACAACATCTGCAACGGCTATCAAGCCGGCGTAATTACCGTCAATCGAAACAAACAGCGGCGTTTTACCCTGTTCCGCAAACAGTTCGCCGTATTGCCGGGCCGCGTCTGCAAACTCGGCACGTCCCACCTTCACCAATTTTCCGTTCACATTCGCTCGGACACCCATTCCTGTGATGGAAGAAAAATCCGTTGCCGGATAAATTTCGTCCGCGGCGCTTACTATCGCCTGAGCAAGCGGATGTTCAGATAACTTTTCAACGCTTGCCGCATATTTAAGGATATTTTCGTCACCGACAACATCCGTCACCGCCGGTTTCCCTTCGGTGATGGTGCCGGTTTTATCGAGGACAACGGTGTCGATTTGACAAGCGATTTCGAAGGCTCCGCCGCTTTTGACAAGTATGCCGTTTTCGGCGCCTTTGCCGGTGGCGACCATGATTGCCGTCGGAGTTGCAAGTCCCAACGCACAGGGGCAGGCAATAACAAGAACCGAGATCAATATGGTCAGCGCAAATTTTAAGTCGCCGCCCGTCGCGAAAAACCACGCGACACTTGCCGAAAGCGCAATCGCACAAACGACGGGTACAAAATATCCCGAAACAATATCGGCTGATTGCGCAATCGGTGCTTTCGAATTTTGCGCCTCTTCAACCAATTTGACAATTTGTGCAAGCGCTGTATCACTTCCGATTTTTTCGGCCTTGAAGCGGATTGCTCCCGTGGTGTTCAGCGAAGCGGCATAAACCGGGTCGCCTGCCTTTTTAACGACAGGCATACTTTCGCCTGTCAGCATGGATTCGTCAACAGCTGTCTGCCCGTCGATAACGGTGCCGTCAACCGGAATTTTTGCGCCCGGCTTAACCACTATCATATCGCCGATTTCAACTTCACCGATCGGAATTTCCTTTTCAACACCGTCGTGTACGATTATCGCGGTTTTCGGCGCAAGCCCCATGAGTTTCCTGACGGCTTCACCTGTTCTGCCTTTTGAAACGGCTTCCAACGATTTTCCGAGTAAAATCAAGGTGATAATCACTCCGGCTGTCTCAAAATAGAGCGATTCCACAGCTTCCAAATGTCCGTCGGCAATTTGAAACGTGTTGTAAATGCCGTAAATAACTGCCGCACCTGTTCCGATCGCGATAAGCGAATCCATATTCGGACTCCGCATGATCAGCGATTTGAACCCGACCGTATAAAATTTATATCCGACGCAGATAACGGGAACGACCAAGACAAATTGCATAAGCGCATAGGTCAGCGGGTGATGCATCGGGTCGAGCAACGCCGGAACCGGCAGACTGACGATTTTCATCATCGGAGCCATGGCGAGATACAACAGCGGCAACGTAAAGCAGGCTGCAATGATAAATTTAGTCCATAAGATTTTGATTTCCTTTTGTTTTCGTATTCTATCGTCGTCCAAACGGTTATTTTCAAGGACTTTATAACCGATTTTTTCTATCGCTCCGCAAATTGCAGGCAGGCTGATTTTTTGCGGATTGTATAGAATGGCAGCCCGTTCCGTCGCAAAGTTGACGGAAACGCTTGTTATTCCCTCCAATTGCTTTACCGTTTTCTCGATGCGCACGGCGCAAGCCGCACAGCCCATTCCGCCGAGTTTTAGTTCGACAGACTTCGAAAATTGCGTATCGGATGTATTTTTTTGCATTTATTTCTTTATTGATTTTACTGTTAAGGCAATACTGATAAAATCTGCCGATTCATTCTCTGATATTTGAAACCGTGAACTTATCCACATGCCAAAATGGTCGGGATTGAACAAAATTTCCCATTCCCCGATGGACTCAATCGTACTTTTCAGGCTGAGCCACTTAATGATGATCTGTTCTTCCATCCGGCAGTGCGCCATGTCTGTAAGAGAATATAATCGAAGCCCTCAATCCGTATAACCATTATGCCTATATCCGTTATATTTATTTTTGCCATATTCTTACATTTTGTTTTTTACAAAGGTAGCATTTTATTGTTTCGGTACGGGTTTGGGAATTTGCGCTAATGGAGGCACAAATTGTACTATTTATTCCGATTTATCGGAATCCGCGCCGGCAGGAGCCATACATTTTATATAAAATTTTTGCAATAACAAAAGAGGCGCAAAATTTTGCGCCTCTTTTGTTTATTGTGTTAATGGGTTTAAAGCCCTTTGACAAAGCTGCCAAGTGCCAAAAGAACAAAACCTACAAATACAAGCCAAAAAGCATACGCAGATATTACCGGAATTGCCACAACTACGCCGATCAAGCCGAGTATGCCCAAAATAACAGCAATCAGCCAAGTCAAGTTTTTAGGAGCATTTAGTTTCATAAATAATAAGGTTTAAATTAAAAAAGGACATAAATTATCAGAGGCAAAGTTAGCATTTTTTTATTGTTTCCGGCACGAAGCCGAAAATTTGTGCCGGCGGGATATGTCGCTTCGATTTGCAATATTTATTCTGATAAATCGGAATCCGTGCGGACAAGGCATTCGATTTAATCGGATGTAATGATTTTTAATTATTCACGGCATAAAGGATTTGTATATTCAACATAATGTTTTGACCATCGGAGTGAAAACGGCGCTCTTTTATAGGTGAATCTACCACTGATTATCGAGAAACTATTACTTTTTGCTGGGGAAAAATATGTTGAATTTGGTCTGCCCTTTTATCGGGTCGCTGTCATATACTTTTTCCTTTGCTATGATAATCACTGTGCCGTTTTTTTCTAATTCCAACCGGTTTTCGGACCGGCTGATCACATTCCCTGCCGAAGTATAAAAATCCACAACCTTGCTGAAATCATCTTTCGTGAAAGAATAGATATTGCCGCCCATGTTGCCTGCACTGTCGGTTGAAACATTGATATAAGTAGTTTCGCTGCCGGGATACATCGTTATCAATGCCGCAACAGGGTCGGGAAATTTGTCTATCCCCGAATTTTCGCGATACATGTAAGTCTTTCCGCCCTTATCGTTATCATAGCCTTCAGCCATACTTTTTGTGTCAAAATGATTGATCACAAGTGCGGAAATGATCAATATCGGCATTCCAACGGCAACAATATAGAGAAAAAACTTTAACCTGCGTTTGTCTCTCATAAAGAAAAAAATATGTTCCATATCTTTTACGTTTTATGTTTTTTAATCTATCAAATATTAAGTATGGTGAAAAAATAGTTTATATTCTAAACGCCAAGTCGCAAAGGCGGAAAGATGCGAAGTTTAAAATCTTTGCGGCTTTGTGTCTTTGCATCTTTGCGTTTAAAATAATTTAAATTAAATTTTGCCGGGTACTTATCCGAATGGCTTTAATCTATAACCGGTCTTTCGGCAATCAATTCTATTTCCGCATCTTCTTTATGGTTTTCGAATATATTTTTTCCGCAAATTCGTTTTAAAATTAATTTGTATTCTATTATTTCAATATCTTTTGGCCGGTAATTTGGATTTTCAAGGTAGAATGTTTTATCGCGCTGTTCTTTAACAATCGCCATACTTTCCTCTATCTCCATTTTCATTTTTACAGTCAGGTCTTCCGGTAAAGCATCATCCGAGAAATATTGTACAGAAGTGAAATGAAGCGTCAAAATATCACCGTCCACTTCAAATGTTCCAAGCCGCATAATGTTTCTTGTCCATGGCACGCCATATTCTCTTTCGCATGTATTGTATGTAAATACAACGCTGTTGTCTTTAAAAGTCAATGCATAATTATAATATAACCCATTGTTATAACCTTTCATCGACCATATACCGGCCTCTGTATGAATAAGTTTCAGGGCCGGTTCGTTCATTGCAGACGCTGTTTTATCCGGTGTATCCGACTTATCCGTTGTTGTTTCTTCATTGATCATTCGATTGGTCTTTTGTCCGCTGCAACTTGTCTGCATAAACAAACATATTCCCAAAATCAGGATTATCCGACAAATTTTGCGATTCATGTCATGTCTGTTTTTGTCGTATGGCATCACCTCATTTTTACCACTCAATTTCGGATTACACTTTATTTTCATGATAGTTCCTCCTGCAAAATCTCCGCAAAAACGGCTATGAGCCGACACCTCGTTTGAGGCAGTGCATTTCGTTCATTCTGTTGTTTAATCTAACAACATTTTCAAAAAATCTTGCACTAAAAGTTCCATTTTATTTCTTATCTCAACTTGGTTCCCGTATAAATCGGGCGTATTTTCCCATTCTTCTTTTATCAAGGGTTTTTCAAATATCATTTTGTGTTGAGCAAAAATGAACATCATCTGTAAATACAGAGGATAGAATTTTATTAGAAAATCACAATCTTGTTTAAATGTGTCGGGACTAATTTTGATTTTTTCATTTTCATTCAAATGTCTGAATATATTTGGCTTAGGCTCCTTTGTGGGAAAACTGTCCTTATGTTTAACACAATTGCAAATCCAATTTATTTTTTCAGTTATATAAAATTGTCTCCAATTTTTTATATCAAACTGAAATGTATCCTTAGCCCATTTAGCGATACTACCTTCTGTTTCATAAACATTTGAAAAGATTAAATCAGAAACCTTCATCACATCATTTATATAATTCTCCAATTTATGAAACAATCCAACATACCCCAATCTAACGGTTTCATAAAGAGTGTCGTTGAAATCTAATACTTTTGTGTTTAAGTAGATTTTATAACGTGAATTTTGAAAATCTTTTTTTGCGTCAAAAATTGCTTTATTTGTTGCCGGTATGAAACTCTGACAAACAAGGTATTTGTATGAAATTATTTCCGCCATTCTAAACGAAATAATATTGAAAACTTGGGTTGCTGTTTCATCTGTTTGTGTCAAATCAAAATTGGGAATTTTTGAAAACTCTACGATTAAATTTTCGACCAAAGTATCAAACTTATTTTTTCTTTCTTCTTCATATTGTTTTTCAAAATTCGCTCTTTTTAGTTTCTATTTTACAATTTTAACAAAGTTTTTTCAGAAATTTTACTTTCCAATATTTTTAAAATCACTTCCAATTCTACATTTGCCTCTGCTTCCAGTCCCAAACAGATAGCAATACCATCTGCGTCAGTACTCGCACGCTCAAATAATGATAAACGATATTTGTCATTATCGGGAAGTAGTTGATAACTGTGAAAATGGAATGAATCGCCAATTTTTGGTGTGGTTGAAATATGTTCAAATGAAAATTCCTTTTTCATATATCTCATTAAACAGTCCTGCAAAACTAAAACAAGGTGCTTGTTCAAGTTTTCAAAAGTTGTTATTTTATGGTGCATTTGTACTAAAATGGTTTTTGCCGTCATTTTCCAATTCATACCGAAAGTTGCATTTTCATCAAATGCGGATTGTTTTAATCCTTGTGATTTCAAAAATGATTGACGAAAACCCCAAGCCGACCCCGTTGTATCTAATGTTTGTAACTCAACACCAGTAAAATCTTTGACCTTTCCGTTTTTGACAGAAGCAAGTACATAATCAATACTTCCGCCCGGAACAGAAACTTCGGGGATAATATGCAGTTCGTTGCCCGGTTCGTGCTGAGTGAGTAAATGAATGCAGTCCAAAAATATTTGGTTGTTTTCAATCAAACGATGCGGACAAATAATGACATTGTCGTTATTTTTTCCATAAGCAACCGTACAAGTTCCGATAGCCACAGACGGTTCACTTTTGCGGGTTTTCACACATTTCTTGTTGATAAACGGACATTGTTGTTTTGCAAGTAAATTATTCCATTTCACATTCTTACGCAAAGTGTTTTCTGCAAACAATTCTATGATTGTTTTGATTTTCCATATCAAAACAATTTCAGATTAAGCTGTGATACTCTTTCTTTGGCAATATTGATATATTCTTCTGAAATATCAATGCCTATTGATTTTCGATTCAAATCGTGAGCCACTTTGTTCGTTGTTCCAGAACCACAAAAAGGGTCAAGAACAATTCCATCGGGCGGACAAGTCGCCAAAATTGGAATTTTACATAAATCTTCGGGATAAACGGCATAATGTTTTCCTCGATTTTGTGTATCTTCGGGTAAAATTTCCCAAACATCTGTCGGCAAAGAACCATTTTGATTATACAATAAAAAATAATAGCCTTTGTTTTTCAATTCTTTTGCTCGTCCTGATACTCGTTCTGAATCTGAATGTGTTGCCCGCTGTTGATTGCGGATTATCATTCTGAAATCAGGAACTTCTCCGTTTTCTACTTTTTGCAAAACTTGCTGTAAATCCCGTATTGCATTTGCTTTTTCTTCTTTTGAAAGTGCAGTAGATAATTCAATCTGTCGTTTATAACGAACCCCACAAACACCGGAAGCCGACACAATAGCACCATTTCGCATAGTCGTAGTTCGTGGGTTTAATCTAATTGCTTCATCATTATAGTAATAGGAATTGTTTTTGACAAAGTGAAAAATCATCTCGTGAATGTTGCGTAATTTGTCTG
>WRGA01000096.1 GCA_009787405.1 Candidatus Azobacteroides sp.
ATGATCAAAATTTATTGCCGCAATTGGCAGGCAATCCTAGAGCCGGTGTTCATTATGCCTTAACAGACAGCAGATCCGATGCGCTAAATGTTTTTAAGTTTGCGGCGGATAATACCAATGTCGAGTGGGACGTTCATAAATTCACGGAAAATAATACAATTAAATACTCTATCGGAACGGATCACGACAGACTTTCTTCTCCCGGAGCAGAAAAAATGGGCCATTCTGGGGCTTCCGTCATTGCTTCAATGCATTCGCATCCGAGTGCCGAACCGGATCGCAGGTCTGAAATGTATTCGATGGGAATGGATATTAATCCATGGACAGGTGAATATAATAAGCCTGTACCTCTACGTTCTGATTATTATTTAAAATGGATTTCCGATAGTAAATCTTTAGACTATGTTTATATGAAAAAATCTCGGAATCTATGGCAAATAATATATAGAGGAACTCCTGTTCTTAAAGGCAATATTAAAAAATCCAATGATTTTCCTTTTTAATATTAGTTAATGCTGATAAGAAAATTATGAAAAATATTAAATTATTCTCCGTTATTTTGCCTAAAATGAACAAAATTTATTGATAATAAGATTTTTGTAAAAATTTAAATAAAGTCCTAATAATAAATATATAACCTGCCTTTTTTAGACATTATCACGGATGATCATTAAATATTATTATTACAAGTGTGTTCTTATTGTTTTCTTGCTGCAAAACAAAAATTGGTATCATATAGATTGCTCTATAGTTCCTCTATATGGAATTGCCCTTACAACACCCCGATTTATTGAAAGCATGGAATCAATACAGAAAATTTGAATCTGGAAAGGATGGTATAAATTGATGCTGCAATATGTTATTACATGAGATTTTATAGTTTTAAATTCATCGAACACTCTCGACGGTAGAGAGGAATAAATCAGATTCATTATGAGAGAGATAATTAAGAGATTGTTAAAAGTAACAGGTTACAGTTTTTTATGTTTTTTTATGTTGGTTCCTTTTTTCTTTTGCTGTCATAATTCTGATAAAAAAACAATCGGTTATGATAAATCGAACGAGAATAAATATAAATATACAGGGGAATGGATTTCTGTTGAACGACCGATACCTTATCATGCTGTTTTAAAAATTGACTCAAGTTTTAATTTTACTTACGAAGGTGGAGCTTGTTTGTTAGCATTCAGCTCAAAAGGTAATTGGACGCTTAATTCTGATACGTTAATACTTACCAGTTTTAAGCCGACAGAGTGTTGTTATATCTCCGATTTTGGGGTAAATTGTTTTGCTTTTGATCCTGCCAAGCCAGATTCAATAAAAGATTGTATACCAGAGAAAATATATTATTTATATATTATTCTCAATAGAGAAAAATTTTTGATTAAAGATAGTATTCTTATACATATGAGAAAAACCGACAATATTTGTCCAGAAATCAAAGATGACTTTATTAAAAAAACTAAATAAAATTGACATACCTTATATATTTTACATATTGGTAGTGTTTCAAAGTTAGTGATGAGATAAAAATAAAAACATAAAAAGTTATCATTAATACAAACGAAAAACCCGAAGCCATGCAGTTCAAACAGGGACACGGCATCAATTACACTTACGACGCATCGGGAACAAAACGGGTGGTTGACACCTATACGGCCAAAGAAGGGGTAACGGTTCCGCCGGGAACGACGGAGACCGTGAGTGTGCTGTATCATTCGGGTCAGGATTATTGCGGCAATGTCGTATATTTCGGATCGGGTACGGGCGTTTCGCGTCTTTACACTCCCGAAGGGTATATCAACCGCCAATACGGGGTGACGGGCAATCGGGTGTATTACTACACGCTGAAAGATCATTTGGGCAGCATGCGGTACGAATTCAAAGGCGACGGCACGAACGTGGGGTATACGCATTATTACCCGTCGGGTATCGAATTTACCGATCCGGGTACAAACTCGCAAACGCTGCAAAGCAAAGAGCGGTATAACGGAAAAGAATTACAAAGTGATTTCGGGCTGAATATGCTGGATTATTGGAAACGGAATTTGGATGCTTCGCGTTTTCAATGGACGACTATGGATCCGTTGGCAGAAAAGTATCCATGGCTGTCGCCTTATGCCTATTGCGGAAATAACCCGTTGAAGTGTATTGATCCAAATGGTATGGATATTTATTTCTTTGACGCAAAGACAGGTGAATATACTAATCAAAAATATGAAACAACAGAAGCCTATAGGATTGGAGTAAGAAATGTAGATGATGAAGGTAATATACATATTAAGTTTTATGATTTAGCTGATCCTAAAAATGATAGTGAAGGTATAGATGACGGTTATATTACTCATGTTGAAATTCTTTCGAATGAGAATGTAGAAAGTATAATCAGGGAAGAAGGCGGATTTAATAAATTCAATGGAAATCCTTTTTCTTTTGGAGCAAAAAGTTCCGGATACGGATCTTTTGATTATTCGGCAGGAGGGGGCATGAAAAAATATATGACAAATAAAGGGGAAGCAGATAAAGTGAATACCTCCCTATATGTTGCTGAAGGGGATCAATATGCCCATAATGCAATGAACTTTGGTAATTTTCTTTGGGGTGCAACCGGATATACTTTAGGATACAGTGAGAAGGACTTATTAAAGGCAGCAGACTTAAACAGTCGGTACAACCCGGGAAGAAGAAATGGTTATGAAGGACAACCCGATTCTGCCGATGATCAACTATCAATAAGCAGAGGTGCTAAATATTCACAAAGTAATAAATATAGAAATAAAACATATTGGTTTTTCCCATGATAAATAAAATAATAATGCTCTTGTGTTTTTCTTTTTATACATCATGCGTTTTTCAATCAGATTATAATGATACAAAGATGGTTGAGCCTACACCGGAAGATGTAATTGATAGATATGACACAATAGACTTTTCGGAATTTAAAGGATTCGGAATAATGGTTAGAGAAAGAGGCATTATTCGTGATCAAATTATTGTTTTTTCAACCCCGAATCCTATTGATTCCCGGTTTTGCGGAACATTCAGATATTATAACGGGTTTGTACAAATTCCATCTGAACAATATGATAATAAAGTTTCTCAGGCAATAACAAAGAAAAAGTTAAAGTTTATTGTAAATAATTTTTATAAACTTGATCTGGAATATTTGAAAGTAGATTCTGATGATAATGTTTTTTTAACTCCAATGCCTTTTTCTTTTGAGAGAGTTTTTATGCTAAAGGCAAATGATTCCGTTTCATTGAAAAACCGTCCATCATTACGATTTTATAATGGAGACGGTTTTTATACATGGTATAAAAGGAATTGGTATATTTCTGATTGTTACTTTGAAAATTATCATGTAAAATAATTGGACTGCAAATAACGCCGGAAAAACAAACCAAAAGATGTGAATACCCGGACAGATGTTGATATTCAGGAGGATAGAAATTATAACCACATCTTGTTTGAGTTCAAGAATACCCTTCATCTGCAATTATTTACTTCCAAAATCGATTATTTTTGAATACAAAACTACAAAAAAGTTTGAAGCAAGACGGATTGTACATCTCATTAAGTCGTTTCGTCCGGTTTTCTCCGGAATTTCCATAGTTGATAGGAATTGATCAGATTCTGCCATACGACATAAGATGCGGGAGCTACGGCTGCAAGCGGACCGAAAAATGTGCCGGCCATCCAAATGGCAAGAATCGTATTTTTTTGGCCGAGGCCTTGACCGCCTACTATTTTTTCGTTGTATTTTTTCCCTAAAAAACGGCCCGTCAGGAATTGGAGCAGACAAACAACGGCGGCGCCCGCGGCGATCGGAACAATGTGCCAAAAAGAGGCATCGTCATTCTCCATCATTTCAGCTGTTTTTGATGTGGTATTTGCCATGACAATGGTTAATGCAACGGCCCACAACCAAAACGAATAGATTTGTTTCTTTTGTAATTTGGCGTGTATTTCCGGTGTGACCTTTTTTAATGTAAATGCCAATACAAAAGGGCCGAGCAACAAAGGGATCACCTTCGTGCAAATGGTGGCAAACGTATGAATAAAATTTACGGTTTCACCCGGATTCAATCCGGGTGTTCCGAGGAATGAAAAAACAGAAGGGGCAATAAAAGCGACGGAAAGATTGCTTAAGATGCTGTATGTAGCCATCCCTGTTATGCTGCCGCCCAAAAGACCTGCGATTACCGGAGAAGAGGTCGCTGCAGGCGCCAAAATGCAAAGCATGCATCCTTCTGCCAAATCCGGATTTAAAGGATTCAGGATGAAATAAACGGACAGGCATCCGACAATTTGAACGCAACTTAACCGGAAATGAAGCGGTTTCGGTCTGATAAGTCGAATCGATACCCTGCAATAAGTGATCAGAAGCATGGAAAAAAGGAGGTACGGCGTAAGGAACGCTACCCGGACGATGTACCCGTGAAATACCATACCGATAATCATGCAAATGAAAAGAATATTGGCTTTCAGAAATTTGAACAGGGTATAAATGAGATGCATTCTCCGGAGATTTTGCCGCAAATTTAGTTCTTTTTAACCGGATTATCGTTTTTTTGTACCTTTGTGCCTTATTTTAAAGATCGGGACTCCCGAATTTGAAACAATATATTGTAAAACAGTCATTTGATTTTATGCCTCTTAATTTACCCGAAAAAATTCCGGCCATCGAAATTCTGAAAGAAGAGAATATTTTCGTGATCGACTCGTTGAAGGCTTCCAAGCAAGACATCCGGCCACTTAAGATCGTGATTCTGAATTTGATGCCGATAAAAATAACAACGGAAACGGATTTAATCCGTTTGTTGTCGAACACTCCTTTGCAGATCGAAATCGATTTCTTGAAAATAAAAAGCCATACGTCCAAAAATACGCCGATTGAACACATGATGACTTTTTACAAGGATTTTGACGGGATAAAAACTCAAAAATACGACGGAATGATTATTACGGGTGCACCTGTGGAGCAAATACCGTTCGAAAAAGTAAATTATTGGAATGAACTTACGGAAATTTTCGATTGGGCAAGAACTCATGTAACCTCCACTCTTTATATCTGTTGGGCTGCTCAAGCCGGATTGTATCATTTCTACGGCATTCCGAAATATCCGTTGGGGAAAAAACTTTCCGGATGTTACAAACATACGGTCAATGATATCAAAAATCCTATTTTTCGCGGATTTGACGATGAATTTTTTGTTCCTCACAGCCGTTATACGGAAATCAGGAAAGAGGACATGCAAAAAGTAAACGAACTGACCATTTTATCCGAATCGGCCGATGCGGGAGTGTATATGGTTACGGCCCGCAACGGACGGGAGTTTTTTATCACGGGGCATTCTGAATATTCCCCGTATACGTTGGACTCGGAATACCGGCGGGATTTGAAAAAAGGATTGCCGATTGATATGCCCGAAAATTATTACCGGGACAACGATCCCGCCAACAAACCGCTCGTTCAATGGCGATCTCATGCCAATTTGCTGTTTTCCAATTGGCTGAACTATTTCGTCTATCAAGAAACACCCTTTAACATCTTGGATATTAATTAAGTTGGCTATCTCAAAAAATATGGAAGATTGCGATGAAAATTTATCATGGTAGATATAATGCAGTCACAAGTCCGAAAATTATAACGGGAAAAACGCACCATTTTGACATTGTTGTAAATGCTATCGGTAAAAACGATTTACTGCATATTTTTGATTTGGCAGATGTGTATCATAGCGAAAACATGGACAAGTTGGCGTTTGAATTGACGGAAAAGCATAAAATAGAAAGCGGGAATTTCGACAATATTGCAATGGCAAACTATTCTATTCCAACGCATTGGGGTATCGGGAAAGTTTACAAACGTTTGATTGTCAAAATTAGCCGAAGCACAAACAAATCGTTGATTGATGTGCTGCCGGAAGTTTATAATTCGTGGCCGTCGCGTAAAATAGAAGATTTTAACAGCAGCATTTACTACGAAAGTCCCGAATATTTATATCAATCGTATTTGTCGGGTGATTCTTTATAACCGAAATCCGTAAAATAACTTTTATTAACGTTCAATTGTCAACCATCCATTCCATAGAACTTCTTTCTCCCGCCAAGAATTTGATGTGCGGTATCGAGGCCGTCAATCACGGGGCAGATGCAGTGTATATCGGTGCGCCGAAATTCAGTGCGCGTGCCGATGCCGGAAATACCGTTGCCGATATCGAAACGTTGGCGAATTATGCTCATCAATACAATGCCAAAGTGTATGTGGCGTTAAATACCATTCTTACCGATGAAGAATTGCCCGAAGCCGAAAAGATCATCCGGCAGGTGTATCACGCCGGAACCGACGCTTTGATTATTCAGGATATGGGACTTTTGGAAACGGATTTGCCGCCGATTGCTCTTCATGCCAGCACTCAAATGGACATCCGGACTCCCGAAAAAGTGAAATTTCTGGAACAGACCGGTTTTTCTCAAGTTGTTTTGGCCAGGGAATTATCGGCGGAACAAATAAAAGCCGTTGCGGAACAGACAACGGTTAAACTGGAAGTTTTTGCGCATGGAGCGCTTTGCGTCAGTTACAGCGGACAATGCTATGCCGGTGAAGCCTTTTGCGGAAGAAGCGCCAATCGGGGTGAATGTCCGCAATATTGCCGTTTGCCGTATGAATTGCAGGATGCATCGGGAAAAATCATTTCTCCGGAAAAGCATTTCCTTTCCTTGAAAGACATGAATCGATCGGCAAATTTGAATGAATTAATCGAAGCGGGAGTTTCTTCATTCAAAATCGAAGGCCGGTTGAAAGACGTTGATTATGTGAAAAACATCACGGCATTTTATCGTCAAAAATTGGATGCGGCACTTGAAGGGAAAACAGAATATCGGGCGTCATCATCGGGAAAATGTCGTTATACGTTTGTGCCGAACCCCGAAAAAAGTTTCAACCGCGGATTTACCGATTATTTTCTTCACCGGCGGAAGCCGGATATGGTTTCGTTTGTCACTCCGAAATCGATCGGTGAATATATCGGTACGGTAAAGAGTACGGAGCGGAATTTTATGACATTAACCACGAAAAAAATCATTCATAACGGAGACGGATTGTGTTTTTTGACGAAATCGGGAGCGTTTTCGGGATTCCGGGTGAATAAAGCAGAAGACGGAAAAATCTTTTTTCGCGAAAAACCGGATTTGCCGGCCGGAACTTCCGTGTACAGAAATTACGACAAAGAATTTGATGCGTGTTTGTCCGCCAAATCATCCGAACGAAAAATAAAAACGGACATTGTTTTGTCCGAAAATCCGCACGGATTCACGCTTTCGGCCGAAGATGAAGATCATAATCGCGTTTCGCTGGTGTTTCCCGTAACCAAAGAGCCGGCCGACAAACCGCAACAAGAAATCATCGTCAATCAATTGAAAAAGACCGGAAACACGATTTTTGCAGTGGATACCGTTCGAACGGAATTGACCGGCAATTGGTTTATTCCCGCATCTGTTTCGGCTGATTGGCGGCGCAAATTGATCGATCGGTTAATCGTCGCACGAAAAATAAATTATCGCCGGGAATGGAGACGGAAGCCGGATCCGAAGGCGGTTTATCCGGTTTCTCGTCTGACTTATACCGGAAATGTATCGAATGCGAAAGCCCGGCTATTTTATGAAAAACACGGCGTAACGGAAATTGATCCGGCATTCGAATTATCTCCTCCAAAAGAAGCGACCTTGATGTTTGCCAAACATTGTATTAAATTCAGCTTGAACTTGTGTCCGAAAATATCGGACAAAAAAACCGTACAAGAATTTTCACGATACCGGGAACCTTTTTATCTGGTTCATAACCGGATAAGAATGAAACTCGAATTTGATTGCAAACAATGTGAAATGCTTTTAAAACAAGAGTAATCCCGACAGAATTTACGGAATTATTTATTGAAAAAAGAACTTAAAATCAATCCGAGATTGGAAGTCATCAATTTTACCGATATGGCCAAAAGAATGATCCCGAAAAACTTCCGCATAATATAGATTCCTCCCAATCCGATCTTTCGTTCTATCCAAGATACTTTTTTTACGATGAGGTACACCACGGCCATATTAGCGACTACGGCCAATATGATATTCAGATAATTATATTCGGCCCGCAAAGACAACAAGGCGGTAAAAGCCCCCGCTCCCGCAATCAGCGGGAAAACCAACGGAACAAGCGTGGCGGTGTCGATCGGACTGTCATTTTTAAATATTTCGATGCCTAAAAGCATTTCCAATCCCATGATGAAAATAACAATGGCCCCCGCAACGGCAAATGACGATATATCCACATTAAACAATCCCAATAACGCTTCTCCCACAAACAGGAAAGCGATCAGGATGGTCAACGAATAAATCGCTGTTTGTTCGGCATTGATGGTGCGGTGTTTTTGCCGCAGATCAATGATGACGGGAATGGAACCCGTTATGTCAATGACGGCAAAAAGTACGACGAACGCACTTACAAATTCTTGCCAATTGAAATATATATCCATACATTAATATTTTCAGTTAATGCGTAATTTTGAACATCAATTCTTTCAATAAATCGCCTTCGGAAATAGATACACTTTGAAATCCCTTGTTTTTGGCGTCATATTCTCTAAACAATGAAATGACCTGCATGGTTTTCGATGCATTGTAATTTCTCATGGCAGTACGATAATCCTGTGCAAAATAAATGTTGCGAAGTCCCAATTCATGCATGATTCCGTTTTCCGATTTATCGACGGCATAATGGCAAATCATCAGATTCGAAAAAAAACCGAACAATGTACTCATCATCATAACCAACGAATTATTTTTCGGATTTTTGCCGAAATAGTCGACAATTCTGTTGACTTTGAGAGCATCTTTGTTCGCCAATGCTTTTTGCAACTCAAACGTATTGTATTCTTTGCTGATGCCGATGTTTCGTTCGATCAGACTGTCGGTAATGCGTTTTTCGCCCGGAGAAAGTGTGATGATCAATTTGTCGATTTCACCGGCAATGCGGCTTAAGTTCGTTCCCAAAAAATCGGTGAGCATGGCTGCCGCTTTTCCGTCGATGGCATACCCTTTCGAAGCGATGTAGGCATTGATCCAGGCCGGGATTTGATTATCGTACAGTTTTTTGGATTCGAATAAAATCCCGACTCTGGCGATGTCGACCGAAACTTTTTTTCGTCCGTCCAATTTCCCGTATTTATAATTAAAGACCAATACAGTCGTCGGTTGCGGTTTTTGCAAATAATAGGTCAATTCGTCGATGTTTTTGAGCGCCTGGGCTTCTTTCACGACGATTAACTGCCTTTCGGACATCATCGGGTAGCGTTTGGCCGCATTGATGACGGTTGCAATATCCGTGTCGGCTCCGTAAAGGATGGTTTGGTTAAAATCCCGTTCCGATTCAATCAAGACATTGTCAATGAGGGCATCCGTCAACAAATCGATATAATACGGCTCCTCCCCCATCAAAAAATAAATCGGCTTGAACTGTTTATGTTTGATGTCGTTCAATATTTCATTATGGGTCAGTTCTCTTTTGGACATATCAGCCATTTTCACCGGTCGAATCGCAGATGTTTGACCGTCGTTCCGTTTTTGATTAATATTTTTAATGATTCGATACCGATAAGAACATGTTCATTCGTAAACTTTTCGGTAACGATTTTATCGCTTTTCTCCGTTTTTACTCCGGACGAAATCATCGGTTGATCCGAAACCAGCAATAAGGCGCCGGTCGGTATTTCGTTGGCGAATCCTACGCTGAATAATGTGGCCGTTTCCATATCCACTGCCATACATCGGATTTTCCGCAAATAATTTTTAAAATTTTCATCATATTCCCAAACCCTGCGGTTAGTCGTATAAATGGTTCCGGTCCAGTAATCCCTTCCGTAGTTCCGGATGGTTGACGATACAGCCCGTTGCAGATTAAATGCAGGCAAAGAGGGCACTTCGGGCGGAAAATAGTCGTTGGATGCTCCCTCTCCTCTGATAGCTGCGATCGGCAAAATATAATCGCCTACCGCGTTCACATGCTTGATACCGCCGCATTTGCCTAAAAAAAGCACGGCGCCGGGTTTTACGGCTCCCAATAAATCCATCACGGTGGCGGCATTGGCGCTTCCCATACCGAAGTTGATGATAGTGATTCCTTCGGCGCTCGCATTCGGCATATTTCCGTCCAAACCCAAAACAGGGACATTGAAGTATTCGGCGAAAATATTGACATAATGCGTAAAGTTCGTTAAAAGAATATGTTTCGTAAAATCCTTCAAGGAACGTTTGGAATATCGGGGCAGCCAATCTTCGACAATATCTTGTTTTGTTTTCATATAAAAATATTTTATCGTTAATTTAACTTATTATTTCTAAATTTAAAGTTTATTTTTTATGATGAAACAGGTAATGTTTTGCAAAAATATGCTTTTATCTGATATAATTCCCATATAGATAAAAGAGCTGTTTTTCCATTACCCTGATATTTATACTTCAAAACTTCTAAGACTACAAAGGTAACAATTTAATAAATAAGAATATGCTTATTTATCAGCTCTTTATCTACATAAAAAACACAAATCAAACGGATGGGGATTGAAGAAAAGGATTACTCTATACCATCCGGAATAATAAAAGAAGTCATAAATTCAGGATTGATAAAAGAATATTCACCCGAAAACAAATCAAGAAAATATACAAGTTACGTCCCGTATTGGAGATAATCTTATGTGACCGAAATAATACCTGACAAAATTACGATAAACATCCGATAAACAAAAGCCTTGAACGTAATTGTGCCAAGTTACTGCGGCAACATAACCTCAACTCCTTTGAAAAATCGAAAACCATCGGGGAGACAACATTTTTCGATTTTTTGTCCGGTATAGAAACCGGATAAGCGCAATTTTCAGGTTGGCATAAAAATTATGTCCCAAGAATCCCATGGAATAGTAAATCAATAGACGAAGGACAGATTTATTTTTCTGTTTTCGATAGACTTGATAATGAAACGAGTCAAAGCTTTTTTGTATTTGTTTCCGCGAAAATCCAGGCAAATCAAGAACAGCCAACTGCCGCTCGTCTTTTGTATTGATGCGTTCCGGCAAAAGATTCATCCGGCTGCATGTTTCAGCTATTTTTGTTCCCGGATAAGGGAAAAAGATCGAGGTTGCATGAAAAGTCGGCTGTATTTGCCGGTTCATTTGAAGCGTTTCAGCAAATTCGGCAGGCGTTTCAGTAGGCAATCCAACCATATTAAATAAGGCAACCGCTATTCCGTAACTTTTGGCTGTTTCAGCCGCTTTCAGAATTAATTCATTGGAATAATCCCTATGTAATATTTCTTTCCGTATCCGATAACTCCCTGATTCCAAACCGATAGTAACCAAAGTAATATTCGCTTTTTTGAATTGTTCGAAAACAAATTCAACATCCATGCGCGGAAATATGCGCAGATTGGTACCGAAGGAAATTTTGAATCCCGTTTCTTTTCCGAAAACTTCCAATTGTTCACAAAAATTATTTAACCAATCCTTATCAATAACAATCGTTTCCACTTCCAATTGAATTTCATTTATATCGGGATATTCTTCGTATAAATTCCGAATTTCGGAAAGAATGTTTTCCGGACTGCGCATACGAACGTATTTACCCGGACTCACTTTCCGCAGAGAATGATTGGAACAATATGTGCAATCGAACGGACATCCTCTTCCCAATAACACAGCGGGTTTGGTATGGGGTTCCAGAATCCACTCCTGCCACATTTCCCGGTCGGGAAATGGTAATTCATCTAAATTTTGCAGAAAAGGACGCGTCGGATTTTTTACAATTCCGTCCGGAGTTTTCACCCAAAGATTCTGAATATCGTTGATTGATTTGTCGATTTCTAAATGTTGAACCAACTCCAAGACAGGCATTTCTCCTTCTCCGACACAAATAGCGTCAAATAAAGACAAGTATTTTTCATCGGGATTAAGCGTAATATGAACGCCGCCGGCAATAAGAAACAAATACGGAAAACGTTCTTTTACTTGTGATGCTGTTTCACAGATAAAGTCAAACTCGGAAAATACAGCCGTAAAAGCAACGATTTGAGGATTGAATTGTTCGATTTTTTGACGTAGTATTTCGGAATTTTGTTTCCCGTTCGCTCGATCAAGAACCGCTAAAGAACACTCATGATTATGTTGTTTGAGCACTCCTGCAATGGATGATATTCCGTGATAAATACCTTCCTGACCTAACAACGGCTTTTCCGGAACAATTGTTTTTTGCGTGGAATAAATAAATAAAATTCTCATACAAAAATATTTTATTTTTTTATTTATAAGTTATCCGTAACTCGCATGTTCATCTCCTTTTGTGGCGTATAAAGTTCATGCAGGCTTCTATTTTCTCGCTTTGTCTAAAAAAGAACAAATATATAAAAAAACAAAGACTTTTGATAGTCATTTATCAATATGGGTACCCCTCCCATAGAATTTAACATTATATTTGGTATGATTTTTGATCTTAAATCGTATTTTTGTATAAAATTATAGGTTATGGCAATCATTTATCAGGCGGAAGAAACTGCAATGCCGCACATACACAAACGGGAGGTTTCGAAATGGATCAAAGAAGTTGCCGCTATGTACGGAAAAGATATTGAAAGCATTTCTTATATTTTTTGTTCCGACGAGTATATTTTACGCATCAACAACCAATACCTCAAGCATGATTATTATACCGATATCATTACGTTTGATTACAGTTTGAACAATGATATATCGGGAGATATTTTCATCAGTACGGATACGGTGAAAAGCAATTCTCAAAAGTATAAAACAGATTACAACGAAGAATTGCATCGTGTCATCATTCACGGAATATTGCATCTTTGCGGCATCAACGATAAATCTTCCGAAGAGCGGGCTGATATGACGGAAAAAGAAAACAAGGCGCTGGAGATGCTGAACCGGATTTCCACGGAAAAAACCTTCACAAATACCCGTGATTAATGCCTTGTTAATTCATTACATGTATCGTATGACAGGCAACCAATGCCGCTGTTTCGGTGCGGAGGCGTGAATTGCCCAAAGAGACGGCGCGAAAGCCGTTTTTGACGGCCGATTCCACTTCATCGGAGCTGAAATCTCCTTCGGGCCCGATTAAAATAATCGCATCCGAACCTTTTTCATATAATTTTTTCAATTCGTCTTTCGGACTTTCATAACAATGCGCAATAAATTTTTGACCCGGCAAGTCTTGTCTGATAAAATCGTCAAAATCAATCATGGAGTGAAGAACAGGCAGGTATGCTTTTTGAGATTGTTTCATGGCCGATACCAAAATCTTTTCGATCCGCTCGTTTTTTAACTCTCTTCGTTCGGAAAAACGGCATCGCAAAGGCGTAATTTCGTCAATGCCTATTTCAGTTGTCTTTTCGGCAAACCATTCGATCCGTTCGATGTTTTTGGTGGGAGCAACAGCGATGTGAATACGAAAATCTTTTCCGGAATCTTGTTTCCGGGTTTCAATGATTTTGGTTTCACAATGTTTCGGATGTGCATTGACTATCACCGTTTTATAAAAAAAACCGTTGCCGTCGGTTTGCAGAATTTCGTCGCCTTCTTTCAGTCTCAAAACTTTTACCGCATGTTTTGATTCTTCTTCCGAAAGTCGGCTGTCGATTAAAATATCAGGAGTGTAAAAAACGTGCATAAAATTAAAATTCATTCCAAACTCTTAACTCTTAATTCTTAACTTTCAACTACATTTCCACGACCGTGATGCCTGCGCCGCCGAATTGAACGTGTTCGTCGTGAAAATGATTTACGCCGGGAACGGTTTGAAGGTATTCGCGGATAACTTGGCGAAGGGCGCCCGTCCCTGTTCCGTGTAAGATGCGGACTTGCGAAACGCCGACCAGCAAGGCATCGTCAATAAAGTACATCACAGCTTGCAAGGCATCGTTTCCGCGCATACCGCGAACGTCGATTTCCTGCTTGAAATTGAGTTTGCGTTGATACATTTCATCGGCGGTTTGTTCGCTGATAAATGTATTTTTCGGCGTTTCCCGGTTCATCCGGTTTTTACTGATTTTCTCCAGTTTGTCTAATTTAATGGTGGATTTCAGCATTCCGAATGTCACTAATGCCGATTTCCCCCGAATTTCGATGATTTGTCCGACGGTTGATTGTCCTTCCAAACGAACATAATCTCCGGCTTCCATGACTTCGGGCCGGAAAACGGCCGATTTCTGCTCTTCTTTTTTCTGATCCGCCTTCCGTTTTTTGTTTAACCGGTTATTCGGAATTTTTACGGTTGATGTTTCTTCCGACAATAAATTCGATTTAAATGTCTCCAATTCGCTCCGGATATTTTTTGTTTGTTCTTTTTCGGCTTGGACTTCCCTGATTCGACGAATGGTATTTTCGATCTTGGCATTCGTATCCGAAATCAGTTGTAGGGACTCGGCTTTGGCTTTGGCGATGATTTCCTTATGCTGTTTCTCTATTTCCGAAATATTTTTATCGTAACGTCCGGTCAATTCTTCGAGGTGTTTTTCTTTTTGACGAATGCTTTGCCGTTTGCTTTCCCAATAACGTTTATCGCGAACGATGTCCTGCAAATATTTATCCATATTGATGTAATTCTCCCCCACTTTTTCGGATGCATCGGCGATGACATCTTCAGGCAGTCCGATTTTACGTGCGATTTCGATGGCAAAAGAACTGCCCGGATTTCCGATGGAAAGTTTAAATAACGGTTGCATCAAATGCCGGTCGTACAACATGGCGCCATTGACGATGCCTTCGTTTTCTTCCGCGAAATGTTTCAGGTTTTGGTAATGCGTGGTGATGATGCCGTATGATTGATTGTGATTGAACCGTTTCAAAACCGCTTCGGCAATGGCTCCTCCGATTTGCGGCTCCGTTCCTCCTCCAAATTCGTCGATCAGCAGCAATGTCTTGGAATTACCGTTCCGGATGAAAAATTTCATGTTGGTGAGGTGTGAACTGTAAGTGCTCAGATCGTTTTCGATGGATTGCTCGTCGCCGATGTCGATGAATATCTTTTCGAAAACGCCTGTCTTGGAATTTTCCTTCAACGGAATCAACAATCCGCATTGCAACATATATTGAAGCAATCCCGCCGTTTTCAGGCAGATTGATTTTCCTCCCGCATTGGGACCCGAAATGATTAAAATTCGTTGATCTTCGGATAATATGATTTCCAACGGCACGACTTTTTTGCTCTGTTTTTGCAAAGACAGCCACAATAACGGATGTACGGCTTCCACCCAATCCATTTGTTGTTTATTTTGAATGACGGGTTTGATGGCATTGACCTGAATGCCGAACAATGCTTTTGCCCGGATAAAATCGATTTCGGCCAAAAATTCATACGATTGCAAAATATCGTCGATAAACGGCCGGAGCGTATCGGAAAAATGAACCAGAATACGGATGATTTCGCGTCGTTCTTCATTTTCGAGTTCACGCACGCGATTGTTGGCCTCGACAACTTCCGCCGGTTCGATGAACACGGTTTTTCCGCTTGCCGATTCGTCATGAACGATTCCTTTGATTTTTCGCTTGAATGCCGGAGAAACGGGAATCACCAACCGTCCGTCGCGTATGGAAGGGGCAACGTCTTTATCGACCAAACCTTCCGCTTGTGCAGCCCGAAGAATACCGGTCAAACTTTTGGAAATGCCGTTCAATGTTTTGGTCAGGTCTTGCCGGATGTGGGCCAATTCGGGTGAGGCATTGTCTTTGATTCGTCCGTATTTATCCAGAATCACCTCGATTTTTGCCGTGATTTGAGGAAAAACCACAACATCGCCGGCCAATTCGGCCAATGCTTTGTAAACGGGTTCTTCGTCATCGATATGAAGAAAACGGACGATTTCCCGGATGGTTTCCAATGAACGACGCAAATCAAATAATTCCGGTTCATCCAAATAAGTACCTTCGACCCGGATTTTCTTCAATCCCGCACGGCAATCGTAAAAATAATCGACGGGAAAAGTATCTTCTTCTTGTATGATCCGGACAAATTCTTCCGTCCGGTTCAACCCGGTCAGAATTTCATCAAATTCGGAAGAAAACCGCATCGAATCGACTTTTTCTTTTCCTAAAACACTGATGCATTTTTCTTTGATCAGCAGGCGGATTTTATCAAATTCTATTTTTTGTTCAAAATTATCGGGATAGACCATTGTGGTGGTTAAAAGTTAAGAATTAAGAGTTAAAAAAATTAAAGGTTAAGAATTTGATATTTATGATTAAATAGGAAAAGCCCGCATGTCAAGCGAACTTTTTTATTGATTTTTCATTCTTCGAACTTGTCAGACATAATCTTAAACTGTACAAAGGTAGTGGATTTTCAGCTCTGCTACAAATATATAAGACCGGATCATTAAATGTCGTATAGAGTTTTGAAGCTCCCGAAACGATCCGCAATTTGGTATGTTATTCAAACTAAAATATTTCCTGTCCGCCCGTGTCCATTTTGAAGAGTTATCACTGCCGAAATATACCCTTAAAACGGTATTTCGGAGCAATCAAAAGTCTTGTATCTTTGTTCCTTAAAAAAACAACGTGATTATGAATAATTTCCTCATCATTCATTCTTCGTTATTTCATGCATTATGCGGGCATGATTAATGGAAATTTATTCGAACGACCGGATAATAAATAACCGATTCGGGTATTAAAATAAAAACCTGAATGTGAGTATCGGCAATAATCGTATTTTGAAAAACGTTGACCTCGAAATACCGAATAATAAAATAACTTGCATCATCGGATCTTCGGGATGCGGTAAATCAACTTTGCTGAAAACGATTAACCGCTTGATTGATGATAATGAGCGGGTGAAAATAGAGGGGAAAATTGTTATCGACGGAGAAAACATCTACGAAAAACAGGTGGAAATAACTCATATCCGAAAAAAATGGATTTATTGTCACAACGCCCTACTCCGCTTCCGATGTCTATTTCCGACAATATTACATTCGGATGCAAAATACACGGCATATGGATGATTCGCTGCAATTCAAGAACATAAAACAGAAAGAATCATCGGCAGTACAAAAAGAAAATTATAAAAATAACAATCTAAAATTCAAAGATTTGCGAGGAATTTCCTGCCCGATGAATTTTGTGCAGACAAAGATTCAGTTAGTTACCATGCAGTCGGGCGAGAAACTCGAAATCTGGTTAGACGACGGACAGCCTATCAACAACGTTCCCGGCTCGATACAAAGCGAAGGGCATGAAGTATTGGAACAAGTACAAATAAACGAGGACTATTGGATAGTAATCATTAAGAAAAAATAAGAACAAAACAATGAGCAAAATTACAGTAAACGATGAACAACAAGAGGTTACGCTACCCCTCACATTGACCGGACTGATCAAAGTGAATAAGGTATTGCAGCCCGATATGGTCTCTGTGCAAATCAACGGAGAATATATCCCACGGGAAAAGTTTGACTCCACCCCGATCAATGAAGGTGACGAAGTAGATTTCTTATATTTTATGGGAGGAGGACAATCATGAACTTTTCCGGTGAACAAATAGAACGTTACAGCCGCCATATCCTGTTGCAGGAGGTAGGAGTGGAAGGACAAGAAAAAATAAGCAACGGCAAAGTGCTGGTTATCGGCGCGGGCGGCTTGGGATCGCCTATCCTTCTATATTTGGCTGCCGCCGGAGTGGGAACGTTGGGTATTATCGACGGCGATGTAGTCGATTTAAGCAACCTGCAAAGGCAGGTGATTCATTTTACGCCCGATGTTGGAAAACCCAAAGTCATATCGGCAAAAGAAAAAATAAATCAACTCAATCCCGATGTGAATGTTATCACGTATCATCAGCTTTTCACGGCCGAAAATGCTTTTGAGATTATCCGCGACTATGATTTTATCGTGGACGGGACGGATAATTTTCCTGTAAAATTCTTGATAAATGATGCCTGCGTATTGGCAGGAAAACCTTTTTCGCACGGAGGAATTTTGCGCTTTGAGGGACAAACCCTGACGCATCTGCCGGGAACTGCCTGCTACCGTTGTATTTTCAACAGCCCGCCACCGCCCGATGTGGTTCCTACCTGTGCGCAGGCCGGCGTATTGGGCGCTATTGCTGGAATGTTGGGAACCATACAGGCTGCGGAAGTACTGAAATATTTGACCGGTACAGGTAATTTATTGACAAACAGGCTGTTGGTGTTCAATGCGAAAGAAATGAATTTCAGAACCATAAAAGTAGAGAAGAATCATAAATGTCCTGTATGCGGCGAACAGCCTTCTATCACCGAATTGATAGAAACCGAACAGGCGGTATGCGAACTGAAAACAAAAAAAAATCAATAATTTTCAATGGATATGATCATTATTCCAAAACATATCGCCGACGAGATGATAAAGCATGCTTATAAGGAACTTCCGAACGAAGCCTGCGGCTTGCTTACGGGAACCAACGGCACAGTACAACAACATTATGCGCTGACCAATGTGGATCACAGCCCCGAACATTTTTCATTCGACCCGCAAGAGCAGTTTCGAGTATTGAAAAATGCACGCACCAACGGACAAAAGATCATCGCGAATTATCACAGTCATCCGAGCACACCCGCACGTCCGTCGGAAGAAGATAAACGGCTGGCGTATGACCCGAATATTGTATATATTATTATTTCATTGGCAGGAGAAACACCTGATATGAAAGCGTTTGTCATGGCCGGCAATTCTCGTATGCAACCTTGCGAGATACAATATTCCTAAAAAATACCCTAAACAGGGTCAGGGTATTTCCTACCCGAAAATAGTGGAATACGTTTGTCAAACCATTACGAACGTATAAATTTTAGACAAAAGATGACCGGAGTTTCTCAAAATTGATCAGTAAAACATTGATAATTACACTGTTGTTTAATAAACAAGGATGTTGTCTGTTTGAATAAAGTTTCGTTATAAGCGCATTATTTCTTGAAACAAATCAAACAATCAATTAAAAAACATCCCGATGAAAACAATTATCAATAAATAATAATATCCGCTCTTTTTATATTCTTTGCAGTGCCGACATTGTGTGTCGGTAATGCTTTTGCCGTTTTTCTGTAAATTATTCCCGTTGCAATGAAGATATAATGTTTCTGTGATATGTACATTTAGTTTTGGCATTGTTAAACAGGTATAGATAACCCTTATTTTTGCAGTTCCCTTAGTAGCCCGGTAATATATCTGATCTCCGGCCCTTATCCGCTTATTTCAGGGAATTTTATTGACATTTATTGTATTTATAAATAAGGGAAATAAGGGTGAGATTGGTTGCATTGTATCGGCTGTTAAGCTACTAAAGGGGCTTTTAAAAGATAAGGTTTTTATTTTAAATCTATATAACCTTAGTTTTTTGTAAAAATAACTCTTTTCAGTCAATTTAAGGCATTACCGAAAAAAGCGACAGCGAAAAATAGATATTGTTTACATTGAAGTTGTATTTTTTAGACAAACGACACAGGGCGACAAAAACAGCCCGCAAAACTCGGTTTTCGTGTCGTAATTTATCTGCCAACGGCAACCACGAAAGCAAGGAAAAAAGATAAAACCACAACGAAAACCGCAACAAAAAAGCCTAACTTGCTAAAAGTCAGGCTACCTTTGCGGTATGGACGGGACTCGAACCCGCGACCCCGTGCGTGACAGGCACGTATTCTAACCAACTGAACTACCACACCGTTTTTTCTTGTTGCATCATTTTTCAAATGCGATGCAAAGGTACGGTAAAAAATTTATTATGCAAGAGTTTTGATGAAAAAAATCGATAAAAATCGCAATGTATTCTTTTGTAGACGGTTGTGAGAATAAAAATAAGGCCTCCCGTTTCTCATACCGGCTCGGCCGGATATATTTGATGAAATTAATTAACTTTTCGCATCGGTATATTAGTTCTACTTCGAAAAAGATTTATACATTTGTGGAATCAATAATACAACCCGATAATTCTAAAACTTTTATAAAATAGATCATGGAAAATATTTTCAATTTAACTCCGAAAGAATTAAAGAACATCGCGAACGCTCTACAAGTGAAAATCGAAGAGGGTCTGAAAAAAGACGGTATGGAAATCTCGGATATTCCGACACATATTGATCCGAAACAAAGTTTTGAAGACAAGAAAGTATTGGTGCTCGATTGGGGCGGAACTAATTTCAGGGCTGCGATCGTTGAGTTTAAAGACGGAAAAGCGTCAATCATCGAAAGTAAAAGAAAGCCATTGTCGGCTAAAGAAACCACCGGATTTTCAGCAAGTGATTTGCATCGGGAAATGGCCGAGTTGATTTCCAAACTCGAAAAATTAGATCGTCAGGTAACACAAATCGGTTATTGTTTTTCTTATCCGGCGGCATCACGACTCAATGGAGATGCCATCCTTCTCCGTTGGACGAAAGGAATCGATATCCCGGAAATGAGCGGGAAACCTGTCGGTGAATTATTGCTCAAATATTTAAATACGTACAAAGAGATTGGAACATCGTTTACCGATATAAAAGTGATTAATGATACGGTAGCCTGCTTATTTGCCGGTCTTCTTTCCAAAACCGTTTATGACGCTTACATCGGGTTGATTGTCGGCACGGGAACCAATATGGCCGCCTTGATGCGTCTTAATAAAATTGAAAAATTAAACAGTAAAGGAGAACGCGTGATTCCGGTCAACTTGGAGTCGGGTAATTTTACTCCTCCCTATTTGACCGTTATAGACGGATTGGTGGATGCCATGTCAAACAATAAAGGACAGCAGCGTTTTGAAAAAGCGATTTCGGGAGGATATTTGGGCGAAATCTTCAGAACGGTTTTTTGCGACCGCAAAATCAAATACGATCTCGATTCCAAAGATTTGAGCGACATTATCAATAACCCGAAAAATAATCCGGAAGAATATGTGACGGTTGCCCGCCGGATTTATGTTCGTTCCGCGAAATTGGTTGCGGCGTCGATTGCCGGGTTGGTTCAGGTTTTGGTGTCGCACGACGAATCAGTCAGAAATATTTGCTTAGCGGCAGACGGAAGCCTTTTCTGGAGTGATGATTACAGTAAATTGGTCTCGGAAGAACTGAAGGAACTGCTGCCTGTGGAATTGAATGTGACCCTTGCCCCCAAAACGGAAGAACCCAATCTTATCGGTTCGGCTATTGCGGCATTATCTTGAAGTTTTAAACGAATATAATAGAATGAATGAACCCCGATTGATTAACAACCGGGGTTTTTTATCGGAAATGCGCCCACCCATATCTTTTTAAAACCGGTCGTTTTCAATTACTGTTCCGGAGTGATTGAAGATATTTCCCTCATGGGTTGTTTTTTTTTACTTCGCAAAATTTTTATTTCCTCTTTCAATTCATTGATTTCTTTGTCCTGATTATGAATGGTCGTCAACAGCGAATTTAATTCTTCGTTGTCGATGGAAGTCGGAAATTTGGAATTAACCCGGTCGATAAAATCACCTAACACATTCATGTAGTTGTTGAAAGCTTCATAAGGCGATTCATAAGGACTGAAGTGAGCATGAACCGCACCGTCGGAAAAATGTTTGGTACACATGTAAAAGAAATGATCGCAAGATTGCAAGTACAGCCAGTCATGTTGCAATCGACGATCATTACAAAGATGTACACGTTCTCCGATACTGTATAATTTTTCAAAGGCTTCTTTTTGCAAAATATTTCCCATCCATGCACTCAGGTCGCGTTCTTCGTCCGTCCACGAAATAGGGTAAGGAACAGCGTAAGGAGCGACAGGTTTCATTTTCTTTGAAACTTCCGTAGGCGTAGAAAAACTGATGCGTTTTTCTTCCGCAAAACGGGGCAGAGCTTTCATAAATTCAAAAATACCCGTTTCTTTACGTTGCATTTCACCTAACGTTTCGTAATTCATGAATAAATTAATCAGTTGTTCATTTTCGGGATAATTGGCGATCCATGAAATGAATTTATCGGCAGTTAACGGATATTGATCCCATTCATAATTGGAAAAACGGAAAGCGATGTCGTCGCTCAATTTAGAATTTTTGAGTAATAATTTTAAATTCTTGTTATTAACGGAGTGATACAGAAAATTCGGACTTTTCCACCCCAAAACATGTTTCGCACCTTCGGTGATCATGGTGTCATAACCCATAGAAGCCACCAAATCGCCGATTTCATCGGAATAAATAAGTTCTGTGTTTCGGAAGACTTTCGGTTTTTGCCCGAACAGGGTTTCGATCTTATTTACATGACTTTTTACTTGCCGGATAAATTCTTCGGGATCGGAAAGCGAAGCCAAAGAATGCGCGTAAGTTTCCGCCAGAAATTCAACACATCCTGTTTTAGCAAGTTCCTTCAATCCGTCGATAACTTCCGGAACATAAACTTCCAATTGTTCTAAAGCCATTCCCGTAATCGAAAAAGCAACTTTAAACTTGCCTCCGGAATTTTGGATCATCTCCAACAGCACTCGGTTTGCGGGTATATAAGACCGTTCTGCGATTCGATGAATAATATTTTCATTATTGAAATCATCATAGTAATAGTGGTCAACGCCAATATCAAAGAACCTGTATCTTTTTAACCGGAAAGGTTGATGAATTTGAAAATAGAAACAAATTGTTTTCATACGTTAATATTTTATTTTTTTAATTATGGACACATTTCATATTTATTGCGTTTTTATTGTTGCCGTGTATTGATTCGCCGGTGCGAATGCTATTGATCCCGCTAATATTGTTTTATCCCGCATACCGCGTCATAAATCCGCCTCACTTTTTGCCCCGCATATTCCCATTTGATTTCATCCACCTCTTTTTTCCCTTCTTCTTTCAAATAAGTATACATGGAAGGATAAGTAATAATCGAATAAATGGCATCAGCCATAGCATCAATGTCCCAATAATCGGTTTTGATGACATTTTCCAGAATTTCCGCGCAACCCGATTGTTTGGAAACAATGCTCGGCACTCCCACCTGCATGGCTTCCAAAGGCGATATTCCGAAAGGTTCCGATACCGAAGGCATGACATACACATCACTTGATTTGAGCATTTCATACACTTGTTTTCCTTTCAAAAAGCCGGTAAAATGAAATTTATCCGATATCTTGCGATAAGCGGCATGACGAATCATTTCATTCATTTTGTCGCCGCTTCCGGCCATGACGAATCGAACATTATCCGCTTTTTGCAACACTCTGTAAGCTGCTTCCACAAAATATTCAGGCCCTTTTTGCATGGTAATTCTACCCAAAAAAGTAACCACTTTGTCTTTTGTTCCGCTTCTGGATTGAATCGCTTCAATTTCGGGATCCAAAGGCTCGACGGCATTATGAACGGTTGTCACTTTTCTCGGATCGATATAATACTTTTCAATCACCGTATTACGAGTAAGATTGCTTACCGTGATGATATGATCGGCGTGATCCATGCCGTCTTTTTCAATTCCGTACACTTGAGGATTGACATTTCCCCGGCTTCTGTCGAAATCGGTTGCATGCACATGAATGACCAGCGGTTTTCCCGTCACATTTTTGGCATGGATGCCGGCCGGATAAGTCAGCCAGTCATGCGAATGAATGACATCGCAAGGATAAGTGCGTGCTATTACACCGGCAACAATAGAATAATTATTGATTTCTTCCAATAAATTATCCGGGTAACGCCCCGAAAATTCGATGCATCCCAAATCGTTAGTATACTTATAAGAAAAATCCGCATAAATATGATCCCTCATGCGATAATAATCGTCATGAGACATTGTTGAGCCCAAACGGTCCCGCACGTATTCCCACCGGACATCCTTCCATACGACCGGAGTGTTGCAAGCTCCGATAATTTTCAGGAAACTTTGGTCTTCATCCCCCCATGGCTTGGGAATGACAAATATAATTTCCATATCCGATTGCTTGCTCATACCTTTTGTCAACCCGTAACTTGCGGTTCCCAATCCTCCTAATATATGCGGCGGAAATTCCCACCCGAACATCAGCGCTTTCATCAAGGTTTTTTATTTTCAGGTTTTGAATTTATTCAATAATTCACTCATTCTCGATAAATTAACTCGTAGATATCGAATTATCGCAAATTTAAATTATGCTTCGTAACCCATATATTTTTTCAATAATTTTAATATTCTCAATATTTCGGCGGTACTCATGGCATAAGAAACAGCTCCGCGCCCTTCAAATGGAGGATTTCCGTCAAAAAGCTCGGATACGGATCCGATACAGCGGGAGCTCATTTCTTCATCAAATCCGGCAATGATCCTTTCCACAAAAGACAATCCGCTTAAATTAAATATTTTAAGGTACGCTTCGAAATAAGCTCCAAACAACCAAGGCCAGGCTGTTCCTTGATGATAGGCATATTCCCGATAAGATGCGATTCCTACGAAATACGGATTATATCCCTGACTTTTAGGACTTAATGTGCGTAATCCTTTGGGTGTGAACAATTCTTTGGTTACAAAATCCAATACAGTTTTACGCTGGTTCCTGTCCAATGGAGAATAATCCAACGAAACGGCAAAAATCATATTGGGACGAACACTCCAATCGATAAAGTTGCCGTCGACATAATCAAATAAATATCCGTAATCGTTGCAAAAGGTCTCTATAAATGACGCAGCTGTGTTGCCGGCCAGCTCTTCCAACGATTTTTCTTTGTATTCATCCCCGCTGATACGGAAAAGTTCGGCAGTAAATTTGAGAGCATTGTACCACAAAGCGTTAAATTCAACCAGATAACCCGTTCGAGGAGAAAGAGGA
This sequence comes from Candidatus Azobacteroides sp., assembly GCA_009787405.1. GTDB lineage: Bacteria > Bacteroidota > Bacteroidia > Bacteroidales > WRGA01 > WRGA01. Next base: position 24,810 of record WRGA01000096.1, read on the forward strand.
CGTCCGCCGACAGTAGAATTCATCCATGATACAGGTGTTTCTTTTCCGTTGGAATACAAAAGTCCGTTTTTATGTAAAAACAAATTAACATGCTTTTGGTTGCATATAAAATCTATAATATTATTTAACAGTGCGCCGTATTTTTGGAGGCATTGCTCTTTGGAGGTTTCTTTCGCGTATTGTTGAATGGCCCAGACAGCCCATAACAATACATCCGGAGCATCGATTTCCGTGATTTCTTTTTCGATGTTTTGCCCGGCCATGAAGTTCTCAAGTGCTTCTGAGGCCGTTTTCATGATGGCTTCAAAATTTTCGGTATCATCAATGCTCAACGTACACCCGGGCAAAGCAATGAACAAGTCCCTTGCCCGGGTTCCGAACCAAGGATATCCGGCAAGAAGATATAAATCATCGCCGCATTTTTTATAGAATTGCCGCGCGGAGTTTTTTAAACAATTGATCAGGCTGGTTCTTTTTGTTCTTCCGATTTCTTCTTTTTCAAAAGTCTTTTTTAACGTGCGTGTAACAGTTTCGCTTATTCCCGCGGAAAAAATAATGCTTTCACCTTTGGCGATGGGCAATTCAAAATATCCCGGCACGAAAAGATCTTCTTTATAATCATATCCGCGTTCCTGTTCTTTAGAGTATTCTATACCCCAGTACCAGTCGGGCATATAAATAAAGCTCACCTTTTTGTTGAATTGCATGTACAAATCGGGATAAGCTTCGTACAAACGCATGATGATTCCGTTTTCCGTTTCCCTGTATCCGCGGTTAATGGACGGATTTTCATGCGTCAGATGATTTACATTCCGGAATGCAAGAAAAGGTCTGAATTTTAACGTGGTGGGAGAATTGGCCTCCAACAACGTGTATTTGATCAAAATCCGGTTTTCGTGCGAAACAAACAGTTTTTCTTTAGACAACAGGACGCCTCCTACACGATAAATCGTTTTCGGGGTTGATTCGCAATCATAACTCCGGATATATTTATGCCCTTTCGGGCTGAAATGATCGCCTTGGTATTTATGCAATCCGAGATTAAATTCCGCCCCATGTTGTATAACTGTCTCATCGAATGAGGACAGCAACACATGATTGTCTTTATCCAATGACGGGACAGGAATGACCAGTAAGCCGTGGAATCTCCGCGTATTGCAATCAACAATGGTTGTACAGTGATAGGCACCCGAACGATTGGTTCTGAGTATTTCTTTAGACAACGACTGTTCTAAATTAATCATTATGGTTTTATCAAATTTCAGATAGCTCATGTCATGGGAATAAAGTAGTATAATAAACCCTATAAAGTTATGAAAAATATTCAAGAATACAAAAAACGATAAAATAACATCCAAAAAAGATTGATTTTTTTTGAATAAATGAAAACGACTTCAAAGATAAGATCTCAAAGTCGTTTTCAATACATATACATATATAATATATGAATAAATATCCGGCGGTTACATTAATTGTTTTCGGGACGGAGCTTGCGTACAACGGCGCCGGCCTGCCACATTTCGCTTTCCCGAAGATCTTTCAGCTCTTGCTCTAATTTTTGACGATAATCGGGTTTGCTGTTTGAATCGATGGAACGTTGCGCTTCATTTCCGGCGGCTACTTCCGCATATAATTTTTCGAATACGGGTTTGGTGGCGTCACGGAAAGGTTTCCACCAATCCAAAGCGCCGCGTTGAGCCGTTGTAGAACAGTTGGCATACATCCAGTCCATTCCGTTTTCGGCAACAAGTGGCATTAAACTTTGAGTCAATTCTTCCACAGTTTCGTTGAAAGCTTCGGACGGGGTATGGCCGTTGGCGCGAAGCACATCATATTGTGCGGCGAAAATACCTTGGATGGCCCCCATCAATGTACCTCTTTCTCCGGTCAGGTCGGAATAAACTTCGCGTTTGAAGTCCGTTTCAAACAAATAACCCGAACCGACTCCGATTCCCAAAGCGATTACCCGTTCTTTGGCTCGTCCTGTCGCATCTTGAAAAATAGCGAAACTTGAATTTAATCCGCGTCCTTCCAGAAACATCCGGCGAAGACTTGTACCGGAGCCTTTCGGGGCCACCAAAATAACGTCAACATCTGCGGGAGGAATAATTCCTGTCCGGTCTTTATATGTTACGGCAAATCCATGCGAAAAATATAAAACCTTTCCTGCCGTCAGTTTACTTTTAACAATGGGCCAAACCGCAATCTGGGCTGCATCCGACAAAAGATATTGAATGATGGTTCCGCGTTCGCAAGCATCTTCGATTTCGAATAAAGTTTCTCCGGGTATCCAACCGTCGGCAACGGCTTTATCCCATGTTTTACTGTTTTTGCGTTGTCCGACGATGACGTTAAACCCGTTGTCGCGAAGATTTAACGATTGTCCGGGACCTTGAACACCGTACCCGATTACAGCGATTGTTTCGTTTTTCAATACTTCTCTTGCTTTTTCCAACGGAAATTCGTCACGGGTGATAACATTTTCTTCAACCCCCCCAAAATTCATGATTGCCATTTTTGTTTTTTATTTAAATGAATACTATGATGATGTATTTATATTATTACTTTTATCTAATAAACTTTTGTTCTCTTTTTCTAATTTTCGTTGAACTCTTTTGATGTCTTCGGCGGCAGGGAGTTCTTCGGGAGTTATGCCTCTTTTCAAAAGCATTTCTCTGACAGCGGTATTGTTGTCGACATGTTCGTTTTCTATCGGTTTCTGTCCGTATAAATCTTTTGACTGAACATTTACACTTGTCATTTCAGCTGACAAATCTTTTGCCTTGATGCTGACCGTCGGCAGAAAATCCGCTATCGGACGATTTTTCGGCATTCCCAATTTGATTTTCAATTGTCGCGTCGAGAATAAAAACAGCGCTTGATCCCCTTTCGATCGAATCATGGCAAAACCTTCGTCGTCAATTCCATGTTCATACAGGATACTTGATAATTGTTTTTCGGTTTTGCATAATTTTTCCCTTGCCTTAATTCTTTCTGTATCGAGGATTCGTTGTTCTATTATCTCGGCACGTCTTGTTTGTACGGCGAAATAAGTTTGCGCAAACGCAATTTCAGGCTTACGACTGTCCCCGTTTTGTGCAATCAGGTAGCATGCGTAGCGTGTCAATGCAATGTCAAATACTTCTCTTTCAACACCATAGCCGAGTAAAACCATTTTCCTGACATCAGGAAAATGGTTTGAGATTTCCACCCCGGATTCATGACATGCAATTTTTGCCTTATCAAGCACTTTTTCAAAATTTTCCCATTTTAAATATCCCAACAGCTTTTGGATATCCCGCGCACTCCAGCACTCAACGCCATCCATTTCATAAGCGGCACTTTCAAACTCTTTAAATAATTCAAGAATTTCTGTTGACTTCATTGTTCAATGATTTAATAATTATTAATTATAATAATCTTTAATATCAAAGAACATGCCACTTATTTTACGTGATAAACGTCAGGTTTACAGCTTAAACTTATAGTTTTTATTTAAAACTTATAGTTTATATTATTTTCAAATACTTTTCCTTTGTATGCCAAAAATGACAATTATTTGATCTTATTGCCGGATATTGCCTGTCAAATTATTTCACCGGGACATAAGACCACTGTAGCCCGGAGTGTCCCGACTTTTATCGAAAAAAAATATAAAACAAGCTTTTTAAATTAATATATGATTGACTTTCAGTAATTTATCTATATAAACCATTTTCCTGACGTCAGGAAAATGGTTTCAAGGTTACTTGTCAAAACAGTTGATTATGCCCAAATAATTCTGCTTGATTATATTATTTTCATGCTTTTCCTTTGTATGCCAAAAATGGCAACCGTTTGATCTTATTGCCGGATATTGCCTGCCAAATTATTTCACCGGGACATAAGACCGTTATAATCCGGAGTGCCCCGACTTTTATCAAAAAAAGATATAAAACAAGCTTTTTAAATTAATATATGATTGATTTTCAGCAATTTATCTATATAAACCATTTTCCTGACGTCAGGAAAATGGTTTC
>WRGA01000097.1 GCA_009787405.1 Candidatus Azobacteroides sp.
CTGCAACACAATCATAGATTTACAGAACAATATCAGTAATTTCCCGAAACTGACAGAGCGGAGCATATACTTCGGTCAACCCCGTGATTTGAAAGAGTTGCCTCCGGATGCTTTGGACAAAGCCCGTCAATGGATGAAGGAGAACAAAGGAAACTATCAGATCAGTGAACGGTTTCGACCGCTTTTCGGTGTGAGAATGTTCGAGAGCTATTACTGATTTAACCTTGCAAATTCCGCCGAAAAAACAAACCGAAAGGTGCGAATATCCGGACAAATGCCGGTATTTAAGAGAATAGAAAAATGATGAAAAAGTAAAAGTTTATTGAAATTTTCCTCAAAAACGACACTTATCATAGAGGTAAGTTATTAATTTTTATGCTATCTTCGCGAAAGAAAGTGATCTTTGAAACAATAATGTAAGGAAAACGCTAACGACAGGCAAAATCTGTATGTTGTTCAGGAAGAAAGTGCGGATAAATTGGTAATGTATCAGATTTGGCGTTATAGATATAAGATATTGATAAATAGGTATATAATATTTTTAAGGATTTGCATTTTTGAGTATCATTGATTATATTATGCGTATTTATTGAAAATAAACGAATAAAAACATTAGCGGATGGGAGAAAAAGGCATATCATGTATCAGATTTGGCGTTGGTTATTTTTGTCGTGCATGCAAGTCTGAATATTTAATAAAAAGCGGAAAGACAACCAATGACAAGCAGCGGTATCAATGCAAGAACTGCGGGAAAAGATTTCTTGCCGAATATACTTACAATGCTTACAAAACCGATGCGAATCAAAATATCATCACTTTTATCAAAGAAAGTTTAGATATACGAAGCACGGCTCGGGTATTGAAAATATCAACCACCACGCTGCTTGCAAGAATAGCCGGTATCGCAAAAACAATCGTAAAACCGGCAATACCCATGGGCAGAACATACGAAATGAATGAAATGCGCACGTTTGTCGGAAACAAAAACGTCTGATACAGCTTGTTTAAGCGTTGAAAAGGCGGACAAAACGGGTGTCGGATTTCAATGTTGGTGCACGTACAAACAAAATGTTACGTCGCGTTGTAAAAACGTCGGAACTATCGATGGCAGAACGAATTTATACCGATAAATTGAAAAATTACGAATATATCATAAGTGGAAAAGTGCACAGAACGACACTTTATCAAACCAATCATATTGAAAGGATGAATTTAACTCTGCGGACGCATTTGAAACGGCTCAATCGTAAAACCATCTGTTTCAGCGGAAGTGTATCTATTTTTAATCTGTATTTTGCAGATATATTTTTGGGGATAATATTTGTGTGGTAAAGAATGATAGTTTAACATCATACATCGAGCGCGGGCATAAAAAATCCAACGACGGGAAATCCGCTATAATATATAAGACAGAATTGTAACTGTTCCAAAAAAATGCAAAGTGAAACTGTAAAACACTCAAAAAATAGTGCAGGGAGAGCAGAATCTCTTAAAAACGGGCAGAATATTTCCTACGAAAAGCCATGCGAATAGAAGGAACTAAACGAATTTATTAATTTTTGTCTGCTTAAAGGAGCGGACATTAAACTAAAAATCAAAATGAGAAATATATTATCAACGATTATTTACGTCTGTGCAACAACTATTTGTTTCGCACAAGAAACGAGCCTTATCAAATGGACTTTTGACAGGCCTTTTGAAAATTCAAGCTTGTCAGAAAGCAGTATTAGCGCCAATGCAGGCATTGCAGCCGTTAATTCGGGATTATGGTCGAATGTTGTCGTATCCGCCGGCGGCGCTGAAAACGGTGAAGGATATTCCTCGGTCGACGGTTGGGATTTTAGCGATACGCCAACAGCTTATTATCTGTTTCCTGATATAACAATACCGGAAAAATATGATGAAATTATTATTAAATTATTTTTGTTCAGCGGACAGAATGGACTTAGTGGCCCCAAGGCTTATAACTTGGAAGCGCGTATTGACGATGAAACCTCGTGGAATTTGATTAATGTTTTTACGCTAACCGAAGCCGAACAGTGGACACAATTTGTGGCTACAACAACTGCCATAAAAGATGCCACAAAGGTGTCATTTCGAATAAGGGCGAATTCCGCACAAAGCCTTGACGGCGGTACAATTTCTTTATTCAGTTCAAGCGGCGCCGATAATTTTGAAGTAATAGGAGCAAACAGAACTCTCAATGGTTTAGCAAAAATAACAAGCAATGGAGAAAAAATATATGTAAATGACCATGGTCAGTTAATTATAGAATCTGAATCGCCATTACAAAATATAACAATATATAATGTTGCAGGACAAATCGTCTATCAGAAATTTAATACTTCTCATACTGTCATTAACATAAAACAAGGAACGTATATAATTGAAACAATAATGGACGGATCCAAATCAACACAAAAAGTATTTGTTAGATAATAATGGAATAAAAGATCATAATCAATTCATGAATAAGCTCTCTCTCGCATTAGCTCTGCTGCTGCCGGTCTGTTCCTGCCATGAGGAGCAGACCATTCCGGTGGAGATTGACGTCGTCCTTCATATCAGGGATGATAACCATACTTCGCCATTGCTTGTCACGATTGAGAACAGGACTGAAAGCGCAAGCAGCTTTTTGTGGACATTCGAGGGCGGAGAGCCGGCCACTTCCGCAAAGGAGAATCCGGGAGTGGTTACATTTACTGCTCCCGGCGAACATCGGATTACGCTCGAAGCATGGAATGACGGTGACCGCGCCTCAAAGACTTATACCATAAGGGTGGATAGTGCGGTAACAGCAGCTTTCAGGGCAGATGTGGATATAAACAATTATGCCCCGGCAACATACCGAATAACGAACCTGTCTTCAGGCGGCAGTTCTTACCGCTGGACATTCGAGGGGGGCGAACCGTCATCCTGCGAAGGCCAATTTCCTCCTGCCGTCACGTATGCCCGTGAAGGAATGTATACCATTTGCCTGACCATCGACAACGGCAGTGCGACCTTTACCGCTACGCAGGAAATCGAAGTACGCGAATCGATGGCAGCATCCTTCAGTATTGTTCCTTCCTTTGAAGATATCGACGATATGGAAGCCCCTCTGCGTGCAACGTTCGACACCCGGCTGCAAGGAGTGGAAACCCTGAGTTGGGAATGTGCCGGGGCTGTCATTACCGACAACACTTCGGTCAATGCTTCTGCTTATTTTCCCTCAGCCGGGCAATATACCGTCTGTCTGAATGTATCGAACGGCAAAGAGACAAAACAGGTATCGCAAAATATTACGGTCAAAGAAAATACAAATTTACGCACCCATAAGGATATCCGCTTGGGAATCAATACGGCACGGGAAACAATCGGTTCGGTTTATTCCACAAAGCTGAGGCGTGTTTTCAGAACTTCGGAAATCACCGGCAGTAACGGTTCATTCATTGATCTTGTGTTTTTCGGGTTGAACAGGAGTTTTTCCTATAACCTGTTTGTCTCTCCCGACAATGCAGGAACGACCGCATTACCGGATATTCCGAACGCATTGCCGACCAAATTCATCAATAAAACGGAACTCGGCACGATAAGCCTTACGTCCGCACAGTTCGAGGCCATGACAACAGACGCGCTGCTCCGGAATATGCCGATTTTGTCGGCTGACTATGGGGACGAATTCTTCACCGATACGCCTTTACCCCGTGTTGTCTTGTTCGAAACGGCAGACGGACGCAAAGGGGCTATTCTGGTAAAGGAGATGGTTGCCGGCGGTACGGAAGATTCATATATAACAGCGGATATAAAAGTTCAGAAAAATGATTAAACGGCTTGCATTATTCTTTACGGCCCTACTCGTTTTTTCAACCATAACGACAGTCCGGGCACAAAGTTTCCGGATTGAAGACCTGAAAAACTTGTTCGGGAAAGGCAACCCGTTGAAATTGACAGGCGGCTTTTCCGCCAATTCGGTACTCAATGAGGGAAACGAAGCTATGGGACGTGATCCGTGGGCTTACTACCTGAACGGGAATATCAACCTGAACTTATTCGGACAAATTAATCTTCCGTTTTCATTCAGCCTGACCAATTCGGGAGGCAGTTATAAACTGCCGTCAAGTCCGAATCGCCTGAGCATTCATCCTTCCTATAAATGGATAACGGGACATATCGGGGATGTTTCGATGACATTCTCTCCTTATACCCTGAACGGTCATATCTTTACCGGGGCCGGCGTGGAACTGACGCCCGACGGCTGGGAATTTGCAGCCTTATACGGGCGTTTTCAAAAAGCCGTGGAATACGATGATGCCCGACCGGCTTTCCTGCCGACCTATAAACGTATGGGTTACGGTTTTAAAGTCGGCAGGATAAAAGAAAAATATCAGGCAGTTGTCAATATTTTCAGTGCGAAGGATAAGGTATCGTCGCTACCCGTTCCTCCTGACAGTCTGGGTATCACCCCGATGGAAAATCTGACCGGAAGTATATCGTTCATGTATAAACCCGTCAAATTTATCGAAATCAGCGGAGAGTACGGGTTAAGTCTGTTGACTTTGGACATGCGTTCGCCTGACGACGACAGAAACGGCGTCTTAGGTTTATGGCCGGGCGGTAACATGTCATCGGCGACGTATCATGCTTTCAAAGCACAGTTAAACTATGTGGGAGAAAATAATCGTTTCGGAATAGGTTATGAACGGATTGATCCGGGTTATCAGACTTTGGGCGCCTATTATTTTGCCGACGATTTGGAAAACATTACGGTAAATGCTTACCAATCGCTTTGGAATAAGAAGTTGAGTATCAGCCTGAGTGTCGGATATGAACATGACGATTTGGAGAAAAGCAAAGCAAGCGCTTCTTCTCGCGTAGTGGGATCGGCCAATATAATTGCAGTCTTCAGTGAACGGGTAAATGCCAATTTGTCCTATACCAATTTCCAGACCTATACGAATGTGCGCTCGAATTTTGAACTGATTAATCAGGAAAACAGTTTGGACAGATTAGATACCTTGAATTTCGTGCAATTGAGTCAATCAGCCAACCTGGGGCTGAACATTGTCACAAAAAAAGACGAAACCCGGGAGCATAACCTGAATATAACCCTTTCGTATCAGGATGCGGCGAATAAACAGGGCGGCGTTTACCATCCGGGCAGTATAACGGAAATGATTAATACCGGGGCTTCTTACTCATGGACATTCCTTGAATCGGGATTGTCGCTGAATGGCGCAGTAAATCTGAACAACAGCAAGATATTGAACGGTAACACACTGACATGGGGGCCTACCCTCGGCGCATCGTCTCCCCTGTTCAAAAAGAAAGTCAACCTTTCGGGATCCTTATCCTACAATACGGGCAGCCTGGAGGGAATAAAACAAAATGAAGTCTTTATGTGCCGTATCAACAGTTCCTATTCTCCGATACAACGCCATTTCATTACATTAGTATACAACTTCCGCCGGCTGTCTGTTCCGGACAGGCCGGCAACCAATAACTCCATCCTTACGGTCGGGTATGCCATGAGTTTCTGATAGACTGACGGATACCGGAAAAACAAATAAAGGAAATATTTAAATATGATTATCGGATGTTGCACCTACCTATCCCCGTGTAGGAGGGTATGAAAAATATTTCAATATTCAAAAAAATATTCGTTCTTTTTTGTCCCGTCAGGGACGCTATATCGGTAGAAAAACACCATCTCTTCACTCCTTGTCCCGTCAGGGACAAAATGTTTTTCTTTCCACATTACGTCCCTGACGGGACTTTGGCCAACGGAGAAATTCTCCTTTCTACCAATATGTTGTCCCTGACAGGACGGAAAACAACATTTTTTAGAACATAATTTTTAAAAAACGAATATTACATTTTTATGCCTCACCTGTCGGGAGAGCCGGGCATAATATCCGATAATCATTTATTTAAATTACCACATTATTAAATTAACATCAAACTTAAAAAGTGGAAACAAAACATTTGCTGCCGCCTTTGGCTGCATTTGATATGTCGGGTACGTGATCGATTCTGTTCAGGAATGGCACATACACCTCTTTGTGATGTTCCGCGCAATCGTTAAAAGCAACCGCCGGTATGCTTGTTGCGGGGAGAAAATCTTATAAAATAACACGGGGTTAAAAACGGTTTTTTGCTGCTTTTTATCTGCCTTGTCTGCATAGGCGATTTTTAGCTTTAAGCACTTTCAGGGCTTCCGGTTTATTTTCGTCCTATTTGCCGCAGGGCGATGCTTGCCGTCGAGCCTCCATCTGCTTGTTTATTCAAAAAGACTTTCCATTCGACTTCCACAAAAATACCCTTAAAAAAACGATAAACAAAGAATGATTCTTATTTTAATTGAAACATTTTCTTTCTATCGGACAACATGTCTGCCATAACGAGGAAATAAACATTGTCGCTCATTTCAAATGTCCCATAGGAACAAAATATTGGTAGTAGAAAGAAAATACTGTTTTCTCCACCCAAAGTCCCGTAGGGACGTAATATGGATCGAAATATTAAGAAGCTGTTTGAGTTATTTGGACATACGATGAAATTCCTATTTATATTCAAAAATCAAAAAAATATTCAACATAAAGATTTTATTATATATCCAAGGGAACTCTTATTTCCGAAAATACCCTTAATAGCTTCAGATGTCCTTTCAGTCTTTCGCTTATTTTCTTATTCTCAATCTTTTAATAAAGAGAAATAAGGGAGGATTGTATATGTTATTTTCTGCTGCTAAAGGAACTTTTAAAGATAAGGGCAATATAAAAAAACATATTTTCAAAAAAATAGATCTACATCTTTCACACCCGGGGTATTTTTATAGATAAGCATTTAGAATTTTAGCATGTAACATAATTCAAACAGCCTCTAAAATGATTTGATATTTAATTTGACAAGAGATATATTTTAAAGAATCCGGAATAATATTTCGTCCTTAACGGGACAAGGGGATGGGGTACCGGATTTTTTTCTACCGATATTTTGTCTCTACGGGACATGGTGTAATCCTCCATCCTTTTACCTTGTCCATGACGAGACTGTTTCATATTATTCAGCCGGTCGTATGTTCGTTTTTAGACATCCCTGACGGTTTTTTGAAACCTGCTTCCTTTTATTTATGACAATAAAGTTAATTATAGGGAGGTTATTTTGTATTCCGGAAATAATCCGTACCTTTGCGTTGAACATTTGTTCAAAACAGGATGAAAGTAGAGAACGATTCGATAGAAAAACAGATTATCAAGGCAGCACGTAAAGTATTCATAACCAAGGGATACGATGGCGCGAGAATACGAGAAATAGCCGCAGAGGCAGGGGTTAATTTTTCATTGGTCAATTACCATTTTCATTCAAAGGATAACTTGTTTATCATCGTTTTCGATGATATTTTCGATACGTTGCTCGAAGGATTGTCATCCATTTTAAACGATGATGTCCCTTTATTTGAAAAGATACGCCGGGTGGTGTCTTTGTATATAGACATCATGATTGACAACCAAGATATTCCGGTGTTTATCATCAGTGAATTGGCGCGTAATCCCGAGCGGTTGAAAACACAGATTTTATCGAAACATTTTTCGTATGATAATCTCAAACCTCTTTTCGATCAGATCAAGTCGGAAAGCCGGGCGGGACTCACTCGTCCCGTCGAACCGGTTAATTTATTTTTAAACATCATATCCCTGTGTATTTTTCCGATTCTGGCAAAACCCGTCGCAGAAATCATATTGTCGGTAAATGGCGATCAGTACAACGTTTTATTGAAAAGCCGGAAAGACGAAATCACGAAATTTGTTATTCATGCAATACAAAACTCGAAACCAGATATATGTCACCACGCAACAACTATAAAATAGGATTGGATGTAGGGTCAACGACCATGAAGCTGGTGGCCGTTGATGAGCACGGAGACATTGTGTTCAGCGATTACAATCGTCACCATGCCGATGTTACGGGAGCTTTGAAAACGGTTTTTGATAAAGTCTCGCAACAACTCGGCGATTGCGACATCGAATTGATGGTGACCGGTTCGGCGGGAATGGGTTTGTCGGAGCGATACGAAATTCCGTTCTTACAAGAGGTGGTTGCAGCTGCCGAAGTCGTTTCTCAAAAATATCCTGAAATACGCACGTTGATTGATATCGGCGGGGAAGATGCCAAAATGATTTTCTTTGGCGACCGGAAAGCACCCGATATGCGGATGAACGGCAGTTGTGCGGGAGGTACAGGGGCATTTATCGATCAAATGGCCACATTGTTGGGGATTGAAGTCGATGAACTGAACCGGTTGGCCGAACATTCGACCAATATTTATCCGATTGCTTCCCGGTGCGGTGTTTTTTCCAAAACGGATATTCAGAACTTATTGGCCCGCAATGTCGCCAAAGAAGATATTGCCGCTTCCGTTTTTCATGCGGTCTGCTTACAAACCATAACGTCATTGGCCCGTGGTTGCGACGTGAATCCCAAAGTGTTTTTTTGCGGAGGCCCGTTTGCCTATATTCCCGCATTGGGAAAAGCATACATTAAAATGCTCGGATTGAAAGACGATGATTATATCATCTCCGAAAATGCCGCCGTGATTCCGGCATGGGGCAGTGCGCTGTGCAAAAATCGGGAACGCCTTGTTATTCCGCTCTCCCGTTTTATCGAAAAATTGGACGAACAAAAGAAAATTTATTTCAAAGCGACGGACAGATTGTCTTCTTTGTTTAAAAACGAAGAAGAATTTTCGGAATGGAAAAAGAATAAAGAACAATATTTTATCGAATCCGCCGATGTTTCCGGGATGACGGATCATGAATGTTATATCGGAATAGACAGCGGATCTACCACCACGAAGATTGTTGCGATCGATAATCGTGAACGGGTATTGTTCCGTTATTATGCCAAAAATCACGGGAATCCGATAAAAGCGGTCGGCGACGGAATCGATCAGTTTCGTAATGAAGCTGTCGGAGCAAGAAAAGAACTGACAATCGTCGGAAGCGGGGTTACGGGATACGGGGAAGATTTGATTAAAGCCTGTTTCGGAATCAAATACGGCTTGGTGGAAACAATCGCTCATTACTCCGCCGCCCGGAAATATGATCCGGAGGTGTCGTTTATTCTGGACATCGGCGGTCAGGACATGAAAGCGATATTTGTGGAAGACGGAACGATCAATCGCTTGGAAATCAATGAGGCTTGTTCTTCGGGTTGCGGATCTTTCATCGAAGGTTTTGCCGAATCGTTGGGACATACCGCAGCCGATTTTTCATTGTTGGCCTGTTCCGGCCGGTATCCGTGCGATTTGGGTTCCCGTTGCACTGTTTTCATGAATTCGAAGGTGAAGCAGTTTTTGCGGGAAGGCGCGAGCATCAATGATATTTCGGCCGGATTGGCCTATTCCGTGGTAAAAAATTGTTTATATAAAGTATTGAAACTTACCAATACCGACCTGCTGGGCGATCATATTGTCGTGCAAGGCGGAACAATGCGTAATTTGGCGGTGGTTCGGGCGTTGGAACTCGAAACGGGGAAGAATGTCCGATTCAGCGATATGCCCGAATTGATGGGTGCTTACGGCGCAGCGTTGTATGCTTTAAGACAAGGTGCATAAAGGAAGAATTAAAAGTTGCGCCCGACACAAATCAGGGATTTAAAAATGTTACAATTTGGCAATTTTAGCAAAAAATTATTTTGCGGTATTTCATTGGTGTGCGGGCTGTCATTTGTCCAAATGTTAAATGCTCAAATCACATTGGAACACACTTTCTTGAATGAAAGGGTGTATTTTCATATAGATGTTGCGAATGGAGAACCAAATTTTCTTAATGAATCAATAACATCTACATATCCTGAAAACAGTTATTATTATACAGAAACAATAGGTAATTCGTACCACATTAAAATTTATAATTCCGATTATTCGTTGAATACTGATCAAACTTATCAATTTATACCACCTTCCGGATATAGGGTTAGTTCTGTTTCCCCTTCAAAAGAAATTTTTAATACAGACGATAATTATGAATTTATGGTTAAATTTGTAAAAATTTCTTATGCAAGTTATGATAATGAATATTACAAATCTATTCTTTATGATATAAATGGAAATATTATAAAAGATTTTGGCACCGGCAATAACATAACCATAGATTCTTACTTGTTCATAATTAACAATCATTACAAGTTATTGGTTTATAGAACCCTTTATGATACAGAACATAATGCATTAACGCAAACCGAGATTTATTCTGTTCCCGGCACCCCCCATTCATCAAGTGTATCTGAACTGAGAGCGAATAAGAGTCAATCACCTTACCCTAATCCGGCGAATGCTGTTATCACATTGCCTTATCAACTTAAACAAGGGGAAATTTCGGTCATGCGAATTTTTAATATCAACGGAGAATTGATAGAAACTAAACAAATTGATTCTGTGTTTGACAAAATACAGCTCAATGTGTCCGGATACTCAAAAGGTGTATATATTTATGAAGTAAATGGCATAAGTAGCAGGTTTATTGTAAATTAAAAAATCATAAAGGCAATGGGAGACCGCCTAATGAGCAGTTTTGACGTGAGTGGCGGGTAAAAGCGTGAAAAAAATATATCGTTGAGAAGACTGTTAATGGTTGATTATACAAATACGAAAAATAGGTATTTTTGTAGATACTTTTAAAAACAACGATATGGAAGCATTGAATGTACAGATAATAAATCCGAAAGCAAAGTTGCTTTTGCGGGATTTGGAAAAAATGAACTTGATTCGGATTGAGTCAAAACCCATGAGGACGGATGCCGTTGAACTTTGGGATGATCTTAAGGCTGCTGCAGAAGAAGTGCGTTTTCATAAGCAAGGAAAACTGAATTTAAAAACGGCTCAAGAATTGTTAAATGAATTATAGCATTATAGCTACTCGTCGTTTTGAGAGAGAACTCAAACGATTAGTAAAAAAGTTTCCTTTCCAATAGTTCTTTCCGCCATTAACTTCTAAAAAAATGTACCCGAAATTTGGAAAAAGGTTGACAAATAAAAAGAGATATAAAAATGAGAAAATCTGTATTTATAATTCTTGCAATAATTTATAATTCTATTAAATGATTATCGGATGTTATGCCCGGCTCTCCCGGCAGGTGGGGTATAAAAATGTAATGTTCGTTTTTTTAAAATTATGTTCTAAAAAATGTTGTTTTCCGTCCCGTCAGGGACAACATATTGGTAGAAAGGAAATTTCTCCGCCGGCCAAAGTCCCGTCAGGGACGTAATATGGAAAGGAAAACATTTTGTCCCCGGCGGGACAAAGGGTGAAGGGATGGTGTTTTTCTACCGATATAACGTCCCTGAGGGGACAAAAAGAACGAATATTTTTTTGAATATTGAAATATTTTTCACACCCTCCTATACGGGGATAGGTAGGTACAACATCCGATAATCATTTTCTATTATTTATGCACAGGAAATTTATGAAATTAAAAATGTAACAATTGATTCAAAAGAATTAAAATTCCGACCATAAAGAATATAAACACAGCTGCCGACACGGACAAAGTAAAAAAACGACTCATAATGAACGATAAAAATACGGTATCTCTACAAGATTTTGCGGTGATGAAACCTTATAACGGTGAACAATTATTATGTGAAGGTTGTGAAAATAAATGTGTTGTTCATCGTTTTATATTTGAAAACGGTAATTCGTATTATTCGGGAAATAAATGTGAAAAAATTTATTCGAATAAAGGGAGCGCATCCGGAAAAGGAACTGATTTTTATCAATATAAATATAAACAGGTTTTCAAAAATGCGGGAACTCCGGGTAAAATCGTCGACCGGGCATATACCGTCGGCATTCCGCGTATCTTGAACATCTATGAAAATTACCCTTTTTGGAATACCTTGTTTTCGCATTGCGGCATAAAAGTGCAATTGTCGCGTCGTTCGACCATGAAATTGTACGAAAGAGGATTATCCACCGTCATGTCCGATAATATTTGCTTTCCGGCTAAACTGGCTCACGGTCATATTTTCGATTTGATCGAAAGAAAAGTGGATCGTATATTTTTCCCTTTTGTGGTGCATGACCGGAAAGAAGATGAAAAAACGGCAAACAGTTATAACTGTCCTATTGTCGCCGGATATTCCGAAGTCATTCGCAGCGCCATCAATCCCGACCGGTACGGGATTCCGTTTGATTCCCCCACGATTACGTTCAATAATGAAAAATTGTTGAAAAAAGCCTGTCGGGAATATTTCGATTCCATTCGGACGGAAGTGAACATCGATCGCAAAACTTTTGATCATGCCTTTGATCAAGCATTGAAAGTGCAATACGACTATTGCGAAGATTTAACGAGAGAAAATCACCGGATTTTGACGGAGGCCCGGGAAAAAGGACGTATGGTGATTTTGCTCGCCGGAAGGCCTTATCATGCCGATCCGCTGATTCAGCATAAAATTTCGGAGATGATCGCTGATTTTGATGTCGACATTATTTCGGAAGATTTGTTGCGACAAGAAACAACCGATGATTTCGACGATGTACAAAGCGTTTTGCAATGGGCATATTCGACCCGCATCATCAAAGCGGCCCGTTGGGTTGCCGCTTCGGACGATAATGTGCATTTTGTTCAAATGACATCATTCGGTTGCGGCCCCGATGCTTTTATTTTGGATGAGGTAAACGATATTCTCCGCCGGAAAGGAAAAAATCTGACGATTCTGAAAATCGACGATGTGAACAATATCGGATCGTTGCGGTTACGGATGCGTTCATTGATCGAGAGTTTGAAATTTAAAAATAAAATCGTTCGTGATAAAAAAATAAAGAACGGATTGGTGCAAACGCCTCCTTTTACGGAAAAAGATCGGGGGAGAACGTTGTTGGCGCCGTATTTTGCCGATTTCTATTCGCCGTTTGTTCCCACGATATTTAACATGATGGGATATAAAATCGAAAATCTGCCGCCGAGCGATCAGCTTTCTGCCCAATACGGATTAAAATACTCGAACAATGAAATCTGTTATCCGGCCACACTGATTGTCGGAGATATGGTTAAAGCGCTCGAAAGCGGGAAATATAAGCGGGAAGAGGTGGCGCTGGCCATTACTCAGACCGGCGGACAATGCCGTGCCACAAGTTATATTTCATTGATTAAAAAGGCATTGATCAATGCGGGGTACGATGATATTCCGGTGGTTGCGATAGCTACGGGCGGCACGATGGTGAACGAACAGCCCGGCTTTTCTCCCGATTACAAGAAAGTTATTCGCATTGCCATTTATTCGCTTTATTATGCGGATGCCCTTTCAACTATGTTTTATGCGACGGCTCCCCGTGAAAAAGAGAAGGGAGGAGCTTTACGGTTGAGGGATAAATATCTGTCTGACGTTCAGTCTTTTGTCGCCGAAAAAGACAGTAAAGGAATGTTGAATCTGCTGAAACAGGCTGCCGAAGATTTTAACCGGATGGCAGAAGACCTGTCGGTACCTCAAATCGGAATTGTCGGGGAAATTTTTGTGAAATACAATGCTTTTGCACATAAAAGTGTGGTGAATTGGCTGATAGAACAGGGTGTGGAGCCTGTTGTACCCGGATTGACCGATTTCTTCACTCAATTTTTTGTTAATACACCTGCTGCCGTCGCCAACAATTTCGACACCTCGTCTATGCCGACACCGTTGTTGAAATTGATCGAAATGTATGTGAATCGTTGTTCCCGGAAAGTGGAGAAAGCGGCAAGCGGTTTTCGTTATTTTCGTCCTTTCAGCAATATTCACCGCGATGCAGCTTTGGCGGAACGCATCATCAGTCTTTCCGCCCAATTCGGAGAAGGATGGCTGATTCCTGCCGAATTTGCGCATTTTGCCGAAACGGGCATCCGCAACGCAGTCAGTTTGCAGCCGTTCGGATGCATCGCCAATCACATCGTCGCCAAAGGAATCGAAAAGCGGGTGAAACAGTTTTATCCCGACATGAATTTGCTGTTTCTGGATTTCGACAGCGGCGTCAGTGAAGTCAATATTTTAAACCGCTTGTTTTTTATGATCAAAAATGCGACAGAATATATGACTGCAAAAGTATAATCAAATCATTTTATTCGTTCTTGTATCCGGGAAGATAACGGTAGGTTTGAATGTTTTAGCCTCTTCAAAATCCATCAGGGCATACGATATGATGATGATGATGTCTCCCGGGTGAACCATTCTCGCGGCAGCGCCGTTTAAACAAATGTCTCCCGACCCCCGTCTGCCTTTGATGATATACGTTTCAAGTCGCTCGCCGTTGTTATTGTTTACAATTTGAACCTTTTCGTTTTCGATCAAACCGGCTGCATCCATCAAATCTTCGTCGATCGTGATGCTTCCGATATAATTGAGATTGGCTTCAGTTACGGTGACGCGATGTATTTTGGATTTTACAACTTCTATCAACATTTGGTGATTTTATTAAATTCGGTTCTAAATCACAGACTCTTTATAGACGATATTATCGATCAACCTGACTTCTCCGCAGAAAACAGCAATACAACCCACAATATAATCGGAATCGTTCCAATCGGTTACAGGCATCAACGTGTTTCCGTCCACGATGTCGAAATATTCGACCTTGAGCATCGGTTCCGAATTGATTTCGTTCGTCACCCGGTCGATGATTTCCGAAATCGGTTTTTCTGCTGCAAAGTTACGACTTTTATTTAAGGCTTGTGATATTTTTACGGCAATTTGTCTCTGATTGAAAGTCAGCCGCATATTCCGGCTGCTCATGGCCAATCCGTCCGGTTCCCTGACAATGGGACACTCGATTATTTTCACGGGATAATTCAGCTGTTTGACCATGGCCTTGATGACAACCGACTGTTGAAAATCTTTTGTCCCGAAATAAGCCTTGTCGGGAGTTACGGCGTCAAAAAGTTTGCTGACGATTTGAGCGACGCCGTTGAAGTGTCCGGGACGGAATTTCCCTTCCATCACTTTGTCCAACAGGCCGAAATCGAATACCCGCGTGTCGGGCTGCGGGTACATTTCCTGCTCGGAAGGAGCGAAAATAATGGAACACCCGTTTTCATTCAGCAGTTCACGGTCATCTTTGAAAGTGTGCGGGTAATGTAAAAAATCGTTTTTATCGTTAAATTGCGTCGGATTTACAAAAATACTGACCACGCAAACATCATTTTCATCGACACATCTCCTCACCAACGAAATATGGCCTTGATGCAATGCGCCCATAGTCGGGACCAATCCGATGGTTTTGCCTTCGGATTTTAATGATGAAATTTCCTTTTGCAGTTCAGAAATAGTGTGTATTACTTTCATTTTTTTAAGTTAAAAAGCTGAGAATTATAAGTTGCCTTTTCATTCAGTATGGCAATGTTCAATACCTCTTCGATATCATTCACATAATGAAAGGTTAATCCTTTCACATAAATTTCTTTAATTTCATCAATGTTCTTTTTGTTTTCCGCCGACAAAATGATTTCCTTGATGCCGGCCCGTTTGGCGGCCAAGATTTTTTCTTTGATTCCGCCGACCGGAAGAACTTTTCCGCGTAAAGTAATTTCCCCTGTCATGGCCAACCCTTTTTTCACTTTTCGTTGTGTAAACGTCGAGACCAGCGAAGTGACCATGGTAATCCCCGCAGAAGGCCCGTCTTTAGGAATGGCGCCTTCCGGAACATGGATATGTACATTCCGGTTTTCGAAAATATCTTCGTCTATACCTAATGCTTGAGCATGCGATTTGATGTATTCCATGGCCAACATGGCAGATTCTTTCATGACATCCCCCAGATTACCCGTGATCGTCAGTTTGGCTCCTTTCCCTTTGCTGGTACTCGATTCGACATATAAAATTTCTCCGCCCACGGCAGTCCAAGCCAATCCGGTGACAACACCCGCGTAGTCGTTTCCTTCATATTTCTCTTTTGTAAATTCGGGAATGCCTAAATATTCGTTTAAATGTTCGGGCAAAAGCACCGCGGGAGTTTCTTCCTCTCCGGCAATTTTACGGGCCAGACGACGCATGACTTTGGCGATTTTTTTGTTCAACTCCCGCACGCCCGATTCACGCGTATAATTTTCGATGATTACTTCAAGCGTTTTTCGGGGGATTTCGATTTTCTTTTTAGGAATGCCGTGGCTTTCCATTTCTTTGGGAACCAGGTGGCGGTAAGCGATTTCAATTTTCTCTTCCAATAAATAACCGGAAACTTCGATCAGTTCCATCCGGTCCAGCAACGGTTGAGAAACGGTGTTCAAATTATTGGCTGTGGCAATGAACAAAACTTTCGACAAATCAAAGTCGATGTCTAAATAATTATCGTGGAAAGCATTGTTTTGTTCGGGGTCGAGCACTTCAAGCAAAGCCGATGCCGGATCGCCTTTAAAATCATTTCCTACTTTGTCTATTTCATCCAGGATAAACACCGGATTGGCCGAGCCTGCTTTTTTCAGACTTTGGATAATTCGTCCCGGCATCGCTCCGATATACGTTTTGCGGTGTCCGCGGATTTCGGCTTCATCGTGCAGTCCGCCCAGTGAAATACGGACATACTTTCGTTTCAAAGCATTTGCGACAGATTTTCCCAGCGACGTTTTTCCCACCCCGGGAGGACCGTACAAGCAGATAATCGGAGATTTTAAATCGCCTTTCAACTTCAACACCGCCAAATGTTCGATGATGCGTTCTTTTACTTTTTCCAATCCGTAATGATCTCCGTCCAATACCTTTTGGGCATTTTTCAGGTTGAAATTATCTTTGGTATATTCGTTCCACGGTAAGTTGATGATCGTTTGCAAATACGTCATTTGCACGGAATAATCCGGAGATTGGGAATTGAGTTGTTCCAGTTTTTTCAATTCTTTGCTGAAAATATCGGCTACTTCTTCGCTCCATTTTTTCTTTTTCGCTTTCAACCGGAGTTCATCAATATCCTGTTCCTGAACCGTTCCGCCCAACTCGCTTTGGATGGTTTTTATCTGCTGTTGCAGGAAATACTCGCGTTGCTGTTGATTAATGTCTTTGCGGGCCTTGTTTTGAATATTGGCTTTGATTTCGACCAATTGAGCTTCGTTACTCAATAAACTGAGCAACTTATATCCGCATTCTTTCAAGTCCGTGATTTCCAATAGTTCAATCTTATCCTGAACTTTACTCAATAAATTGCAGGAGATAAAATTGATCAGGTAAAAAGGATTGGAGATGTTTTTGACGGCGAAAATCAGGTCGGGCGGAACGTCTCCGAACATTTTCAGAATGTTGCTTGCCGAGTCGCGAATGGCGGCAATCAACGCTTCAAATTCACGGTCATCTTTTTGAGTGAGCGTTTCTTCCAAAATTTTCACCGATGCACGCATGTAAGGATCGACTTGCGTAAGAGTTTCGATGGTAAAACGCTTCTTCCCCTGCAAAATAACCGTTGTGCTTTGATCGGGCATTTCCAAGATGCGTAAGATTTCGGCGATCGTGCCGATATGGTATAAATCTTCAAATTGAGGATCTTCCACATTCATATCTTTTTGGCAAACCACCCCGATGCTTTCTTTTTGTTGATAAGCTTCTTTTACCAGGCGCATCGATTTGTCCCTGGCAATGGTAACAGGCATGGCGACACCCGGGAAAAGCACCATGTTGCGGAGCGAAAGCACGGGTAATCCGTTTTCTCCGATGAAAAGCTCGTTGTTGTCGACTTCCCCGTCCAAATCAGTCAAGATGGGAACCGGCATTCCCTGATTCTCTTCGTTATCGTCAAAAAAATCGTTGCTGGAATAAATCTTCATAAACTTGTGATCATGTCAATATGTCGGCTTTTTCCCCTCCAAAATGACGAAAAAGCATAATATCGCTTATTTTTTAAATTTTTGAGACCAAAAAAATTATCGGAACAATATTCGGATAATAGTCAATAAACGTGCCAAAAATAACCGGTATAAAAATTCGGATTTAAAATCAATTTACAAAGATAACAGACTTATTCAAATGAATGTTTATTCTGCGATATTTTTTAAGGTTTAATTTTTAAATTATAAGTTTAAATATTTGTTAATCAGTATATTGTTGACTAATCCCACGATTTTTGATATGTACCTGTTGAGATGCTTTTTCAGAGCATGAAATGCCCGGTTATTGAGGTTCACCCGCAAAAGTTGTGGGCGATCTGTTATTACGGCGTGTTCCCGGTTGCTTCACTTCCTACACCGTTTAACCCCACTTACCCTAAGGACAAATCCCTGTATTTTTTAAAATTAACTAAAAATATCTATACATTTAATAATAGACTTTATAAAAAAACAACAACTCAAAACCGTTTTTTCCGCATATTTTTCTATTGATTTTAGATTCCCGGATATTCCTTATCAAAAAAACAATATGATTATCGGATGTTGCACCTACCTGTCCCCGTGTAGGAGGTTGTGAAAAATATTTCAATATTCAAAAAAATATTCGTTCTTTTTTGTCCCGCCGGGGACGCTATATCGGTAGAAAAACACCATCCCTTCACTCCTTGTCCCGCTGGGGACAAAATGTATTCCTTCCCGCATTACGTCCCTGACGGGACTTTGGCCGACGGAGAAATTCTCCTTTCTACCGATATGTTGTCCCCGGCGGGACAAAAAACGAATATTACATTTTTATACCTCACCTGCCGGGAGAGCCGGGCATAACATCCGATAATCATTAAAAATAAAAACTATGAAACGGATATTATAGTATTGTATTTCATATTATTTTCGGCGGGAGCAGCTACGGCTTCCGGCGGTATTTTTACTGCTCCCGGAACGGAAAAAACAAAGAAAAATCGTCCTCTGCCTTATTCTCGGAAAAGAAAAGTAACCTGGACATAGATCGTTTTTGGGAAAAGGTTTCCGGTTCCGCAACCGACCGGCCCACGGGTTCGGACAATGATACGAAGTTGTACGCCCCGCCTCCCGGTGAAACGGGCAATTCGCTAAAGATACTTTCTCCGGGAAATGCGGACATGTTGTCCGTCTGCCTGCTTATTCAAAAGGACTTGCAGTCCGGTTTTTACAAAAATTCCTATTTTAAAAAACGAATAAACAAAGAATGATTTTTTAATAGAAATATTTTCTCTCTATCGGACAACATATCCTTCCGAGTAGAATAGCGGACGGAAAAATAAAAGGTAAAAAGTTTTAGTTCTTTCCACTTTTTACCTTTTACTTTTTTTATCTTTTTATAATGTACTCTCTTCTTTTTCGACCTCGGCGATTAGGCTGACGTCGGCATCTACGCCTTTGTCGTAATATTGTTTTTTCAACGGGTTGGCGTGATATTGCAGGTAAGCCTGCCTGTTTTTGTATATATCAATGGCCATGTATAATGCCTGACGCATGGATGTTTCCGAGGCTTTGTTCATTCCGGCAATATCGTAGGCGGTACCGTGATCGGGCGATGTTCTTACGATCGGCAGGCAAGCGCTGTAATTAACGCCGTATTCCATAGACAATGTTTTAAACGGAGTCAGTCCCTGGTCGTGATACATGGCTAAAATACCGTCGTAGGAGCGGTAATTTTCGGAACCGAAAAGTCCGTCCGCCGCATACGGCCCGTAACACAAGATATTTTGTTGCTGCAGTTCTTCAATCACCGGTTTGATCACGTCCAATTCTTCCTTACCGATAACGCCGTTGTCTCCCGCGTGAGGATTAAGGCCCAATACGCCGATCCGTGGTTTGAAGATTCCGAAATCCTGTTTCAGACAGCTTTCGAAGTCTTTTATTTTTTCGCGGATATTTTCTTTGGTGATATGCTTCGGCACTTCCGAAATCGGGATATGCGTTGTGACCAATCCGACTTTTATATGCTCGGTGGTCATCAGCATCAACGCTTGTTGATTGCCGGAAGCAAATTTATCTCGAAAATATTCGGTGTGTCCCGCAAATTTGAATTTTTCCGATTGAATGTTGTTTTTATTGATCGGGGCGGTGACGATGGCATTAATCAGGCCTTTTTTATAATCATTGACAGCCTTTTCGAGCGCCAAAAAAGAAGCTTCGCCTGCAATGGTCGTGGATTTTCCGAGTTCAACTTTCACTTCTTCGTTTACACAATTGATGATGTTTACCCGTTTGGGATTGGCATCTTCGGCTTTGGAGATGATATTGAAATTGAACGAGTCCATATTCAACACTTTACGATGATAAGCCGCCACTTTCGGCGATCCGTAAACAATCGGAGTACACATATCTACGATACGGGGTTCCGACAACATTTTTAAAATAACCTCATATCCGATTCCGTTGATATCTCCCTGCGTAATTCCTATTATGATTTTGTTTTCTTCCATCTGTCTTTTTCTGTAAAATTAAAAGGCAGCTAAGGTAGCTATTTTTTGGAAGATAACATGCCGCAAGCTGCAAAAATATCTTCTCCTCTTGATTTTCGGAGGGTACAAATCACCCCTTTGGAGGTTAAATGATGTTGAAAATTCTCGATGGCGGCTTGATCCGGACTTTCCAGATCCACGCCGGGAATGCGGTGAAAGCGGATTAAATTGACGCGGCACGGAATACCCGACAACAATCTGACCAATTCTTTGGCATGAATAAAGCTGTCGTTCACTCCTTTAAACAGGATGTATTCGAACGAAATACGGCGTTGTCCGCTGAAATCATGTTGCCGTATTATCTCTATTATTTTTTTGATCGGATTCGTCTTTTCCATCGGAACCAATTCCGCCCGTTTTTCGGGGAAAGGTGAATGTACACTGATGGCAATGTGGCAATTGGTTTCATTTAACAGTCGATCGATGGTTTTTAAAATGCCGATGGTGGAAACGGTTATTCGTTTGGGACTCCAAGCATATCCGTAATCAGAGGTGAGAATTTCCAATGCTTTAAGCACTTCATCCGTATTATCCGACGGTTCGCCCATTCCCATGAAAACGACGTTGGTCAATTGATCCGACTCGGGAATGGATTGTATTTGATTGATGATTTCCCCGGCGGAAAGATTTCCCGAAAAGCCTTGTTTTCCGGTCATGCAAAAAACACAATTCATTTTGCATCCGATTTGTGAGGAAATACAAAGCGTTGCCCGGTCATTGTCCGGGATAAAAACCGACTCGATGAAATGCCGGTGGTGTGTTTGAAAAAGATACTTGATCGTTCCGTCTTTCGATCGTTGAAAATTGACGGGGAAGGAGCATCCTATTTCGAATGATCCGGATAATTTCGTCTGAAATTTCTTCGAAATATTATTCATCTCACCAATCTCCCGCACTTTCTTTTTATACAGCCAATCGGCTATTTGACCCGCCGAATAAGCAGGCATTCCCGTTGCCGAAACAATCTCTTTCAGCTCGCTCAACGTTTTTCCCGACAAAAAATCTTTCATGAAAAAGTAAAGGCAATAAAGGTAAGCATATCACAAAAAATAATTTATATTTTAAACGCGAAGTCGCAAAGACGAAAAGGCTCGAAGTTTAAAATCTTTGAGGCTTTGCGCCTTTGCATCTTCGCGTTTAAAATACTGTAAATTAAATTCTTTTTTAATTTATAATTTGCACTTTGCTTCTGTCTCTCGGTTTAGCTTCGGGCTGTTCGTTTTTGTATCCCATGGCGATGGTGTAGATGATTTCATAACCTTCGGGGAAATTCAATTTCGAAACGATCTCCTTGGCTTCGGGAGAATTTAAGTATTTGACGGGGCCTCCGACAACACAGGTTCCGATGTTCATAGATTCGGCGGCCAACAAAATGTTTTGTCCGAGCCATCCGCAATCCAATTGCCCGAAATCATTGTCTTTTTTATAGGCAACGACAATAAGGGTGGGCGCATCATGGAAAGGACTTTTGGCATTTGCGATTTTTTCGGGATCTCCTTTATTTACAAAAGCTTTAAATCCGTCACCCAACGCTTTTATGATTTCCGGATTTTGAACGATCCGTACTTCCCATGGTTGTAAATTCATGGCGCTCGGCGCATTGATGGCACACGTGATGATGGTGTCGAGCGTTTCGGGTTTGATCTGTTCGAATTTGTACGAACGGATGCTCCGACGGTTTAAAATGGTTTCGACCGTCGTGTTTTTTGCCGGTTGAGAATTTACGTCAGCAGTTTGTTGTTGTGCTTGAGGTTGTTGGCATGATGTCAATATGGATGACAGGACAAATGCCAGAAAAAACAGTTTTTTCATTTTGTGATTATTTTTATTGTTTATAAAAAAGGTTTAAGAAATTATTTGATCTCATACATGTTTTAGTTTAAATAATCGTCGAAATAACGGGTTATTTTTTCATATAAATGAACGCGGTCTGTCCCGAAAATATTGTGTTCATGTCCCGGATAAACGAAATAATCGGGATAAGTGTTTGCATCGACGCATGCTTTCAAAAAAGACAAACTGTGTTGCCAAACGACTGTCGAATCCATGTCGCCGTGAATTAACAGTAATCTTCCTTTCAAGTTTCCGGCCAGACGATTCAAATTTGTTTCTTTGTATCCGTCGGGATTTTCTTTCGGCGTATCCATATAGCGTTCACCGTACATGATTTCATAATATTTCCAATCGATGACGGGGCCTCCTGCGACACCGACTTTAAATGTTTCCGGATAACGCAGCATCAAATTGACGGTCATAAATCCTCCGAAACTCCATCCGTGTACACCGATTCGCGTCGTATCGACATACGATTGTGATTTCAGAAATTCGACGCCCTTCATCTGGTCTTTTGCTTCTTGAATCCCCAACCGGCGAAAAATTACATTTTCGAAATTCAAGCCCCGGTCTTTGGATCCGCGGTTATCGAGCGCAAAAACGACATATCCTTTTTGTGCCATGTAAATATCCCATCCGCGTGCTTCGGCCAACCATGAATTTTGAACCAATCGAAACTGAGCGCCTCCGTACACGTAAATGATAACGGGATATTTTCGGGAAGGATCGAAATCGACGGGATTCATCAACCGGTAATACAAATCGGTGGTTCCGTCGTCGGCTTTGATCGATCCGACGGTAATTTCAGGCATTTTGTAATTACGGTACGGATCGGAGGCCGTCAAAATAGTTGTTTTTTGATGATCGGCGGTACGAATCACATCAATTTGATTCGGTTGATGTTGAGCGGAATGAATGTCCAATGCATACGTTCCCGATTTACTGATTCTTGCTTCATGAATGCCCGGTTCATCCGACAATCGTGTTCGTTCCCCGGTTTTGAGGTTTACTTTATACGGATGAATTTCGATCGGATTTCCTTCCGTCGACAGATAAAACAGATTTTCTTCTTTTTCATCCGTTCCGATGACCCGGGTAACCACCCAATCTCCGGAAGTCAGTGGTTTCAGCAGTTTTCCGTCGGTTTGATATAAGTAGAGGTGATTAAACCCCGAACGTTGGCTTTGCCAGATGAATTGATCGGATTTATTCAAAAAAATCGGCGGATTTCGAGGCTCGACATATTTGGGATGAGTTTCTTCGAATAATGTCGCTTCTTTTTTACCGGTCGAGACATTATAGGCGTTTAACCGGCAAGTGTCTTGTCCGCGGTTGACTTCGGCGATGTACAAGATTTTTTCGTCGGGGCTCCAGGCGATATTCGTGAAATATCGATCTTTCGGGGTTCCTGTTTTTAAATAAATCGTTTGATCGTTTTTCACCCCGTAAATCCCCACGGTTACTTGGTGGCTGTTCATTCCCGCCATCGGATATTTGATGTTGTTCGATTCGGCTTCCCGTTTCGAAATATCGACCAGCGGATAATCGCCGACCATGGTTTGATCCATCCGGTAGAAGGCCAGATAATTGCCTTGAGGAGACCAGAATGTACCTTTTTCGATGCCGAATTCTTCCCGGTGAACGCTCCGACCGCAGACGATATTTTTGTTTTCTTCCCGCGTAACGCTTTTGATCGTGTTGTCGGGAGATGCCACATACAGATTGTTTCCGTTGGTGAATGCCAGCCGCAGCGTTTGATGACAGATATCGGCTCTTTCCCGGCCTTTTTCTTCTTTGTAATCGACGATGATTTCCTGTTTGTTTACGTCATACCCGAATATATGGCCGGCGTGTGCGATGACGGCGACATCCGGATTGTCGGACAGAAAAAACAGTCCAGGAATTTGGGCGGTTTTTCGAACACCGTTTTTCTCGAAAGCGATGTTTAATTGATCGGTCGTCAGAATGATTTTTTCTTTATTGCTTGCCGGATCAACCGAATATAACGTGTCTTTTCCTTGCAGATAAACATATTCATCGCCGCGCCATTGCAGCATTTTTTTGGTTTGCGGCACGAAACGGGAATGCGTTTTTCCACCCGGAATCAAATCATCGAGCGTAAAAGATTTTTGAGCGTTGACAGCCATGGCTGATAAAAGTAAAAAGATGACGGTAATCCGCTTCATGAAAATGATCATTTGCTTTTCTTTATTTATTTGATTGCATCATTCGTTATTAATTGAAGGAAAAAATGTAAATAATGACTCAATTCTTGACGGTTTTTTCATTTGCCAACTCCCAAATCAAAAGGAACGCTAATTTAGTTCTTTTTTGTAAAGCGGCAAAATTAATTTTATCGGCATCATCCGAAGGTTTGTGATAATCAGCATGTTCTCCCGACGAGAAAAATATCGAAGGAATATTATTCCGGGCAAAATGATATTGATCGGAACGTTCGAAATACTGTTCCGGGTCGTCCGGGCTCGTATGAGTATAATCCAACTGAAGCCGGTAAGACAAACGGTTGATCTCTTCCAGTTTGTCTTTTAATGTTCCGCTTTTCGTTTTGTGGGTGATGACATACACATAATCGTTCGTTATATTTTCGTATTTATCGTCGATGCGCCCCAACATATCCAAGTTGACGCAGGCAATCGTTTTTGCAAGCGGAACGAGAGGATGCCTGACATAATAATCGGAACCGCACAGCCCGGATTCTTCGGCGGCGGGAAATAGAAAAACAAGGCTTCTGTCCGGCCCTTTGCCCGATTTTTTGGCTTCGGCAAACAGACGGGCGATTTCAAGAACGGAAGAAACGCCCGACGCATTGTCGTCCGCCCCGTTGTAAATTTCATCGTATCCTTTCCCTACATGATCATAATGTGCCGATACGACAATGTATTCTTCTGTGAATTTATTTCCCGGGATATAGCCGATGATATTATTGCTTCCGGTCGACTGATATTGAGTTTCTCCGGAGATGGTGATCGGGTTTCGGATGGCGACGGATTGAGGAATGCCGTCCCGTTCGATTTCATAGCTGATTTGCTTGACCGTTTTATTGACGGGTGATAAAATTCGGTTGGCCAACGCTTCGTTGATCATAATTTCAGGAATCTTGGCTTTATTTTCGTCGGAAATATAAATGTTTTCGGGAACACTGCGACGGGAATAATCGTAAAAAGGGGAAAAATCATTTCTGACGATCAATACGGCTTTGGGTAAACGCTTGAAGACGTTGTCCGACCACTCCGCATCGGGAAACGTATAAGCATGGCCGAATTTATTGTAAGGAGTGCCGGAAAACATCATCACCACTTTTCCTTTGATGTCGAATCCGGCCAAGTCATTGTAATTTTCCGACGACGCCCCGTAGCCGATAAAGAAAATACTGTCGGTCTTGATGATTGAATCTTGGGCAAATTCGTTAAAATAACGGTAACGGTCCGGGAAATCATTGCCTTCGATCAGAAAATGTTTCGGCACAGACGTTTGCCGGTACATGGATATGGGTTGCAGATACGATTTCTGGTCTATTTTTTGAATGCCGATGCGTTGCAAATACATGGATAAAAAAGCCGAACTTTTGATTTCTCCCGATTCGCCCGTGCCTCGTCCTTCCAAAGAATCGGAAGCCAGGATGCCGAGTGTTTCGTGTAAACGGACGGAATCGATTTTTTCGGCAAATTTAAATGCAATGTCGAATTGCGCATATCCTTTGAAAATCGACGGGATACAACAACAAATGATGATTGATAATCGGCGTATGTTCATTTTTTATGAATTTTATCGGCGATATCGCCTTTCCGGTCTCAGACTTCCGGTCGGTTTGTTTTTGAACGGTCTTTCGTTTTTATCAAAAGATTCCGATTCGGAAGAGAACGCTCTCCGGGTTTTCATTTCTGCATATTTTCCGTCGAAAATTTCATACCTCCGGTATTCACAATCAAGATCGCCGTTTTTCAGTTTAATTTTTTCCGATGCTTTCAGTCCGATGTTGTCGAAACATTCTTCACTCGAACAAATGATCCATGCATTGTAACCGGTAAAAACATGCTTCAATCGTTCGCCGATCGATTGATAAAGTCCGGCCAAATCTTTGAGCGCCAACCGTTCGCCGTAAGGCGGGTTCATGATCAAGATACCTTTTTCCGGCGCTTCCTCATATTTTTGAAACGGTTTGACTTGTAAATCGATGTATTTGGAAAGTCCGGCGCTTTTAATGTTTTTTTCCGCAATTTGGATGGCTTGAGGCGAAATATCCGATCCGTAAATTTTATATTTGAATTTTTTATCGCCCGATTCATCATTGTACAACGTATCGAAAAGCTCTTTGTCGAAATCGGGCCATTTTTCGAAAGTAAATTCTTTCCGGTAAATGCCGGGAGGAATGTTTAAAGCGATCATAGCCGCTTCGATCAGGATAGTGCCCGAGCCGCACATCGGATCGATGAAATTGCGGTTGCCCCTCCAATCCGTTTTTAAAATCATGCCGGCAGCCAGCACTTCATTCAACGGAGCCTCCGTTTGCGCCACGCGATAACCGCGTTTGTGCAGCGATTCGCCCGAACTGTCCAGGGAAATGGTGCATTGATGATGAGCGATATGGATGTTGACGGATAAATCGGGTTTCACCACTCTGACGGAAGGCCGTTTTCCGTATTTTTCGCTGAAATAATCGGCGATGGCGTCTTTTACTTTGTAGGCGACGAATTTGGAATGACGGAAATCGTCTGAAAAAACAACCGAATCGACTGCAAAAGTTGTATCCGGGGATAAAAAATCATCCCATTTGATTTTTTTGACCTGTTCGTACACTTCGTCGGCATCGGCAGCCTTAAATTCGGAGATCGGCTTTAAGATGCGCAAAGCTGTCCGGCATCTCAAGTTTGCCTTATACATTAATTCTGTATTTCCGGTGAAAGAAACCATTCTGCGGCCTTCTTCCACGTTTTCCGCACCCATTTGGCGCAACTCTTCCGCCAATACGTCTTCCAATCCCTGAAAGGTTTTTGCGATTAATTTGAAATTGCTCACTGCTTAATGTTGAAAATTATCGGTTTAAATAGTTCGATGATGTCATAAAAAGTATACGGCAATAAAAATATGACAATCAGGGAATAAGGCAGTATTTTTGAATTACGATCATAAAAATAATCCTCCCTACCCCGATTGCCGAAGTGCGAAAGTAAATAAAAATGGCCGGAAATCGTGCAAAAAAACAAAAATTTTGAATAGTCTCTTTTTGAATAAATTTGATTCTTGCAACTTGATATATGACAGTGTCTTAAAAAATATTGTTGTCTAAAAAATATAAAATCTATATATGGTTAAGACTCTCAACAATGTTATAAGATAAAAAAAGTAGATTGCCGCCCGTACATACTCGTTAGGTATCGCCAAACCGCTCGTTATATGCCGCCCATTTATCTATCATTCTGTCTGCTTTTTTATTTGCCTCTCTAATTCCGCTATTCTTTGCTGTAGTTTTAATCTTTCCTGCTCTCCTTCTGCCCTTCCTTCTGCCTTTCCTTCGTCTCTTGCTGTATCTATGGAATTTTTATAATCACGATACGCTTTTAAACTGAAGATGTATTGTTCATATTCGTCTTTGCTTAACTTTGCTATCTCGGCGGCTTCAAATATCTTCTCAAATATCTTTTCACGAAGTTTATCTGGAATATTGTCCAAACGCTTGAGATTTTTTAATACATACATCCATTTATCAAAATGTGTATCCAATTCATCCACTTCTTTCGTGAATTTGGGCATTTCCAAATAGACAAATTTCAATTTATCATAAAAAATCTTATGCGTTGCTATGTCCGTTAACATTACATCGTATCTGTATTTATTGAGGTCGTTCTTATCTTCGTCAAACACAAAATCCAAAATGGCAACTGTATAAACAGCCTTCAATTCATAGTTCCAATCACCCGCAATTGCCTGATTTACTATCGGAAATGTGCTGTAATATAAAGCGCGGTCTTTGAAAAAAGTCTGTTTCGTTTTTTGCATCTCTACTATAAACTTTTCGCCTTTTTCGTTCTCGCAATACAAATCAAAAATTGCCCTTCTATCTTCTTCCGACCGGCCTAACTGTTCCGACTTAAGATAAGTTAAAGAAACTATTTTACCCTCTTTTTTATGCAACAATTCGTTCAAAAAATCAAGCAGCAACTCTTTATTACAATCTTCGCCGAATAACCTTTTGAATCCGAAATCGGTAAACGGGTCTATGTATTTGTCTTTTAGTCTGTCTTTTTCTGCCATTTTTTGTGAAAAAATATTTTTTACAAAGGTACAAAAAAACAGAATATTCCCAACAGGGAAAATATTTTCATCAAATTTATTTACTTCACCACCCGCAATTATTCCATTACGCGACGTTGTTTTCCGGGTGTCATATAACGTGCCGGCAGCTTTGTGCAGCAGCGGGTTCCACTACCGTTTGCACGAGCTGCACACTTGCAAAGTTAAACAAAATTTCAATACGGGCCGCACCCGCTGTTGCACAAAACTGCCCCTTAGCTGAAGTCGTCCCGATAGAGCGGCTTGAACAGTCGGAAGAAGCGGACGGGGAGTGAAAATCTTTGCGGTGAATTTTGTAAATCCCGGATTTATGAAGTCCGCCACAAAGAAGAAGTGCTGAAACAATCCGTTTTCGGGGCTGTTGACTTTCTCATTTTTTTTCTGTAACTTTGCCAAACTTTTCAAGCGA
>WRGA01000098.1 GCA_009787405.1 Candidatus Azobacteroides sp.
AAATAAGAGCTGCCATTGTCGGATACGGCAATATCGGTAAATTTGTGTTGGAGGCGTTGGAGGCTGCACCCGATTTTGAAATCGCCGGAGTCATTCGCCGCAATCCGTCTGACATTCCTCCGGAACTTTCGAAATATCCGGTGGTCGATTCCGTTCAAAAACTGAAAGATGTGGCTGTGGCTGTATTGTGTACGCCTACCCGCAGTGTGGAAAAACATGCGAAAGAGATTTTGGCGTCGGGGATTAATACGGTCGACAGTTTTGACATTCATACCGAAATATGCCATTTGCGTAGGGAATTGGATATCATTGCCAAAGAACACGGGACGAAAGCGGTGATTTCTGCCGGTTGGGATCCGGGAAGCGATTCCGTTGTGAGAGCTTTGCTCGAAGCCGCCGCTCCGAAAGGGATCACGTATACGAATTTCGGTCCCGGAATGAGCATGGGACATACGGTTGCCGTAAAAGCCGTCGAAGGCGTGAAAGCTGCCTTGTCGATGACCATTCCGTTGGGTACAAGCATTCATCGCCGGATGGTTTACATTGAATTGAAAGACGGATATTCATTTGACGAAGTGGCGAAAAAGATTAAAGATGATCCGTATTTTGCTCATGACGAAACGCATGTGCGGCAAGTTGAAAGCATAGACGATCTGTTGGATATGGGACACGGCGTAAACTTGGTTCGCAAAGGAGTTTCCGGGAAAACGCAAAATCAATTGTTCGAATTTAACATGAGAATCAATAATCCCGCCGTTACCGCTCAAATACTGGTTTCCGTTGCCCGTGCAAGCATGAAGCTGCAACCCGGCGCATACACCATGATCGAAATTCCCCTGATCGACATGCTCTACGGCGACAGGGACGAGTTGATCAAAAAACTGGTTTAATCTGTTGACAGTTGACCATGAATAAAGTATTTTACCGCGGTCAACTGTCAATTATTTCTTGAACATTCTGTCCATCATCCGCTTATCGTCTTTTTCGCGAATGGATTGCCGTTTGTCGTATTCTTTTTTTCCTTTAGCCACCGCAACGACCATTTTGGCCAATCCGCGCTCATTGATAAACAGTTTGGTCGGAATGATGGTCAGTCCGGTTTCTTTGACCTGCCGTTCGATTTTTCTTAATTCTTTTTTATTCAGCAATAATTTCCGTTCACGACGCGGTTGGTGATTGTTGTAAGTTCCGTCGGAATATTCGGAAATGTTCATGTTTTTGATCCATAATTCCCCGGCATTGAAAAAACAATAAGAATCGACCAGACCTGCCTTTCCGTGCCGGATGGATTTTATCTCCGTGCCGGTGAGCACAATACCTGCCGTGTAAATATCCAGAAATTCGTAATCAAACGATGCCCGTTTATTCTTTATTTGTATGTTTGCCTGTTTCATCCGTTATTAAAAATTAAATGTGCCGATGATGATTGATCAAATGCCCGGAAGGAGCAGCGACAACAGTTGCAGGATAAGCATGGGAGATCCGATGATCACGGCTGATGCTCCGATGGTGAATTTCAGTTTATCTTTTTCCTCGACCTTCATAAACACGTCGCTTCCTTCCCAAACGATGTATACGATGTAAAACATAAATAAATGAACGAAAAAGAAATTCGGGAAAATATTCAGGATAACGGCAATCATGAAAATGACGATCGACGAATATCCGGCAAATTGCCGGCTGCGGATAATGTTTTTGGGCAGATTTAAATAAGCCGCCGACACTTCATCGATCAAAAACGACGCGATGAAAAAACCCGTGAATCCGGCCACAAAGTCGATGCAAGTCAATTGCAGCGCTTGGGGTAAATTAAAAACTTCCTGATTCCACCATGTTCCGACAAACGCCGAAAGCGCCACAATACCGAGTAAAGGATACACGAATCCCGATGCAACATCCATATCTTTTTTATCGTCGCTTGCCGCAAGCTGTTTCCAGAATGCAGCCGGAGATACAAGGATCAACTTTGTCAGTTCGTAAATTCTTTTGTACATCAGAAAATTATTTGCCAAGAGCTGCAAAGATAATGATTTATGAGCAATGATATTCAGCGATGCTTGGTCATGTTCGGA
This sequence comes from Candidatus Azobacteroides sp., assembly GCA_009787405.1. Lineage (GTDB taxonomy): Bacteria > Bacteroidota > Bacteroidia > Bacteroidales > WRGA01 > WRGA01. Next base: position 2,073 of record WRGA01000098.1, read on the forward strand.
AAATTGTAATCACTCCGTATTTTAATTGAAATCTATTTTCTCTGTCGGACAATATGTCCGCCACGGTGAGGGATAGTAATACGAATGTGGAAATAAATTCGTATTTTTGGGGTGTCGGACTTCGATATTCCGGGATGCAAAAAACGGGATAGAGAGATCGGGGTGTTAATCTATTAAACAAGTTCGGACTTGTTTTCAGGGGTAAAAACATTTTTTAATTCTATATTCAACTAAGATGCCGGATCTTCGTATCACATTGGCTCAAGTAGCGATTGTCGGGGAAAATAAAGCGGAAAATCTGCGGCGTTTCGACGAGATGATCAAGCCGCTGTCTGGGATGACCGATTTGGTTGTTTTTCCCGAACTGTTTACCACCGGATTCGGCATGAACATTCATGCCTTAGCCGAAAGCAATGACGGTTTTACCATGTCCGCCGTGAAAAAATGGTCGAAAGAATATGGTTTTGCGGTTGCCGGAAGTTTTATCGCCGGTGAAAACGGAACCTGTTTTAACCGCGGATTTTTTATCACACCCGAAGGAGCCGCCTTTTTTTACGATAAACGTCATTTATTTACTCCGGGAGGAGAGAAAAATTCATTTTCGGCAGGGAATAAGCGGCTGATTGTCCGTTATAACGATTGGAACATCCGGCTGTTGATTTGTTACGATTTGCGGTTTCCCGTCTGGTCGCGCAATGTAAACAATGAATATGACCTCTTGATTTATCCGGCCAATTGGCCCGCCGCTCGTCAAGACGTGTGGGATGTTTTGTCGGTGGCGCGTGCTCTCGAAAATCAGTGTTTTGTTTGCGGAGTGAACCGGGTGGGAGAAGACGGCATGAATCTTCATTATGCCGGGCATTCTTTTTTGATTGACGCGAAGGGCCGGATCTTGTCGAATATTCCCGAAAATACGGCATACCTCGAAACAATTTCCCTCAATAAAGAAGAATTGGATGATTTCCGTCGTCAATTTCCTGTTTGGAAAGATGCTGATGATTTCTGCATCCGATGAGATCGGTCGGGAGCTATCAAAAGTTAAGAGTTAAAAGTTAAGAGTTTAGGGTTAATTAAAAGTTAGGGGATATCTTTTATTTTAAAAGGATCTTCTTTTTTCTTTTCACATTTTTTTCTTTATCTTCATTTTTTGAATGCTTTTCGGGCGATTTTTTTTGTTAAAAAGCATTTTTTTGTCATTCTTTGAGAATTTCTTAGCATTAAAATGGCCGGCTCATGATGGGAAAATCACCGGTTATTATTATTTTTGCACGAAATTAAAAAAAACGTGTTATTTTATGGATAAGTTTGAGAAAGCGCCTTTGTTGAAGAGAAAGATTCATATTATTTCTATCGGAAATCAAACAATGTGTGATCTCGCCATTGCATTGAAGGAGAAGGGGTATGAAGTCAGCGGCTCTGATGTAACCATCGAAGAACCTTTCTTTACCCGGCTCAAACAAGCGGGATTGCTGCCTGAGCAAGAAGGATGGCATTCCGAAAACATAAATAAGGAATTAATGGTAGCTGTTCCCGCCATGCACATCAATAAAGACAATCCCGAATTGATCGGGTATAAAAAGGCGGGAGCGTTGATCATGTCTTTTCCCGAATTTATTTTTGAACGTGCGAAAGACAAAACCCGGGTAGTGATTGCGGGCAGTAAAAATCGGATGTGTGTGTTGAGCATTATTCTCAATGTGTTGAAAATGCAAAATGTGAAATTCGATTATGTGATTCAACATCCCGTAAAAGGATTCGACAAACTGATTTCTTTCGATAATGACTCCCGGATTGTCATTATCGAAGGCGATGAATTTGCCGGCGCCGCAATCGAAAAATGTCCGATGCTGCAATTTTACCGCCCTCACATCGCATTGATCAATACGATCGACAAAACGATGTCGGGTGAATCCGACGCTTCCGGAGAAAATTATTTTCAAATATTCAAAAATTTTGTCGATCAAATAGAACGTAACGGAAAATTTATTTACAATCAGTCGGATGAAAATCTGCAAGAATTGGCCGAAAGTGTTCGTGAAGATGTGACGGCCATCCCTTACGATAAATCGGACGTTAAAATGGTCGACGGTCAATTGTTTTTGGAATCGCGTTTCGGCGATTTTCCGGTTAAAGTTTTAAAGGATTGTGTTTCCGAAGACTGCTTTTTTCAAAATGTAAACGGCGCCCGTTTGCTTTGCCGTCAGTTGGGTATTCAAGACAAAGACTTTTATACTTCTTTGTCGGAATATACCCTTTCGTAGATTGCAGTCTTGGAAGCGGATAAATATAGCCATGTTAATTGCCGAACAAAAGAAAAAGGATAATATCGCCGAGTATTTATTGTACATGTGGCAGATAGAGGATATTATCCGCGCATATCGGTTGGACATCGACCTTATCCAAAAAAATATCATCGATCAATTCGAACAATCCGATAACATAAAAAAACGGATCAGAGAATGGTATGAAAATCTGATTGATATGATGCACTCCGAAAATGTGGCTGAAAAAGGGCATCTTCAGATCAACAACAATATTATCATTACTCTTACCGATTTGCATCTCCGATTGCTGAAATCGCCGGAAGAGCCTTTTTATTCGGGAATATATTATCAGACCTTGCCTTATATCGTCGAATTGAGAAGCAAAGCCGGCGAACAAAAGACCGGGGAAATCGAAACCTGTTTTTCTGCTTTATACGGCATTTTGTTGTTGAAATTACAGGGAAAGCCCGTTACGGAGGCGACACAAAAAGCAATCGCTCAAATCGGGAAGTTTTTGGCAGTCCTGTCGGAAAAATATAAACAAGATAAAGACAGTAAACGAGTAAACGAGTAAACGAGTTTAGTATAAATTGTAAATTTTTATATGAAAAATGTTTTGATTACCGGTTCCAACGGACAGTTGGGCAACGAAATACGGGTTTTGTCCGACCGGTTTCGTTCGTTCCGGTTTTTCTTCACGGATATAGAAGAATTAGATATTTGTAATTTGCAGGCGGTAAGAACTTTTTTATCCGGAAACAATATTGCTTATATTGTCAACTGTGCCGCTTATACCGCCGTGGATAAGGCGGAAGATGATCCGGAACTTTGTTACAAAGTGAATCGGGACGCTCCGGGAAATCTCGGAGAGGCGGCCGAAGAATATGGTGCCAAAGTCATTCATGTTTCGACCGATTATGTTTTCGACGGCACGAATTATAAACCGTATGTCGAAACCGATCCGGTGTGTCCGGTTTCCGTTTACGGGAAATCCAAACTCGAAGGTGAACGTGCACTGACAACCGTTTGCCCCGAAAGCATGGTGATTCGCACGGCGTGGTTGTATTCCGGATTCGGAAACAATTTCATGAAAACCATGTTGCGTCTGGGGAAAGAACGGGACTCGTTGAATGTCGTGTTTGATCAGGTCGGAACGCCTACCTATGCCGCCGATTTGGCGTCTTGTATTTTACAGATTCTTGATTTTTCCGAAAAGAACACATTTAAACCGGGCATTTACCATTATTCGAATGAAGGTGTTTGCAGTTGGTACGATTTTACGATCAGCATTCACAAGTCGGCCGGTATCACGAATTGCAAGGTATTGCCCATCGAAGGAACAGATTATCCGGCCAAAGCGCCGCGTCCTCATTACAGCGTTCTGAACAAGAAAAAAATAAAAGAAACATTCGGGATTTCCATTCCCCACTGGGAGGAAAGTCTGAATACGGCGATTCACGGATTGCCGGATCGTTGAAATTATTTTTGCGACATAAATGCATGACAGCATTTAATATCTACTATTTTAAACGCAAAGATGCAAAGACACAAAGTCACAAAGAATTTAAACTTTTTGTCTTTTCGCCTTTCCGCCTTAGCGTTTAAAATATAAACCGGCTTTTACGACATACTTACTTAAATTATATCGATGTTGATTGACGAAATAAACCGCAGGCGGACATTCGCCATTATCAGTCATCCCGATGCGGGGAAAACCACGCTGACGGAAAAACTGTTGCTTTTCGGAGGTGCCATTCACGTGGCGGGCGCCGTAAAATCCAATAAGATCAGAAAAACCGCGACATCCGACTGGATGGAAATCGAAAAACAACGGGGTATTTCCGTGGCCACTTCGGTCATGGGATTTGATTACGGCGATTATAAAGTGAATATTCTGGATACTCCCGGTCATCAGGATTTTGCTGAAGATACTTACCGCACCCTTACAGCCGTCGACAGTGTGATTATTGTCATTGATTCTGCCAAAGGGGTTGAAACGCAAACCCGGAAATTGATGGAAGTCTGCCGGATGCGCAAAACACCGGTAATCGTTTTTATCAACAAGCTCGACCGGGAAGGGAAAGATCCGTTTGACCTGCTGGATGAAGTGGAAGCTGAATTGCAGATTAAGGTTCGTCCGTTGAGTTGGCCGATCGATATGGGGCAAAGCTTCAAAGGTGTTTACAATATTTTCGAAAAAAAACTCGATCTTTACACGCCGAGCAAGCAAACCGTCACCGAATCCGTCGAATTTAAAGACATTCATCATCCCGAATTGGAAAAATATGTCAGTCAAACGAATGCCGATAAACTGCGAACCGACATCGAGCTGATCGAAGGAGTTTATCCCGAATTTGAAACCGCCGATTATTTGAAAGGAGAATTGGCGCCGGTCTTTTTCGGTTCGGCGTTGAATAATTTCGGTGTGAAAGAATTGTTGGATTGTTTCGTCAAGATCGCTCCGACTCCGCGACCGATACAAGCGGAAGAGCGGCTCGTGCATCCTGAGGAAGAGGCTTTCTCCGGCTTTGTTTTCAAGATTCATGCCAATATGGATCCGAATCATCGCAGTTGCATCGCTTTTGTGAAAATCTGTTCGGGAAAATTTGAACGGAATGTTCCCTACAAACATGTGAGATTCAATAAAATGCTGAAGTTTTCCGCTCCCACGGCTTTTATGGCCCAAAAAAAATCGGTGGTCGACGAGGCTTTTCCCGGCGATATCATCGGATTGCCCGATACCGGTAATTTTAAAATCGGAGACAGTTTGACAAGCGGAGAAGATTTACACTTTAAGGGATTGCCGAGTTTTTCGCCTGAAATGTTCAAATACATTGAAAACGCCGATCCGATGAAAGCCAAACAAATGAATAAAGGAATCGATCAATTGATGGATGAAGGGGTGGCTCAATTATTTGTCAATCAATTTAATAATCGGAAAATCATCGGTACGGTGGGCCAATTGCAGTTTGAAGTGATTCAATACCGCCTGTTGCACGAATACGGCGCGCAATGCCGTTGGGAACCGCTGAATCTTTACAAAGCCTGCTGGATCGAAAGTGATCATCCGGAAGAACTGGAAAATTTCAAAAAACGAAAATATCAGTTTATGGCAAAAGACAAGGAGGGGCGGGATGTTTTTCTCGCAGATTCGTCATACGTTCTTCAAATGGCTCAAAACGATTTTAAAAACATTCGTTTTCATTTCACATCGGAATTTTGAGGTAAAAACCGGATGATCTGATCGATTCACGAAACCGGAATAATGCAGACATTACCCGGATTAAACCTTACCGGATAAAATCTGTCTGAATGAGTATCATTTACTTTCATTATTTTACCGGAAAAATTATTTTCGTATGAAACTCGAATCTGCTGTCATCGGTTTTATTTTTATCTTTATGCCCTTCGTTGCGAATGTTAATGCACAGGATTCGGATATTGATTATTCGAAACGCGGAAATTTATTGATCGGATGGAGTGCCGGTATTGGTTATCCCGCCGATATGCCGACAGGTGAGACGAGAGCCGGAAGGTTTTTTGCCGTGGATATGATATATCTGTTCAAAGATAAAGCCGTTGATGATGACGGAATGGAATGTTCCAAATCCGGAAGTGGCGGATGGGGGTTGAAGTATATCAACTGCAAAGCCGAAAACATCGGTTATGCGTCAACTGTTTCTTATATCGGAGCAGAGCTTATGATCCGTGGTGCGACCACTGAATCCGAAAAGAATTATCTTTCTCTGGAATTAGGCATGGGCATACTGAATATATCGAAGACGGCAACGTATGAATATGAACGTGTTTCAAATTCTTATCTTGGTTTTCAAGGCCGGCTGAGTTTTGATACCCGAATACATGACAACCTGTTTATTTCTCCGGGATTGGATATTTTATTGTATTATTTTAATGACTCGGATAAGAAGAATTATGATGAGGGCGATATTTACTTGGGACTGTTTGGGATCTCATTGGGATTGAAATATATCTTTTGAGAAATAAAAAGGAATGACGGCCTTATATTAAATTCTCCGGAATTTCTTATCTTTGCACGTTTTTAAAAAGGGGATAAAGCCTTGATCCGGAGTTTATTTCATTGTTTATGCCTGTTGATCTCCGAGCCTGTGCCGAACATTGCCCTTCTCTTGGCTCTTGATTCTGAAACCATTTTTTAAATAAAAAATTCAATCATAAATTATGTCGCTAAAATTTATAACTGCCGAAGAGGCAGCAAGTTTCATTAAAGACGGTGACGCCATCGGATTCAGCGGATTTACGGCTGCGGGGGCGCCGAAAGCTGTTCCTTCGGCATTGGCAAAAAGGGCTGAAGCCGAACATGCAAAAGGAAATTCATTCAGAGTGGGAATGTTTACAGGTGCGTCCACGAGCGATTTGTTGGATGGTGTGTTGGCTCGTGCAAATGCCGTTAAGTTCAGAACGCCCTATCAATCCAACAAAGATATGCGTTCGGCCATCAACAGCGGTGATGCGCCGTATTTCGACCTGCATCTTTCTCAAATTGCACAGGAAATCCGGTACGGTTTTTTGGGTAAAGTCAATGTTGCCATTATCGAAGCTTGTGAGGTCGATGAAGACGGAACCATCGTTCCCACGACGGGTGTCGGAATCGCCCCGACGGTTGCCAGATTGGCCGATATCGTCATTGTTGAATTAAATCGTCACCATTCCATGAGTTTGAAAGGGATGCACGACATTTACGAACCGGCGGATCCACCTCGTCGTCGTGAAATTCCTGTTTACACGGTGAGAGACAGAATCGGAGTTCCTTATATCAAAGTCGATCCGAAAAAAATCGTGGCGGTGGTGGAAACAAACCTTCCCGACGGCGTGGCTTCGTTTACTCCCGCCGATGAAGTGACCGTCAAAATCGGGGATAATGTCGCCGGCTTTTTAGCGTCGGAACTGCGCAAAGGGATTATCCCGAAAGAGTTTTTGCCGATTCAGTCCGGGGTGGGGAACATTGCCAATGCGGTGCTGGATTCTTTGGGCAAAAACACTGAAATTCCTCCGTTTTCCATGTATACCGAAGTGATTCAAGATGCTGTGCTGGGATTGATGAAAGAAGGTCATGTCAATTTTGCCAGCGGTTCTTCGTTGACGGTTACGGAAGGCGTGTTGCAAGATATGTACCACAACATGGATTTTTTCCACAACAAATTGATTCTTCGTCCGCAAGAGATTTCCAATAACCCCGAAATCGTCCGCCGATTGGGTTTAATCACCATCAACACGGCATTGGAAGCGGATATTTTCGGAAATATCAACAGTACGCATGTCAGCGGCACCCGCATGATGAACGGAATCGGCGGTTCGGGCGATTTTACCCGCAATGCGTTTATTTCTATTTTTACGACTCCTTCGGAAGCCAAAGGCGGGAAAATCTCCGCGTTTGTTCCTATGGTATCACATTTGGATCACAGCGAACATTCGGTGAAAATTCTGGTGTCGGAATACGGAGTTGCCGATTTGAGAGCAAAAACACCCGTTCAAAAAGCCGAAGCCATCATCGAAAATTGTGTTCATCCCGATTACAAACAAATTTTGTGGGATTTCTTGAAATTGACCAAAGGCGGACATACGCCTCAAAATCTTCAATCTTGTTTCGCCATGCACAACCAGCTGCTTAAAACAGGAGATATGAGAGATGTGGATTTCGGTTGATTTTGAGTATATTTGCAATCGGAAAACGGGATTGTGTTTTTATTGATCTCGGAACACGAATATCAACGCGCAAAATAGTAAATGGTCTGATTGTAAATCATAAATTATGGGAACAATATTCATTTTCTTGGCAACCGGTTTTGAAGAAATCGAAGCCGTTGCAACAATAGATGTGATGCGTCGCGGAGGATTAATCGTAAAATCGGTGTCCGTGACCGGTCAGAAATTGGTGGAAGGCGCTCACGGGATTTCCGTTACGGCCGATGAATTATTTGAAGATGTCGATTTTTTGAAGGCCGCCATGTTGGTGCTTCCCGGAGGAATGCCCGGTGCATCTAATTTGGGTAATCATGCCGGTTTGAAAAATTTATTAACCGGGTTTCATGCCGAAAATAAGCCGATTGCCGCTATTTGTGCCGCTCCGGGCGTTTTGGGCGGATTGGGAATATTAGACGGGAAAAAAGTAACCTGTTATCCCGGTTTCGAAGATAAGCTGGGGAAAGCTGTTCATACCGGAAAACCATTGGTTGTCGACGGAAACGTGATTACCGGAAAAGGTCCCGGATTTGCCGTTACCTTCGGGTTGGGCATCGTCGAATATTTGAAGGGAAAGGATGCCGCCGACGAAGTAGCGGCGGGATTGCTGCTGAAATAAGAATTTACGTTTTTGTTTATGTGAAACGTATTACCCGAAAGTGTAATACGTTTTTTTGTATAAAATGCTTTGTTTAATCTTGTCTTAGTCATACCTTTGCACCCCAAGAAAAGTAAAAAAATAAAATGCCGAAATCATCATTACGCGGGAACAGTATGCCTGCATCGCCGATCCGGAAATTAGTGCCTCTTTCGGATAAAGCCAAGGAAAGAGGAATCAAAGTGTATCACTTGAATATCGGGCAACCCGATTTGCCTACTCCGGAAGTCGCGTTTGATGCCATTCGGAATATCGACCGTAAAATATTGGAATACAGTCCGAGCGAAGGATATAAAAGTTACCGGGAAAAACTGACCGGTTATTATGCGAAATTCAATATCAATGTTGCGGCCGAAGATATCATTATTACCACCGGCGGTTCCGAAGCGGTATTGTTTTCATTTATGTCATGCTTGGATCCGGGGGATGAAATTATCGTTCCGGAGCCTGCTTATGCAAATTATATGGCGTTTGCCATTTCTGCCGGAGCAGTGATCAAAACGATTCCTTCAACCATTGAATCAGGGTTTGCATTGCCATCCATCGATGAGTTCGAAGCATTGATTACGGAGCGTACCAAAGGGATTTTGATTTGTAATCCCAACAATCCGACCGGTTATTTGTACACGCAAAAAGAAATGAACCGGATTCGCGATTTGGTCAAAAAATACGATTTGTTTTTATTTTCCGACGAAGTGTATCGTGAATTTTGTTACACGGGAGCTCCATATATTTCCGCATTTCATTTGAAGGGAATCGAACAAAACGTCATCTTGATCGACAGCGTTTCGAAACGATACAGTGAATGCGGCATCCGTATCGGGGCGTTGATTACCAAAAATAAAGACATTCGGACTTCCGTCATGAAGTTTTGTCAGGCACGATTGAGTCCTCCGTTGATCGGACAAATCGCTGCCGAGGCTTCTTTGGACGCATCCGACGAATATATGTTGAATGTGTATAACGAATATGTCGAACGGCGGAAATTCTTGATCGACGGCATCAATCGTATTCCCGGATGTTATTCTCCCATTCCCATGGGGGCGTTTTATACCGTGGCCAAGCTTCCCGTCGACGATGCCGATAAGTTTTGCGAATGGTGCCTGAAAGAATTTGAATACGAAGGACAAACCGTATTCATGGCTCCCGCTTCCGGATTTTACACCAAACCCGGATTGGGATACAATCAGGTGCGTATCGCATACGTCCTGAACAAAAAAGATCTGGCCGCCGCTCTCGAAGTGCTTGCAAAAGCGCTTGAAGCTTACCCGGGCAAAGTTTAATCAATTACGAATTAAAAATACGAATCAAGAATTACGAACCGGGCCTTTCAAGCGAGTGAAACTCTTAACTCTTAATTCTTAACTCTTAATTGAAATGGTGGAGTTTTTCATAGCAAAGCGTATTCATTTCGATAAGAAGGGAACCAAACAGGTGTCTCGTTCGGCGGTGCGTATTGCCATTGCGGGAATTGCGTTGGGCTTGGCGGTGATGATTCTGACCGTAGCCATTCTCTTCGGCTATAAACGGGAAATCCGGGCCAAAGTTGTGGGATTCGGTTCACACATTCAAATTTCGAATTTCGATAATAACTTTTCGTATGAAACACTGCCGATCGTTGTTTCCGACAGTTTATTGAACGCGGTCGCATCCACCCCCGGCGTTTATCATGCCGAATGCTTTTCCACCAAACCCGGCATTATCAAAACCGATACCGATTTTTTGGGAATTGTTGTCAAAGGAGTGGATAAAAATTATGATTTTACGTTCTTCAAAAAAAACATGATTGAAGGCGATGTCCTTGCCTTCGGCGATTCTTTGACTAATCAGGTGCTTATTTCCGGAAGCATTGCCGATAAACTGCACTTGAAGACAGGCGACAGTTTTCTGACTTATTTTGTACAGAAAGATGTGCGGATGCGTAAATTTACGGTTTCGGGTATTTATCGCACCAATTATTCCGAATACGATAATATGTTCGTTTTGACTGATATCCGGCATATCAGAAAGCTGAATAATTGGTCGGACGATCAAGTCGGCGGGATCGAAGTGTTGGTGAATAATTTTGACCGTGTGGATGAAATTGCCGAAAATCTGTATTTCGAGATGCAGGCGGGCGCTGCGGGAACTTATTTCGTTCGTACGATCAAAGACCTTAATCCGCAAGTGTTCAACTGGCTCGGTTTGTTGGATATGAATGTCTGGATCATCATTTGCCTGATGCTTGCCGTTACCGGATTTACCGGAATTTCGGGTCTCTTGATCCTGATTCTCGAACGTACCAATATGATCGGTATTTTAAAAGCCTTGGGTGCAACTCATTACAGCATCCGGAAGGTGTTTTTGTTTGTTTCTTCTTTTTTGGTGACAAGAGGGATGATAATCGGTAACGTGGTGGCTTTATTGATCTGTTTTATTCAGCAATATTTCCATATTTTTAAATTAAATCCTGAAATTTATTACATCGACACAGTTCCTGTCAGTTTAAATATTTTTTATATCGTTTTATTAAACATCGGCACATTACTTGCTTCCATGCTGCTGCTGATTCTTCCTTCATTCATCATTGCCAAAATCAATCCCGCCCGAAGCATCCGGTTCGAATAGTCGAATGTTTTGCTTTTGTAGAATATAAAAAAACAGCAGGTCAACAAAAATTATGAATGATAAAATCGAACAGATCAAACAATATTACCGGAAAGTCAAATCCGCGAACATGGAATTGACGAAAAAAGAAGTATTCAAAGATCTTTTAAATCGTCTTTATTTTGGAAATACTGAAATTCAGCAAATTATCGACAAAATCACACTCGGGGCAGAAGCAACCGTGCTGAATATTCCGCGCAAGGACAAATTGCACAAAGGCAGAGCCGACACGCTTTACAACAATATCATCATTGAATTTGAGAATGATTTACGGGCAACATATGCCCACGCGAAAGAACAGCTGGCCGGTTATATGTTGGGCAAAATGCGTTCAGGCGCAGGATTTGATTTTACGCTGATAGCTTCCGATTTTATCAACTGGAAAATAGTTGTACCCGATATTTCCTGCATTGATAAACTCGAAACATTACAAGAACACGAACTTATACTTAACGAAACCGATTTTTCTTTTGTATTGACCGAAGACAATGCCGAAGATTTTTACTATTGGCTCGACCGTTTTCTGTTTCGTGAAACCAAACAACGCGCCACACTGAAAAGTATAGAACAAGCATTTGGTTTTCAGAGCAATATATTTATTGAATCGTTTCGGGAGTTAAATCACCGGTTCAATGATGCCAAAAAATACGGCGAAATTCAAGTGTCGTTTGAACAGTGGCATAAGTTTCTCAGTATTGCTTACGGACAGTTTGAAAAGCGGGAAGACGCCTTTTTGATTCATACTTATCTGAGCGTTTTTTCCAAAATGCTTGCTTATTCGGTGGTGTCTAATGATGATTACATTGAAGAGGATGAAATGCTCGACATTCTGAACGGCAATGTTTTTCAGACCTTTAATATTGCCAATTTTGTTGATAATGACTTTTTCTATTGGGTAAGCGACAGTCGTAATTTTCCGAAATTAAAAAAAGTGTTTCGCCTTGTAACGCAGGAACTTTCTGCATTCGATTTTGAAGACGTAAACGAAGATATTCTCAAAGGCGTATATCAGGAATTGATAGATATTGACACCCGTCACCAATTAGGCGAATATTACACCCCCGATTGGCTTTGTGAGCGTATTGTGAATGAGTTTGATTTCGGCAAATGCAAAAAAATTCTTGACCCTTCGTGTGGCAGCGGTTCATTTCTTCGTGCTGCTATTCAACGAATTAAACAACAAAACCCCGAAAAAACTCCTGAAGAAATCAACAAACAAATTTATGGAATCGACATTCATCCGCTTTCCGTCCAGATAGCAAAGACAACCGTGTTGCTCGCTTTGGGAAGGGAAATTAAAAATTCCCGAAAGCCTGTTTTTCTCAATATTTTGCTTGCAAATACGCTGTATTCGCCCATCAATGAAAAGACGTTTTGGGGTGTTGACTTCAATATGCCCATTGACCGTAAAGAGTATAAAGTTAATTCGTTAATTCTTAATAATGTGATTGAATTTAATCAGGCACTCGAAGTTTGTGACCAACTTTCGTCGCATGGATTAAAAGAAAAACCGATTGCTTTGGAAAATTTTACGAATATTCTTCATAAACAAATCTCAAATAAATTAAATTATTCATTTTCAATCAGTTATTACGAAATCTATAAAGGATTTAAAACTGCGAAAGAGCAAAAACGCGACAGTATTTGGAAATTCATCATTTCAAATCAGTATAAGCCGTATTTCCTGTATGAATTTTTTGATTATATAATCGGCAATCCGCCTTGGCTGACTTACAGTTCGATAAACAACGAGGATTATCAAGATGTGCTGAATACTTTGGCCGTACGATACCAAGTGAAACCGACGAAGCAGAAAAATTACCCGCACCTCGAAATCGCCGCTATTTTTTTGGCTCATTGCAGCAGTTATTTTTTGAGAGACACCGGGAAACTCGCTTTTGTGCTGCCTCGCTCGTTTTTCAGCGGCGACCAGCACGACCGCACGCGCAGCGGAGAGGCAAAAGGATTTAAACTTACCGGAATTTGGGATTTGGATAAAGTACAACCGCTTTTCAATATACCAAGTTGTGTGTTTTTTGCTGAAAAGAAAACCGAAAAGCAGAACGGCAAAATGTCGGTCGTAGAAGGAAAACAGTTTGAGGGACGACTTCCCGCTCACAACTGTCATTACGATATTGCCGAAACCCGATTGAAAGAAACTTCTGTTAAATGGTATTTGAAAACACAGGGCAGAGCTACTGCATTTTCAACGACTAAAAGCAACGCTAAAAATGCCGGAAATCCATACAAGTTGCTTTTTAAGCAAGGGGCTACTATTGTGCCTCGTGCGTTTTATTTTATAGATTTGAACCAGGAAATACCCGAAGATTTCGTCGACCGCATCATTAACATCAAAACTTCTGCTGGCACTTTATCGGAAGCCAAAGCTCCTTGGAAAATGACTTTATCCGGACAAGTCGAAAGTAAATTTATTTTCCGTACGGCAATTTCAAAATCCGTTTTACCGTTTTACCTGCATAATCCGGCTTGGATTGCATTGCCCATAACGATAGAAAAAGAAGAAGACGGATTAAAAAGAATAAAACTTCATACTTCCGAACAACTGATGAACGCAGGCGAACTAAAAGCGTGGAAATGGTTTGAAAATGCCGAAACATGTTGGAATATTAATAGAACGGAAAAAAATAAAAGTATCAGCTCCTCTGATTATTTGAATTGGCTGAATAAATTAACCGACCAAAACTTGAATGTTCGTTATTTAGTGCTTTATAACGCTTCGGCAAAAGACGCTAACGCACTGGTATTTGACAGGCAATCGCTTGATTATGATTTTGAGTTTATTGTAGAAAGCAAGACATACGTGTATTATACAGACAACAAGCAAGAAGCAGACTATTTGGCAACAATACTAAATTCGTCTATTCCTAACAAACGAATTAAAGATTTTCAGACAAGAGGGTTATTTGGTCCGCGTGATATTCACAAAAAAATTCTGGATGTTTATTTTCCAAAATTCAATAATTCAGACCAACAACATTTGCGATTAGCCGAATGGGGAAAACGTTGCGCCGAAAAAGCAAAAGCCTTTATTGAAGGCAATCCGCCACAAAATGACCTCTCGGCACACTTTCTTGGCAAACTTCGTGTAGAAATTAAGAAACATTTGTCGCGAGAATTGGCTGAAATAGATAAAATTGTTGAAAAGATAATGGACAAGAAAAACAGATAAGTACCCGGCAACATGAATGTCTGTTATTTTTAATTTTTTATTGTACCTTTGCGAGGTGTGTAAAAATCAAAATCCGATTTAAAAATGAAAATGGCGCTTGTCGGTTACGGTAAAATGGGAAAGGCGATTGAAGAAATCGCGTTGAGACGCGGACATGAAATTGTTTGTATCATAGATCTGGATAATGAGAAAGATTTTGATTCGGACGCTTTTCGTTCGGCGGATGTGGCTGTCGAATTTACGATGCCGGATGCTGCGTTGAACAATTATCACAAATGTTTTGCTCAACACATTCCCGTCGTTGCCGGAACGACCGGTTGGATTGATCATTTGCCGGAAATAAAAGAAGCGTGCGAGAAAGACGGCCAAACTTTTTTTTATGCATCGAACTACAGCTTGGGTGTCAACATCTTTTTTGCCGTCAATGAATGTTTGGCCGGAATCATGAATAATTTTCCGATGTATGAGGTAAGCATGGAAGAAGTTCATCACATTCATAAACTTGATTCTCCCGGCGGTACTGCCATTACGTTGGCCGAAGGAATCCTGAAGCATATCGACCGTAAAAAATCGTGGAAGGAATCCGAAAAAGTTTCAAAAGATGAACTAATGATCACTTCTTATCGCCGGGGCGAGGAAATCGGTTATCATTCGGTGGTGTATGATTCGTCGGTGGATACGATTCAAATTTCCCACAATGCCAAAAGCCGGAAAGGATTTGCTTTGGGGGCGGTGATTGCCGCCGAATTTCTGCAAGGCAAAAAAGGTTTTTTCGGCATGAAAGATATGCTTAAGTTTTAAGGTTGTTTCCGATGTTGTTTTATTAATTAATTGAAAAATATATGGATTTTATTAAACGTGTTAAGCAAGTTCCTGTTTCGAAATGGATTAAATTTATTATCGTTACCATATTGTATGTTCTTTGGACGGCTTGGATCGGTAATTTTTGGTTGTTGCTGATCGTTCCGTTTATTTTTGATTTTTACATTACGAAATATATTCCCTGGGGTGGATGGAAAAAATCGAAAAACGAAAACGTCAAAAAAGTGATGGAGTGGGTGGATGCCATTCTTTTTGCTTTGATTGCTGTGTATTTCATCAATATATTTTTCTTTCAAAATTATCAGATTCCGTCTTCTTCGCTTGAAAAAACCTTGCTGGTGGGCGATTTCCTGTTTGTCGGAAAATATAATTACGGGGCGAGAGTCCCCAATACTCCGTTGTCTTTTCCGTTGGCGCAACATACATTGCCCGTGTTGGACTGCAAATCGTACATTGATTGGCCGCAATGGTCGTATAAACGTTTGAAAGGCCCCGGAACGGTTCAACGGTATGATATTGTGGTTTTTAATTTTCCGGCAGGCGATACAGTGGCCTTGAAACGGCAACAAGAAGATTATTATTCTATTTGTACGCGGATCGGCTTCGAATATTATTTCCGGAAAAACGGTAAAATAGCATTGCCGGGAGAAGTGCCTTATGAGGATGTATATAATTTGGGCCGCGATTTTGTATTGAATAATAAAGGTGAATTCGGAGATATTGTATATCGTCCGGTGGATCGTCGGGAAAATTATGTGAAACGTTGTGTCGGATTACCGGGTGATACCTTGCAAATTATAAATACTCAGGTATATATTAATGGAGTCAAGTTGAAGAATCCGAAAAAAATGCAACTGTGTTATTATGTAGAGATAGAAGGGTCGAGCATTTCCGAGCAAAATTTCCGGAAATTAAACATCAGCGTCGAAGACCGGAATTTGGCCGATGATCCCCGTCTTTTGAGACAGGCGGGATTTCAATCCGATTCGACCGGAGTATTCAATCATGTGATTTATAAACTTCCTTTGACGGAAGAATCATTGGCGATGATCAAAAAATTCCGCTTTGTGAAAAAAGTGGCGATGGCGCCTAATAATGATGATCTGTCTACTTATCCGTTGTTTTATGATAAAAATTGGACTGTCGATGACTACGGTCCTGTTTGGATTCCCAAGAAAGGATCGACCATAACGCTGACCAAAGATAATTACCGGATTTATGAACGTGTGATCAAAAATTACGAAAATAATGCATTTGAAGTTAAAGACGGGAAATTTTTGATTAATGGCAAGCCGTCTGATACGTATACGTTTAAAATGGATTATTACTGGATGATGGGTGATAATCGGCATAATTCAGCCGATTCTCGTTCATGGGGATTTGTTCCCGAAGACCATATCGTCGGCAAGCCGTTGTTTGTCTGGCTTTCTTTGGATAAAGACAGAGGTTGGTTCGACGGCAAAATTCGTTGGAGCCGATTGTTTTCGACTGTGAAAAATGAATAAATTAACTCAAATTAAGGATTAAGAAATGGAAAATAAAAATTTCGAACTCCTGCTCCATAAAAGACGGAAAGTTCAAATTCTTAACTCTTAACTCTTAACTCTTAACTCTTAACTTGGATCGCCCATGCAGGTTAACGCTATTTGGTTTTGGGTAAAAACGATTTTTGTGGCACTTGTCATAGCATGGTTTTTGCGTGCCTTTTTTATTGAGTCGTATCGTGTTCCGGCATGCAGTATGGAAAATACATTGCTTGAAGGCGACCGTATTTTCGTCAGCAAAACAAGTTATGGGATTCGGTTGCCGATGACGATTTTGAGTATTCCGTTTTGTCACGATTCCGTTTGCGGAATAAAAGCGTATTCGACATGGTGGGAACTTCCATACAAGCGTATTTTCGAAAGTAGCCCGAAACGAAATGACGTGGTGGTTTTTAACAATCCCGCCAAAGAATTCGGTGTGCCTGTCGACAAGCAAAAAATATCCATCAGCAGATGTCTGGCATTACCCGGCGATACTCTTGTGTTTAAAGACAAAATGGTGTATGTCAATGGAAATGCTTTGGTACAAAGCCCCAATGTCGTTGAACCGTATTATTATTCGAAGAGATTTGAAGAGCGGATAGTGGACGAATTAAATTCGTTGAAGATTCCCGACCGGGGCGTAAAGCATGTGGATACTCTGAATATCCGGTTACTCAGCCGGTACGAGACATTCTTGTTGGAGCAGGAACTTTCAGACAGCATCGCAATTGAGGTATTGAGGCCGACTTACGGATTGATTGTTCCGTCGAAAGGTACAAAAATTAAAATAACGGACGAAAACTATTTCATCTATTTGCCCATTATATCGGCTGCTGAAGGAAAATCGGTGAAATATGAAAATAATATGTTGTGGATTGAGGGCAAGCAGGTCGATTCTTACGAATTTTCTCAAGATTATTATTGGATGTTGCCCGATAACCGGGAAAATTATATCGAAGTAAACGTAACCGCCTCGTTCATCCCTGAAACCCATATCATCGGAAAAGCCGAATGCATTTGGAGCAAAGGCTTCCGAAAAATAAGATGAGGATAAAGTACAAGGTAAAAAGTAAAGAAAATACTTTTTACTTTTTATTTTTTACCGCGTATCATGTCAACTTGCTGTTTAACAACTTCTTATTTGGCTCCTGTTCAGTATTACTGTAAATTGTATTCTTTTGATCATGTAATTATTGAACGGCATTGCAACTACATTAAACAAACGTATCGAAATCGTTGTGTGATTGCGGCCGCCAACGGTCTGATGGTTCTTTCTCTGCCGATCGAAAAAAGGGATGATCCTAAACAACCGACCAAAGATGTCAGGCTTTCCGAACATGGAAACTGGCGGCATCTGCATTGGAATGCAATTGTTTCGGCGTATAATTCCACTCCGTTTTTTGAATATTACAGGGATGATTTTTATCCGTTTTTCGAAAAAAAA
This sequence comes from Candidatus Azobacteroides sp., assembly GCA_009787405.1. Lineage (GTDB taxonomy): Bacteria > Bacteroidota > Bacteroidia > Bacteroidales > WRGA01 > WRGA01. Next base: position 20,344 of record WRGA01000098.1, read on the forward strand.
ATCCCTTTTCTGTTCGATTTTAATGAAGGATTGAGGGCGCTGATTTGCGAATTGTTGTCCATTGAGTCCCGGGTTACTTTTTCCGAGTGTTATCAGATTGATTTTTCCGATGAGGTGGCTGATTACCGTGAACTTATTCACCCTAAAAAGAAAATATCGTCGGATGTTCATTTCTCTCCTGCACCGTATTATCAAGTATTTGAATCAAGATACGGATTTCAAGCTAATCTCAGCATTATCGATCTGCTGTTTAACATGGGCCCGGAGTCCGGAATTGTCTTACGCGACAGCATCAGATAATTTACGATTTTACGATTTACGATTTCACAATTTGTGAGGTAAAAACGGTATGGAAAAGGGTGTAAGATTTTAAAGCCGGCAACACATCTACGGCGTGTTGCCGGTTATCCCACTTCACCGCAGCGAACATCTTGTCTGTCTGCCTGCTTATTCAAAAAGACTTACAGTCCGGCTTTTATAAAAATACCCTTTTTAAAAAACTAATAAGCAAGGAATAATTTTTATTTTGATTGAAACATTTTCTTTCCATCGGACAACATGTCCGCCACGGCGAGTACAACAATCCTATCCCGCCATCCAACTCTTAACTCTTAACTCTTAACTCTTAACTGATAAAGCCAACCGTGCAATTTTATCGGGTGCGAACGAAAATAAACTCCGGAAAGTCAGGGCCTGTCAATATTTATTGTAATTTTGGCAGACGGATGTTCCGGAAATCCGGGATGTTGTAATGATTCAACTGATTTTTAAACATCTATTTTATGCAACTGATAAAGTATCCGCCCCGTTCGGAATGGGATTCGATTTTGGTGCGTCCTTCTTTGGATACCGCTTCGTTGTTCGGCCTTGTTCAAAATATATTGGATGACGTTCGCCGAAACGGGGATAAAGCCGTTTTTGAATATGAACGGAAATTCGATTGCGTTTCTCTGCAATCGTTGAAGGTGTCGGACAAGGAAATTCAACAAGCCCGACAAGCTGTTCCCGAAGCATTGAAACAGGCCGTTTATTTGGCAAAGCGAAACATAGAAATGTTTCATGCCACGCAAAAACGGGATTTTCAAAAAGTGGAAACGTGTCCGGGAGTGACCTGCTGGCAAAAAGCGTCGCCGATAGAAAAAGTGGGATTGTATGTTCCCGGAGGAACGGCTCCGTTATTTTCCACGGTGTTGATGTTGGCGCTTCCGGCCCGTATTGCCGGATGCAAAGAAATTATTCTGTGTTCTCCGCCGGATAAGGACGGGCAGATTCATCCGGCAATTTTATTTGCGGCAGAAACAGCCGGCGTAACCGATATTTTCAAAATCGGCGGGGTGCAGGCTGTTGCCTCGATGGCTTACGGAACGGAAAGCGTGCCGAAAGTGTATAAAATATTCGGTCCGGGAAATCAGTATGTCACCGCGGCCAAACAATTAGTGAGTTTAAAGGATGTCGCCATCGATATGCCGGCGGGGCCTTCGGAAGTGCAGGTGATTGCCGATGAAACCGCGAACCCGGCTTTTGTGGCAGCTGATTTGTTGTCGCAGGCGGAACACGGCGTCGACAGTCAGTCGATGTTGGTGACGACGAGTGAAAAGCTGGTGTTTGATGTATCGGAACAGATTGATATACAATTGTTTGATCTTCCCCGGAGAGAGATTGCCGAAAAGTCTTTGATAAACAGTAAAATCATTCTTTTCGATACCTTGCGGGATGTCGTTGATTTTACCAATGCCTATGCTCCGGAACATTTGATCATCGAAACGAAAAATTATCATGAAATCGCGGAACAGATAACGAATGCGGGATCGGTGTTTCTGGGACATTATACACCCGAAAGCGCCGGCGATTATGCGTCGGGAACGAATCATACGCTGCCGACCAACGGGTATGCCAAGGCTTACAGCGGCGTGAATCTGGACAGTTTCATCAAAAAGATCACGTTTCAGGAAATTACCGAAGACGGCATCGACCGGATCGGCCCGGCCATCGAAATCATGGCGGCAACCGAGTTGTTGGATGCCCACAAAAATGCCGTGACATTGAGACTGAGAACCGGAAATCGTAAATCGTCAAATTGTAAATAAAAAATATGGAAACATCAATTCCTCAACGTCTTTCGGATTTGCGCCGAATGATGAAGCAAGCCGGGGTGGATGCTTGCATTGTTCCGGCTTCCGATCCTCATCTCAGTGAGTATATTGCATCACATTGGAAAAATCGGGAATGGATTTCGGGATTTACCGGTTCGGCCGGAACGGTGGTCGTGACGGAATCGAAAGCCGGATTATGGACCGACTCCCGTTATTTTCTGCAAGCCGGCGGAGAATTGTTCGGATCGGGCATCAAATTGTTTAAAGCCGGATTGCCGAAAACACCTTCCATCAACGAATGGCTGATATCGGAATTGAAACCCGGCTCCCGGATCGGATTCGACGACAATCTGTTTGCGCTTGCCGAAACGGAAAAAATGATTGAAACATTCGGTAAAAAAAAGATCCGGGTCGATGGCACTTTCAATCCGTTTCCGGAGATTTGGAATGACAGACCCGGATTGCCGGATAATCGGTTGATTGTGTATCCGGAGAAATATGCGGGAAAATCGGTTGACGAAAAAATATCCGAAATTAAGCACGGTTTGACGAAAGTGGACGCAAATTGTATTTTGCTGACCGCATTGGATGAGATTGCATGGGCGTTCAACATAAGAGGATCTGATGTCCGGGCAAATCCCGTTGTTTTTGCGTTCGGTTTTATATCGGACAATGAAATCCGTCTTTTTGTTTCTTCCGGAAAATTGACGGATGAAAGCCGGTCGTATCTGTCTTCACAACAGATTCAGGTATCGGGATATGACGATATTAAAAATTATTTGTCCCGATTGGATGAAAATTCCCGTATTTTAATTGATAAAAATAAAGTCAATGCGGCATTGTTTAACTGTATCTCGAAGCAATGCGGCGTGATTTTCGAACCATCGCCGGTGGCGTTGCTTAAAAGCGTCAAAAATCCGGTGGAAATCGACGGATTCCGAAATGCCATGATTAAGGACGGGGTTGCGTTGGTTCGCTTTTTCCGCCGGCTGGAAAATGATCTCGGAAAGGAACCGATAACGGAAATGGACATTGCCGACCGGTTGATTGATGCCAGAAAACAACAGGAACTGTATGTCGGCGAAAGTTTTGCCACGATTGCGGGATTCGGCGAACACGGCGCCATTGTGCATTATTCGGCAAATGAAGAAACGAATCTGGAAATTAAACCGGACGGATTTTTACTGATCGACAGCGGCGCCCAATATTTTGACGGCACCACAGACATTACCCGCACAGTTGCATTAAGTGAGTTGTCGCCGCAACAAAAAAAGGATTTTACGTTGGTCATGAAAGGGCATATTGCCATTGCAACCTGTCGGTTTCCTCAAGGAACGAGAGGATCCCAAATTGATGTATTGGCCAGGAAAGCCTTATGGGACAACGGGTTGAATTATACTCACGGAACAGGTCACGGTGTCGGACATTTCCTGAATGTGCACGAAGGGCCCCAGAATATCCGCATGGAAGAAAATCCGACTCAATTGTGTCCCGGCATGGTGATTTCGAACGAACCGGGCATTTACCGGACGGGTGAATACGGTATTCGTTGCGAAAATCTGATTTTAGTGATCGAAAAGGAAGAAACGGATTTCGGCAGATTTTATGCATTCGAGACCCTGACGCTTTTTCCGTTCGATCAAAAAGCAATCGATAAAGCCTGTTTGACTTCGGATGAAATCACTTGGATCAATCAGTATCACCAGATGGTTTATACCCGGTTAAGTCCTTATTTGTCCGAAGAAGAAAAAAACTGGCTGAAAGAAAAAACTTCGGCGATTTAAGGGAATGAAAATCGGACCTATCGAATTTGGAAAGTATCCGGTGTTCTTGGCGCCGATGGAGGATGTGACGGATTATTCGTTCCGGTTAATGTGCAAACGTTACGGGGCGGACATGGTGTATTCCGAATTTGTATCGAGCGATGCACTGGTCAGGAACATCAATAAAACACTGGAAAAACTGACCGTTTTCGAAGAAGAGCGTCCGGTCGTCATTCAAATTTACGGGAGGGATCCGGATGTGGTGTCGGAAGCCGCGAAGATTGCCGAAGCCGGGGGAGCGGACATCATTGATATTAATTTCGGTTGTCCGGTAAAAAAAGTGGCCGGAAAGGGCGCCGGCGCCGGAATGCTGCAAAACATTCCGTTGATGCTTGAGATAACCGAAAAAGTGGTCAACGCGGTTAAAACTCCCGTTACCGTGAAAACCCGCTTAGGATGGGATCACAACAGTAAAATCATTGTCGATTTGTCCGAACGGCTGCAAGATTGCGGGATTACCGCGTTGGCCATACACGGACGCACGCGCAGCCAAATGTATACGGGGGAGGCGGATTGGACGCTGATTGGCGAGGTAAAGAATAATCCCCGCATGAAAATTCCGATTATCGGTAACGGAGATATCACTTCGGCGGAGATTGCCAAAGAAAAGTTCGAGGTTTACGGCGTGGATGCGATTATGATCGGACGGGCATCTATCGGCAGGCCTTGGATATTCAAGGAAGTGAAATATCTTTTGGAAACGGGTTTGTCGATGCCGGAATTATCTTTCGACCGGAAATTGTCGTGCTTGAAGCAGCAGGTGACGGACAGTGTCAACCGGTTGGACGAGCGGCGCGGAATATTGCATATTCGTCGTCATTTGGCTGCGACTCCTTTGTTTAAGGGCATTCCTAATTTCAGGGAATCTCGTATTGCGATGCTTCGTGCCGAAACCGTGAACGAATTATTCGGTATTTTGGACAAAATTAAATTGGATTTCGCACACGAGATACAGGGGTAATTCCGAAGAAATGATAAGATTTATGAGGTATGACATAAAGATTGGGTTCGGTGGTTTGTTTTTGTTTTGTTGTTTTACTTCTTTTGCACAAGAAATGAAGGTAAATTCAACCAATGGTTCAACGCTTTTCGGGATCGGAGCAACAAGCATCCGCGATACATACCTGTCGCCTTTTTATTATACGGGAACGGAATTTCGCATGACAAACGAACACCATACCCTGTCCGGTCATTTTAACGGAAAATGGTCTTCTTTCCGGCGGCTGGATTTTTCTTTTTCCCGAACGAGTAACCCGGCACAAACCGGTTCGGAACTTTCCGGATTTTTTGAATGGAATTGGGGATATCATTATCGTTTTCCCGTGACAAAAGAGTTGAAATTATTGGCGGGCGGATTAACGTATGTTGCTGTCGGAGGGATTTATAATACGAGAAATTCGAATAATCCGGTATCGATAAAATTGGGATTGGGACTGTCGGCTTCGGGAATGGCTTTGTATAACCTGCACATTAAAAATCAGCCGTTTACACTGAGGATTCAGGTGATTTCTCCTTTACTCGGCGCTGCTTTTTCTCCGAATTACGGACAATCGTATTATGATATTTTTTCACTCGGAAATTACGACAACGTGGTCAAATTCAGTTTTTTGAATAATCTTTTAGCTTGCAAGACCATCGTTTCGGCAGATGTTCCTTTGAACAGAGTTACGATTCGGATCGCTTATCAAAATACGGCATTTACAAGTTGTTTCAACCGGTTGGACACCGATATTTATTCAAACACTTTTCTGATCGGATTTGTTTCCGAATTTGCATCCGTAAAAGGAAAGAAATCGAAATTGAAAGAGGTATTTAACAGCGCTTATTATTGATAAAAATTAAATTCAATGAGATCTCCATTCATAATGCTTTTGGTGATTGTCGTCTTTTTGGGGGCAAATTGCTATGTGTTTTACCGGATTTGGAATATGATACCGGCTAATCCGGTCGGCAGGATATTGCTGATCGTTTTTGCCGTTGTTGCGATGGTATCGCCTTTTGTCGCCATCTTAGCCGGCGAAAGATTACCGAGCGCTGTTACGTCTGTTTTATATCAAATAGGAACCTCATGGATTTTTATTTGGATGTATTTATTGATCCTGTTTTTGCTGTTTGATTTGATTCGGGTGACCGGTCTGTTTCCGATAAACAAAATTATGTACGGAAATCCGGTCGTTTTGCTTGTTTTGACGGTTATTCTCGCCGCTGTTTTTACAGGCGGTTATTTTAATTATTTGAATAAAAAACGGGTTGAACTCTCTGTTTCGGTCAATAAAGAATTAACCGCCCCTTTGAAAATTGTGGCGATCAGCGACTTGCATTTGGGATACGGAATCGGGAAAAAGGAATTGAACGATTGGATTGCACTGATCAATAAAGAAAATCCCGATGTCGTGCTGATTGCAGGAGATATTATCGACAATAATGTCAAACCGTTGTACGAACAGGAAATGGAGCAGGATTTTCATAAGATTAAATCGAAATACGGAGTATACACGGTTTTAGGGAATCATGAATACATTGCCGGTGTTTCGAAAAGTGTTCGATTTTTGCATGATGCAGGCATTACTTTGTTAAGAGATTCGTGCGTTCTTGTTGGTGGAGTGTTTTATCTTGCAGGACGTGACGATCGGTCGAATCCGAAAAGAAAGCCGTTGCAGGAATTGATAACTTTGTCCGATCGATCAAAACCGTTGATTATGCTTGATCATCAACCTTTTCATTTGGAGGAGATCGAAAAAAACAACATCGACCTGCAAGTGTCGGGGCATACGCATTACGGGCAGATTTTTCCGATTTCTTGGATTACCCGCCTCATCTATGAGGATGCTTACGGTTATTTGAAAAAAGGAAATTCAACCATTTATGTCAGTTCCGGAATCGGAACTTGGGGCGGCAAGTTCCGTATCGGAACCCGATCGGAATATGTCATGATAACAGTGAATGGTAAACAAGTAGACAAGTAAACGACTCCGGCTTTGTGACATTGTTTTGTCCTGAAATAGCTTTACAAAAATGTAGCACAAAAACAAGTAAAGTTATGATCAAACGAGCAGGAAAATTTTATTGGGAAGATTTTAGGGAACAGGTATTATCAGTATGTTTTTGCCAAGCATATGGGGGAAGTATCATTCTCTTTTTGGTACGTGAAGTCCGTAAAGATTTTCCACGTATGGGGGCAGGAAACTTTTCTATTTGTCTGATTTTAATCTTAAAATTATCCGGATTTCACGCCTTTGGTGTGTTGCCGGTTTTAAAAATTTCTACTGGTATACTGTCGTTTTTTATGTCACAAATTTTAGTCGGCCGGTAATAATTGAAAACACGAACGAATAAATTAAAATGCGTTTGCCCTGAGAAAAATATCCCGGTTCTCTTGTTTTCCAAAAAAAACAGCTAATTTAGCAGTCTATTCTAAAAAAATATTTTTGTAAATCTCTTTAATTTTTATTATATGGCAAAGAAAGACCTTTCGTTTTGGCAAATCTGGAATTTGAGTTTCGGATTTTTTGGCGTACAAATCGCCTATGCTCTGCAAAGTGCTAATATCAGTCGTATTTTTGCGACTTTGGGCGCTGACCCGCACGATCTTTCCTATTTTTGGATTCTTCCGCCTTTAATGGGACTTATCGTTCAACCGATCGTAGGCTCGTTGAGTGATAAAACATGGATTCCACGTTTCGGGCGCAGGATTCCGTATCTTTTTATAGGTGCGCTTGTGGCAGTTGTCGTCATGTGCCTGTTGCCCAATGCGGGCAGTTTTGGAATGGCCGTTTCAGCGGTTATGATTTTCGGACTTGTGGCGCTGATGTTTCTCGATACTTCGTTAAATATGGCGATGCAACCTTTCAAAATGCTTGTGGGAGATATGGTTAATGAAAAACAAAAAACTTTCGGCTATTCCATTCAAAGTTTTTTGGTCAATGCGGGTAGTGTTTTAGGCTTTTTGCTTCCGTTTATTTTTACTTGGATAGGAATTAAAAATGTTGCCGAAAAAGGGGTTGTGCCTGATTCCGTCATTTATTCGTTTTACGTTGGTGCGGCTATTTTGATTTTGTGCGTACTTTATACGATGTGGAAAGTGAAAGAAATGTCGCCGAAAGAATATGCCGCTTATCATGGTTTTGATGCCAATCCGCCGGTCAAAGAAAAGTCCGATTTTATCACGTTGCTTAAAAAAGCTCCGAAAGTATTTTGGACGGTCGGGTTGGTGCAATTTTTCTGTTGGGTGGCGTTTTTGTACATGTGGACTTACAGTACCGGTGCGGTTGCCGAAAATGTTTGGGGTGTAACTGATGCGAAATCAGCCGAATATCACGAAGCGGGAAATTGGATTGGCGTACTTTTTGCCGTTCAGGGGCTTGCATCTGTGGGTTGGGCTTTAATTATTCCGGTATTTAAAAACAAAAAAACAGCCTATATTGTCAGCCTTTTACTTGGTGCGGCAGGTTTTGTATCGACATTGTTTGTACACGACCAATATGTTTTGTTCGGCTCGTATATTCTGATTGGTTGCGCATGGGCAGCCATGCTGGCTTTGCCGTTTACAATTTTGACCAATGCGCTTTCGGGCAAAAATATGGGCGCCTATCTCGGACTTTTCAACGGGACGATTTGTATTCCTCAGATTGTAGCAGCAGCATGCGGCGGTACTTTCCTGTCGCTCGTCGGCGGACAGCAGATAAATATGCTTGTTGTAGCGGGCGTATCGCTTGTTTTGGGAGCAGTGGCTGTGCTGTTGGTTAAGGAAAAACAGTAGAATATTGCGATTTTTTCGGTAAATAAACTGCGGTTAGTGATTTAATCAGATCAGATAGTCAAAAGTTTTCGACACGTCGAAAACTTTTGATGTTTTTAGAATGTTCATGGACGAAGAAAATGAGATGTTTTTTTCGCATGGCGGCAAATTGATAAGATTAAAATCAGACAAAATTAGTGTTTTTTACCATATTTATTTTTGATTGTTTGAATATGCTTGGAAAATCAAAGAGTTCAACGGGTTTGTAAAAGAAAAGAAAGCCGGTTAATTTTGAGCGATAAAATATTAACTTTGCAAAGAGATATAAAATTTGAATAAAAAAAACGGCTATGGTACGTTATCTTGACCCGAAGTATGATTTGACCTTCAAGCGTGTTTTCGGCGAACACAAACATCTTTGCATGAGTCTGCTCAACAGCATGCTGCCGCTTGAAAGACCTATTGTGAGCATCGAGTATCAAACGAACGAACTGGTTCCCGAATTGATGAATATATTGCGCCATTCCATCGTGGATGTGCGCTGTACGGATGCCGACGGACGGCAGTTTCTCGTGGAGATGCAAATGTACTGGACGGAAAGCTTCAAGAGCCGCGTGCTGTTCAACGCCTCCAAAGCTTACGTGATGCAGTTGGACAAGACTGAAGAAATCAGACTGCTCCGCCCCGTTTATGCCCTGAGTTTCGTAAACGAAACCTTCGAAAAATCGCCCGAAATGCGAAACGAATACTATCATCATTACA
>WRGA01000099.1 GCA_009787405.1 Candidatus Azobacteroides sp.
TTGATTTTTTTTTTTTTTTGTTACATTTTATTAACTTATCTTCGCCCCCGAATATCAATGCTCTGATTTTGAAGAGAAAAGGTATTCACACTCACATATTATTCATTCATTTTGATGCCCTGCATCGGATGCAGATTTAAGTTTTGTCCTCGATCTTTTTTGTCGTGACGACAAGAAAATGAAAGGCCGGTGCAGCAGGCATCAAAAAAAAAAAGTTCCGGAGTTTCCCGAAAGGGGAGTAAAAGCGGACAGATGAATGTAAATGAAAGAGTGAAGAAAGAGAACCGGGATCCGTGAAACATGGTAACCGGTTCACGAAAGAATACCGGTAACCGGTGTGAATGAATGTAAGTTACGAATGAATGAAATCAAATGAAAAAACAAAATCCTTTATTACGGAATAAAGCAAACCCGGTATACAGGCTTGGCATCAAGCGTTGTATACCGGGTTTGTTTTTTTATGTCCGGCCGCCGGAATGTAGAGACGTGGCATGCCGCGTCTCTACGGTGCGGAAATTAATGCCGGTCTAAAATAACCGTTTTTTACGGCATACTTAAATTTTTTTAATAATAAACTGCCCTTCTTGGATCATCCCGCCAAATATCCCCTTCGGAAGTTTAGGGGCTGTCGGAGGTCAGGTCAAAGGGCTACAAATGAATGAAGCAAATGAAAGAACAAAATCTTTTTTTATGTTGGTGCAGCCGCATGCGGTTTGCCATTTTTCTGATGTCTTTTCTGTGGGGTTTTGCCGGCATGCGGAACCTGAATGCGCAAGAAGGGGAGACTCTGTTAAAAGCGAATAACGACACCCGTTTCGTGATGCCGGGCAAAACGCTTTATTACAATGTGCTGAATAATGATGAGTTGGGAATCTGCAAATACAACACGTTGCAGTCGTTTCAGATCATCCAAAACGTCAAACACGGCATCGCGGCAATCAATCCGCTGACCAAAATCATCACGTACATTCCCGCCGCGGGGTATATGGGGCAGGATTCGCTGATTTACCGGATCGAATGCAGCGGAATCGTCTCCACCGCCACCGCTTACATCAATGTCAACAATCAGCCCGATGATGTATTTACAGATGTCTGTACGGTGACTCCTCCGGTAACGGTGTGGGATATCGAGAAAAAAGCGCAGACAAGCAGCGCTTATTATGTTCAGGCGTATGCCCAGCCGTTTGTGGGCGATTTGGACAGAGACGGACGACCGGAAATTGTTGCGGTCAGCAAATCAACGATCGTCACGTCTCCTACGTTATCTAATTTTGTTTATGTATTTAATGACGACTTGAGTTTAAAGTATAGATTTTCCGTCCCGATGATGGATGTGTATGTGGTTTCTCCTTTGGTGATCGCCGATGTGGATAACGACGGGCAAGGAGAAATCGTGATTGCCACCAATATCGACGACGGACAAAAATTACGTTGTTATACAGTAGACGGAACGTTGAAATGGGTATCCGATCAATCGTACTTCAGTCCGTCAAAACCGGCAGGAAATCATGGCGTCAGTCTGATTATCGGGGATATCGATAATGACGGAAATCCCGAATTGTTTGCCGGAGACCGGGTTTTTGCCGCAGAGTCGGGGAAGCTGCTGGTAACGCTTCCCGACGGGCCGAGAGGTTGCAGAACGGATTTTAACACCGGTACCGACCGATACGGTTATATGCCTGTCATGGCCGACTTCGACAATGACGGGAATTTAGAAATAGCGGCCGGAAATACGGTGTACAAAATCAATGATATTTCAAACCGGGACGGAACGGCCGCGGGAAATACGGCATCCATTTTAAAACAGTGTACCGTAGTACCGGCCGGACGCACAGACGGATACACTTCGACGGCGGATATTGACGGAGACGGATATTTGGATGTGGTCGTTGTAAATTATTATAACAACTCCTATCCTACTCTGATGTATGCCTGGTCGCCGAAAAAGGGAATCCTGTTTGCCTCTGTTTCTCCGCCGGCACAGCCTAATCCCTCCGGAATTACCGGTGCTGCACCGATTTACGGGTCCCGTGCATTTATCGGGGATATCAACGGCGACGGACAAAACGAAATTTGTTTTACGTATTATTGCGGTATCATAGCGTATGCCTACGACGAGACTACCGGAACATTCACCCGGCTTTGGGTAAAAACAACGACCGATACGTCCGGTTCCACCACCATGTCGATGTTCGACTTTAATCTGGACGGGGAACAGGAACTGGTTTACCGGGATGAAGATTATTTACGGATCATCGATAAAAACGGAAATAATTTAACGACCGTTGAATGCCGCTCGGGAACGCATACCGAATATCCGGTGGTGGTGGATTTGGATAACGACGGACACGCGGATATTGTAGTGTCCGGATCGCTTAATCCTGCGAATCCGAATGCGACGATTAGTAACGACAGTATTGCGAACGGCACCATGCGCATCATGCATTTCGGCAGCATAACTCCCGGTATGTGGGCCGATGCCCGCAATGTATGGAACCAGCACGGCTACAATCCGGTGTACATCAATGAAGATTTGACGGTGCCTCAATACGCGATCAATCCGACAACGGCATTTTATGACAAGGACAGTCCGAAAATCAATTATCCGTTCAACAACTTTCTGCAACAATCGACCAATTTGAATGAAGAAGGCGAGGCGTTGTTCCTCGGCCCCGACCTGCTGTTCGACAACACGGTGAGAAAGACGTTGAAGGTGGTCGGGAATGACATGAATGTGACGATCGGGGTGACCAACGAGGGCAATGCGACTTACAGCGGCAACCTGCGCATCAGCACGTATGTTTATGATAAAACGACGATGACGTACACCAAACTCGGTCCGGGGGCCGACGTGACCGTAAGCATTCCCGTGGGTACGACGCAAACGATTACCTATCAGATTTTAAATTATATCAACTATCTCCCCGCAAATTACGACAACTGGGAAATCCGTCTGAATTGGGAAGATGATACCTATCCGATCGATCAGGAGGAATGTTTGTACTCGAACAACATCGCCGGCGACTTTTCGATGACGCAGGGCGAATGTGTGATCTGTGAAGGAAAAACCGGACGGGTTTATTTGGAACCGCAAAGCACTTATTATTACGAATGGTACAACGCTTCGACAGGCGGAACCCGCGTCGGCTCGGGCGATTACATGGAGGTGACCAAAGACGCGACCCCCGTTCAATATTATTTCATCGATGTGTACAACGACGCTTCGAAAAGCAAGCTGCTGAATCCCGCCCGCGACACGGCATTCGTGTTCCGTGCGCCCGATTCGCTGGTGTGGATCGGTCATGTCGACGGAGACTGGCACAAATACGAAAACTGGTTGAACCCGAATGATCCGGCTAATCTGTACGAACGGGCAAACATTCCGCGTAAATGCACGGACGTGCTGATTCCCGACGGGATTTCGGTTTATCCCGATCTGACGCCCGTCACACTCGGCGGCGGGACGGATTATTCTTATTATCCCGCAAGTGAATGCGCGAACATCACTTTCGAACACGGGGGCGAAGTGATGCGCACGGACAGTCTGGATTACGATGCGGCCTACGTTCACCTGACGTTGAACTCGAATCGCTGGTACATGCTTTCGGTGCCGCTTCAGGGAATGTTTCCGGGCGATTATTACGTGAAGGATCCGCGTCCCTGCGAAGACGACGTGTTCGTGTACACGAGGCTGTTCAACCGCACGAATCCGGAAACGGGCAAGTTCATTGCCGGAGCATGGACGGGTGTATTCAACAATCCGGACTATCCGATGCCGGCAGGTTCGGGATTTTCGGTGTGGGCGGACGACAAACAGCCGCTGTTGACGGTTCACGACCCGTATGATTTCTTTTTCCCGAAATACGACGCTTCGTACAATGTGTACGACAGAACCGATCCGTGCAGCGTTCGATACAACGTTCCGATCACCCGTGTCAATCCGAACCGTTTCGTTTACGAACCCGTTCTGAACGGTTCCTCCGGCAACATCACGCTGGATGTTTCGGCTGATGCGGCGGGTCGCTTGGTGATCGCGGGCAATCCGTTCATGGCGCACTGGAACTTCGAGGATTTCTATAACATGAACTCCTCCGCGATCTTTCCGTATTATCAGGTGTTGGACGAAAACGGGAATTTCATCTCGTTCTACCTGAACTCTTCCGACGGCACGACCACGGGCGGATTGACCAAATACATCGCCCCGATGCAGTCGGTGCTGCTGACGGCACGCACTTCGTTTTCGAATCTGACGGCGAATGCGAAAATGACGGTCACGGACGCGGGCGACAAACTCCGTTCGACAGCTCAAACTCCGCCCGAACCGTTGTACATCCGCATCCTGAAGGACGGCCGAACGAATCGCTCGGTGCTGCTGCTGCCGACCGGTCAAGGGGAGGAAACGAACGTTCCGAAGATCTTTCTGAATAATGCGGACGATCCGGCAACCGTCTATACGCTGGATGCCGACGGCAATTATCTGGATCAGCAGTATGCGGGAGATTTCTCTTCGCCGCTGTTTCTGGGCATCCGCACCAAATCGACGGGAGCCTTCGAATTGAGGTTCGACGGCACGCGCACCTTCGCTCCGGACTATGATCTTTATCTGACGGATTTGCAGTCGGAAACGCCGGAACAGATCAATTTGCGGGTGTTCCCGTATTACCGGTTCGAAAAAACAACGGACGATCTGTTCGTTCCCGACCGCTTTTATCTGTCGTTCATCCGGAAAGAGACGAAAATCTCGTCGCCCGAAGCCGTCCCGACCACGGGTATGGAAGCTTATTCTTCCGACGGGATTCTTCATGTATTGAGCGTGGACGGCAGCCTGTTGAAGGAAGTGACGGTGTTCGATCTTCAAGGCCGGGCGGTGCAGACGCGAAAGAATATTAACGATTACCGGATCGACATTCCCGCGGAACGGAACCGGATTTACCTGATCCGTTCGGTCAACGGCAATACGAGCCGCACGATGAAAGTGTGCGGGCGGTAAATATAAATAAAAGAACACTTTTGACCGATTAAAATATGCGAGGTAAAAAAGATATGAAAAAAGTTGTAAAATTTTTAAAGCCGTCAACACGCCGTAGGCGTGAAACTTGGATAACCCCTTGCAAGCGCAGCGCAGCCCGGGGTCGGGAAAACCGGCCCATTCTTCAACCCCGTAGCGGGTTGAACTCCTACGGAGTTCCGGAGTGCCGGGTCGTGCCATTATCCCCCGAGCTGCGCCTGCCGGCTTGCAAAGGGTTATCCGGGTTTCAGTCCTACGGACTGCATGACAGCCGGTATATCGGAAGAGATACGTTTTAAAAAATGACCGGTTGGAAAAATAATCAACTGAATATCAAATTAATAAAAATATGATCGGATTTTAATCGGTCAATAGTAAAAAAACAAAAAATTAAACAAAAAATTAAATAAAAAAATGAACAAGAACAATTTGATTTTAACCGGTATGTTGACCGTGTTTTGCATCCTGTCCGCAAAACTTCCCGCCCAAAACCCTTCCATCATCATCCGCACGGATACGGAGGAAAATGTGATCGGCGACCATACGGGTACCGGTGCGGGCGATAAAGTGACGATTTCGCAACGAAATTCCGCGAATGCGGGAGAACTGCTGCAATGGCGCGAACCGAACACCCTGTGTTTTCAGACCTATCCCGAAAATACGGAAGGGGTTTATTTCTACAATCAGTCGGGGCCGTCTTATGTGAATAACTACCCGTATCTTCAGATCGAGAATACAGGAAGCAACAAACTGACGTACATGGAAATCACGGGCATGGTCGGAACGTCTTCCGATGATCTGTCGTACCTGCCTTACGGATTCGGTACGGACGGGACGAACTTTTCGGCGACGACGGCAAGTCCGTTTGATATGCCGTTCCTGATTCTGGATGACAATTCGGGGTGTGCGACGGCTTACATCACTGATTTTTTTAATCCCGTAACGAAAATTCCGATTCCCGACGGGACGAAATACATTCGTCTGGCGGCTGCAAACAAGGGATTCGATCCGGGTTCGAGTGCCATTCCGGAGAATTACATCCCGTCCTATGTTTTTGAGATTTCGTTATGGACGGAAGATGACGGGGTTCCCTCTTCGATAAACGGTTCGGATGCCGAATCATTCTCCGCAAATTGGCAATACGGGGCGTTGAATTTCACGGAAGAAGCGTCGGATGTCCGGATTTATGAGGTGTCGGGATTGCTTGTGACGCATGCCGTAAAGGTACGGAACCTGTCATTGAATACACTTCCCGGAGGCGTCTATATCGTCAAAGCGACAAATGCGGAAGGTGAAATGATGACCATGAAAATTATCCGGTAATTTATCAATTAAAAAAATAAACAAAAAAATGAAAACAAGACGAATATACCCCCTGATTCTGTTTTTACTGTATTTTACGTCCGGACCGGAAAGCTACGGACGGATATTGACGGACGAAACAAAACCCGGAGAACCGCAAAAACAGGAATTGTTCACGGAAAAGAAAACGAAGTTTGACGATGCTGCCCTGTGGGAAACCGGCAGTAAGAAGACGATGTCGGAAAATATTTCCTACGATGACGACTCGAAATTGTATGCCCCGCCTCCGGGCGAAGACGGCAACCCGCAGAAAATTGTCGTCCCGTTGGGAAATTCCGATGTGGCGGCGCTGTTGCTGATGTCGCTCTTTATGGCAGCTTATTATAGCAAAAAACGACACAATAAGTTGACGAGTAAACAAGTAAACGAGTAGACGATTAAGGCTGAAAGCTTTCAATCCACCGGCGCAGGGCATTGCCCTGCGGGTAAAAAAAGCGAATATCGGAAGCCCTGAACAGGAGTAATCCATTGATAATGCAATGATTACACTCCTTCAGGGCTTCCGGTTTATTTTTGTCTTTTCCGTCGTGGGGCATTGCCACACGCTATTGGATTTTGCTCTTTCAGAACATCCCGGAGAAACCAAAAGCATTCGTTCAGCTTTATGACATCCGAAACTCGTTTACTTGTCGACTCGTTTACTCGTCTGCCGATTTTTACTTGACCACTTTGCAGGTGTATGATTCATCTTTCCCTTGAATGGCAACGAGATATACTCCTTTTTGCAGTGAGGATACATCGAATGTGCCGTTCTCGGCTATCGACGTTCTACGATACAGGGCATTGCCGCAGGTATTATAAATAATGACGGAATAATTTCCGAAAGCGGATGAAAGATTGCGGATGCATAACATTCCCGACGATGTCATAAATATAGTCGGCTTGTTGATATTCTTTTGTGATATTTTTATTTGACTTCCCTGTTCCAAATAAGCCTTAAAAACATCCGGGATGCCGTAGCCGTAGTCGTAATCGGGCATATCGCTTTGGGAAGCGTATTTTTCGAGCAAATCGATCAACTCTGTGTTGCTGAGTTCGGGCAAAGCCTGCCATAAACACGCGGCCAATCCCGCCATGATGGGGGACGCAAAAGAGGTACCGGATGAAAACGCGACGTTTCCCGATTCATCCAGAACACAGGCGGAAGCTCCCATGGCAACGACCTCCGGTTTGATGCGCCCGTCGGCGGTTGGCCCGACCGAACTGCTTGCCGCTTTGATGCTGTCTTTAGTGACAGAACCCACGGTGAGGATATTTTCGGCATCTCCCGGACAATTGACCAAACGCCAGCCGGCGCTGCCGGAATTGCCGGCGCTGTTGCAGACCAAAATTCCTTTTCGGGCTGCGTAGTTTGCGGCTTGACTGATAAATGCCGTTTTACCGTCTAATTGATCTTTGGTGTAACTTGCCGTCGGATAATCGAACGTGGTGTATCCCAATGAACTGTTGATGATGTTGACACCGATGCTGTCGGCAAATTCGGCCGCCGCCGCCCAATAATCTTCCTCAACCGGAAATTCGCTTGAGACATCTTCCGAACGAAGAAGCCAATAAGAAGCTTCGGGCGCTGTTCCCACCATCGTATTCGGGATGTTTGCGGCCATGGTCGATAAAACTTTGATGCCGTGATCGCTGATGTCCGCTGCGTACACATCCCCGTCCGGGACGACAAAATCTTTTTCCCCGACAATCGAATTTTTCAGTCCGTCTATGGTATTTGCTTTTCTGAATCCTGCATCAATCACGGCAATAGTCATTCCCGATCCTTTATAACCCGCGTTGTGCAATAAATCCCCGTTGTGCATTTTGATTTGAGTCGCGGCTTTGCCGTAATAATCGTCATCCTCCGTGAAATTGACGGATGTGGCGTTCATCTCCGATTTTACGGCCGATGTCGGATCGATGTTCAAACTTTTCAATGTTGCCGCCTTATTTTTCCATACGACTTTTACCGAATCCACAAAAGGAAGATTTTTTAAACCGATTCCCGCCAATGAATCGGAACAAGCGATCACCACGGAGTTCATCCATTTGCTTGAACAAACAATTCTCACTCCTTGTTGCCGTAATTCCGACAAATAGGCTTCAGATACGGGCAAATCGCTTTCATCGATGGGAATGCCGTATTTTAATCTTCCGGCAAGAGCTTTGTCGGATAAAAATTCATCCGGACGCCCGACAGAATATCCGCTGCCGTTTTTATCGGTCAGCAAGAGTCTGAATTTATAGACCTCCTGACTGTCCGAGGCATGAAATGCCGCAAAAAGGAAAATAAATCCGAGCAGTATTTTTTTCATGATAACCTGTTTTATGAATCTGAAATTAAAAACAAAAATAGCATTAATTCATCAACATGTCGCAAAAAAACGGTATATATTTTAAATGCCGGGTCGCAAAAGCGGAAAAAGGCGAAGTTTAGATTCTTTTAACTTGTGTTCAAAATAATATAAATAAAGTAAAAAAAATATAATACCGAAATAATTTTTACCAAACCGGCAGGAAATATCCCCATATCCAGCTTTTTCTTGTACCTTTGCCGCTCGAAATTCGCTGTATTTATATGCAAAATAAAAAAGAAATCTCTGCTGCCGGCCCGAGGTATAAGGTATTAGCATCAATCAGTTTTTCTCATTTTCTGAATGATACGATGCAATCGCTTATTCTGGCTGTATATCCTATCTTGAAAGCTGATTTCGATCTCAGTTTTGTTCAAATAGGACTCATTACCCTCTCGTATCAAATTACGGCCTCACTGCTCCAACCGGTGGTGGGCATTTATACCGATAAACACCCTAAGCCGTTTTCATTGGTATTCGGCATGACCTGTACATTGGCCGGTATTTTGATGCTGGCTTTTGCCGGATCGTATCCTTTCCTGCTGATGGCGGCAATGATGGTGGGCATGGGTTCGTCGATTTTTCATCCGGAAGCCGCCCGGGTTTCCCGGATTGCTTCAAAAGGCCGGTTCGGATTGGCTCAATCGATTTTTCAGGTAGGCGGAAATGTCGGAGCTTCCATGGGGCCGTTGTTAGCGGCATGGATTGTGATTCCGCACAGTAAAACCGCGATCAGCTGGTTTTCGCCTGCCGCATTTTTGGCAATGATTGTGCTGTTACAAGTCGGCTTCTGGTATCGGAAGCAAGTTCCTTCCTTTCGGAAGGCGCAACAGAACATCCGGCATGAAAGTCACTTTTCCCGGAACAAAATTATACAGACGATCATCATTTTGTTGCTGTTGGTTTTTTCAAAAAACTTTTATTTAAGCAGTTTGAACAGTTATTATATGTTTTATCTGATTCAAAAATTTCAGATAGACATGCATCATGCCCAATATATGCTTTTTCTTTTCCTGTTCTCCGTAGCTGTCGGAACATTGATCGGAGGCCCTGTCGGTGACCGAATCGGACGTAAGCGGGTAATCTGGTTTTCGATTCTGGGAGTGGCTCCGTTTACACTGATGCTGCCTTATGCAAATCTTTTCTGGACAGCGGTTTTAACAGTTGTTATCGGATTAATTTTGGCATCCGCTTTTCCGGCTATTTTAGTCTTTGCCCAAGAATTAATTCCCGGGAAATTCGGAATGATATCGGGCCTCTTTTACGGCTTCTCTTTCGGAATGGGAGGACTTGGTGCGGCAATTTTGGGAAATTTCGCCGACCGGTGGGGGATTGACACCGTGTATGACATTTGTGCATTCCTGCCTCTGTTGGGAATTTTGGCGGTCTTTCTCCCGAATATATCGGATAATATCATTAAACATAAAATCAGTGATGTGCAGCACAACGATTGATAATGACTTACAGTTTTTTACGGGACGATGGACCTACCGATGAACAACTCTCGTGATTATGCAGGAAGTAACGAAAGAGGAGCCGGAAAACCGGTAAAGCAATATGCCCCGTTACACGCTTGGACAGGCATTATTTTTCAAGTAATTAACAGTGAATCATCCTAAGAAATTGTAAATCGTAAATTCTCCGGTTGTAAATAATATGTCGGTAAGCATCGAAAAGAAGAGGATTTTATATGCGGCGGTTTTTCCCTTGCTGTTTATTATTCTTTTGTGGGTTATTCAACTTTTACAATGGGGTATGGATTGGAATTTCTCGTTTTTGGGAATTTATCCGCAAATGTTGAAAGGGGTTCCCGGCATTTTTTTGAATTGTTTTATCCATTCGGGGTTCGACCATCTTTGGTCAAATACATTATCCTTATTTACTTTATTGTGGTTCTTGTTTTATTTTTATAGTCAAATCGTATGGAAAACTCTCGGTTATCTGTGGATTCTGACCGGATTGTTTCTCTGGTTGATCGGTCGTCCGGGTGTTCATGTGGGGGCAAGCGGGATCGTGTACGGTTTGACGTTTTTTTTATTTTTCAGCGGTGTGCTGCGGCAATATGCTCCTTTAATGGCGGTCTCTCTGGTGGTTGTATTTCTGTACGGCAGCATCATTTGGGGGATGTTTCCTTTTGCAGAACGGATAAAACCCGATATGTCATGGGAAGGGCATTTGTCCGGAGCCGTCAGCGGTACATTTGTTGCCGTGTTATTGAGAAAGCAGGGGCCTCAAAAGCCGCCGCCGGTTGAAGAGAAAGAGGAGGATGAACAGGACGACGATGACCCGTATTGGCTTCAGGGTACCGGATCATATCCGCTTCCGCCCCAGGGATGACAGCGCATGATGCGTTTGACCGACAACCAAAATCCTTTGATCGGGCCGTGCTTTTTTATCGCTTCTACGGCATATTCCGAGCAGGTAGGCGTGAATCGGCAGCTTGGGGGTTTAAGCGGCGAAATGCAATATCGGTAGATATAAACCGGAAGCAGCAGAAAATATGAAAATATTTTTTTCATATAAAATATTTTTTATTTTATAGGGTAATACTTCTGTATCATGAATCGTTCATTTTATTCGTTTCGACAATTCGGCTAATGCTTCAATCATTTTCTTTTCCATGAAGGTATACTCTTTTATTTCTTGATCCAAATAGATGAATGCCGCGGCAACGTTGATTTCTTTTTGCTGTAAATCAAGAATCAGGCGTTGCTTGTTCAATCGGTAAGTTTCCCGCATCAGACGTTTTACCCGGTTTCGTTTTACGGCTGTTTTGAATTTCTTCTTTGAAACGCTCATCAATACCGACAGGGGTGCATTGACGGATATTTCTTTCGGAACAGACAGATAGATGATGCGAAAGGGATAGGCAGTGAATGATTTCCCGTGGGAAAACAATTTGTCGATCACTATTTTGCTCGACAAGCGTTCGCTTTTTTCGAAAGTATGTATTTTGTTTTTTGTCATAAAAAATAAATCCCGAAAGCTTTTACAAAAATACAAAACGCTTTCGGGGTTTAAGCAGGCGGTAAATACGCCGGATGTATTTTATACTTTTTTTCCTCCGTTTTTATTGATTTCCTTAAAATATTGTTCCAGCGCGCTGGTCATGGAAGGAGCTTCCGGCGTCGGAGCTTCCAGATCCAACCGTAATCCGGCGTCTCTTACCGCTTTGGCTGTTGTTTGTCCGAAACATCCGATTTTAATATCGTTCTGCTTGAAATCGGGGAAATTTTTCAACAACGACGTAATACCCGAAGGACTGAAAAACAACACCATGTCGTAATCAAACGCTTCTTCGGGCGAAAAATCGTTGCTTATCGTCCGGTACATAACCGCTTCACTGTATTTTATTTTTTTACCGTCGAGCAGATTGGTCAATTCATCGGTATGAACATCGGAAAGCGGCACCAGAAACTTTTCGTCGGCATGCTTTAAAATGATCGGCATCAATCCTTCTATTTTACCGGTTGCACTATATGAAATTTTACGTTTACGATAAACAATATATTTTTGAAGATATAACGCTATTAATTCGGTTATACAAAAATAACGCATGGATTCGGGTACGGTGATGCGCAGTTCTTCACACAGGCGGAAAAAATGATCGACAGCCGTGCGGGCTGTAAAGATGACGGCACTATGATCTAATATGGATACTTTCTGCTGGCGGAAATCTTTTGCATTTATGCCTTCAATCTTAATAAACGGTCTGAAATCAATAATCACATCATATTTTTCGGCAATGTCAAAATAAGGCGATTTTTCGGATGGAGGCGGTTGCGATACAAGAAGCTTTTTTATTTTTGTACTCATAATGTATTAAATACCACTAATTTATACATGTATTCTAATCCCATGTAAAGCCCCATATAGGGTAGAATTTCCAGCGCGCAAAGATACAACATAAAATAGAACAAGCCATACGCTTTTGTTAAAAAAACTCTAAATCCTTTATATACGACTAATATAAAACTTATTGCAATCAAAAATAGTATCAGAATTGTGCAAACTTCAGTCAATGTTTCCGATTGAGAATTCACCAAAAATAATATTACGGGGAATAAAGCGATTCCCAATAATTCTATGACCGAGAAATAACTGTTTTGCCAAATGATAATTTTTTTTTGGCTAAAAAATATTTTTCCGATAAAAAAATTAAAAATCCATTTAATGCCCCAAAAAATAAAAAAGGCAAGGATAGATAATAAAATGCAGGTAAATGTTTTTTTACCGTCATAATGAGTAAAAATATCTGACGAGGAATAAATGGTGATGAAGGTGAAAATGGCAAGTAATATGGTGGATTGAACAAGCAGAAAAGCTTTGAATCTGAATTCGTTGATGGTGGTGCTGTCGACGAATATGCTGTCCCGTTCCGTTACTTCAAATAAATTTTGAATCATTTGGCGGATAAAATCCAATCCCTTGTGGTATACCGATGAAAATAATAAAAACGACATCAACAACAGTCCTGTGATTCCGTCTTCCGGCTTAAATGAATGGGGAAGCGGCTTGCCGTCATACCGGATTTCATGACTGACTTTCGCGATTTTACTCGTCGCAAGATTCACACTGTCGTAATATGACCTGTTCAAATAATCGGCAGGGAAATTCAAATTTTTGACCTCGAATGAAACGTCCGGCTTTTGATCCGTTGCTTGTCCGCCCCGCATCACCACGACGGAATCATTCGAAGAAAAGCCGTCGGTTTTATTCGCAACGGATGTATGATCGGGTTGTATCCGGTTATTTTCAGGCATTGTAAAAAATAAACTTCATTAAGTATGTCGTAAAAAATAATTTATATTTTAAAAACTAAAACACAAAGGCGGAAAGACGCGAAGTTTAAATTCTTTGTGGCTTTGTGTCTTTGCATTTAAAATAGTACATATTAAGTTATTACGCAAATAGACGCGGATTTTCCGGCTTGTTTTCGAAAAACAAAATCTGTTCTATGGTTTTTTCGGGAGTATCGGTCACCGACCATATTTGTTCGTGTTCCTTGCGCATAAACGATTCGATGATTGCTTTTTTCAGCATGTCGATCAACGGCGTATAATAATTATTGGTGTTCAAGATGACGATCGGCCCCGTAAAAATTCCCAATTGTTTCCAAGTGATGATCTCCAACAGTTCTTCCATGGTGCCGCAACCTCCGGGCAATGCAACAATCGCATCGGATAGTTCGGCCATCTGTTTTTTTCGTTCGTGAATGGTGTCGGTAATCGACAACGTGGTTAAATTTTTATGATGCCAGCCTTCTTCGTACATAAAACGCGGAATAATGCCGGTTACTTTTCCGCCCGATTGCAATACCGCATCGGATACTTCTCTCATCAGGCCTTGATTGCCGGCGCCGCAAACACACATCAGGTTATTTTGCGCCAAAAGAATTCCCAGCTTTGTCGCAGCATCAAAATAAGTTTGGTCTATTCCGGGACTGGAAGCACAGTATACACAAACGGATCGGATATTCATCGGGGTACAAAAGCTTGATTGTACAGGGAAAAAGTTTTAAATTTATAAAAAATAAACGAAAAATAAACAGCATCACAATAGCGCTGCAAAAGTACGAAGAATTAGCCGAACAACCTATCAAACCGGTCGATTTGGCTGTTGATTTTAATGCTCCGGAAAACAGTGAACAGGTTTCTGAAAAGAATCACTGCTGATCAACTAAAATTTGTACGATAAAAAAGGAGAAGCCGTCCTTATTGTCCCGGAAAACACAATATATTACCGGATAGGCGTGAAATCGGGATAAACTTTACCCGATTATCCATGTTTTACGCCTATGGCGTGCTGCCCCCTTAATAACCGGTCATTTCATATTCTGAAAGAGCAAAGTAAATAAGCGCAGGTTTCGGCGACAACCGGCAGCCGATGCACGATAAACAGGACAACTGATTAAAAAAACAAAAGCCCATTGCCGAAAATCGAATGAACGATTTTATCGGAATGGACTTCTGTCGCAATTATTTATCCTTGCGCAAAAATAAATGATAATTTTCGTTCCGAGTGTCTACCGGCATCTACCGGTGCAATAAAGATATTTTAACATAAAATAATATACTATAGTGTAAATCAAGAATTTACACTATAGCTTAAAAGTTAAATAACATTAAAACAAAATCCGGACATAAAAAGGATCAACGGTTGTCCTCTTTTTCATCCGGAAAATCATTTAATTTTCCGAAAAAACGCAAAATGATCGAAACAGACAAAAACATAAAAAGAGAAGAAAAAATGTACCGTTTGTTTTCGAAAATATGTTTTTATTATCAACCATAAAATCATTAACTTTGTTTGAAATAATAAAACCTTAAAAGCCATGTATCAAAAAATAATGAAAACAGGTTTAATCCTGCTCACGTTATTGATCGCGGCGAGCTATCTTCCGGCTCAATCCGGTTCGCCGTATAGATTATCATTGGAAAATCTTAAGCCGCCAAATCTTTTATCGGGCAGCAACTCGGCATTATTCAGTTTAGATTCGCTGATGTATCGATCACAAAGTATGATGCCTTTGTCGTACAGATTGAAACAAATGGAATTGAAGTATCGGACAAGTACCGAAAATGAACCGTTATCGGTCGATTTCGGGCCGATGTATTATTTATACCGGCCCGGATCCGACTTCAAGACATATTATGACAATGTCGAAATTTACTACGACAGTTACCGGTATTTATTGACGTATGAACACGGATTTTTCGGCCCTGCTTACGGCCCGATTGTCAGCAGGGGAATTTCGAAAAGCATTTACACCGATTTGTTGTATCCGTGGCAAAATGCGCCGCATTCCAAATTCTTCACTTACAAAGCGTTGTATTTAATCACGAATTTTGTGTATCCGATGCATGATTAAGAAAGGAAAAGGAAAGGTTCGACATTGACTTTCTATTGAAATCAATGTCGAACCTTTATTCTTTTTCACTTATTGAAATATTCTCACATAATCAATTGCATATTTAAAAAGAGGTTGTTTCATACGTATATTTTTATTAAATGATTATCGGATGTTATGCCCGGTTCTCCCTGCAGGGAGATGCAAAAAATGTGTCAATGTTTCAAAAATATTCGTCTTTTTTTGTCCCGCCGGGGACTTTATATCGGTAGAAAAACACCACATCCCTTCACCCCTTGTCCCGCCGGGGACAAAATGTTTTCTTCTTCACATTACGTCCCTGACAGGACTTTGGTCTCCGGCGGAATTCTCCTTTTTACCAATATGTTGTCCCCGGCGGGACAAAAAAACGAATATTAAATTTTTACATTCCACTTGGAGGATAGATAGGTGCAACATCCGATAATCATTTTTTATTATTAATGCGAATCACGGGTTGAAATTGAAATTCTTTGTTCCATTAGGGACAAAATGTTGACAGAAACATTGAAAATACACACAAATTTCCGTAGGAATGTAATGTAAATTAACGGTTTTTCGACAATATTGCGTACCTAACGGCACGCAGGCAGGCGATAACAACATTTTCTACCACTATTTAATGCCTGACGGCACATTTTAACCTTTCATTTGAGCAAAATACTGAATTTCAACCCGTGATTCGCATTATTAAGGAATTTTTATTCCCAATACAAATTCCATTTCCCGAACGAAAATATCGACCGTTTTTGTTGTATGTATTGCTCTCTTCCCTATTTCGGATGGAAGCCGTAAGTAATTCCGTCGATTACTTCGATATTTTGAGCATATTTAAGACCCGGTCGGTTTTCGTTCCGTAATATATTTGGAAGCCGGTTCATCTTTTTATTCCATACGAAAATCCGCCTGTTTCACATCCCGGCTGTTTCCTCCGATAAACACGGTAAAATCACCCGGCTCGACAACATATTTCAAGTCGGCATTATAAAATTTCAAATCATTGTCCGAAATTTCGAACGATACCGATCCGCTTTTTCCCGGCTGCAACGTAATTTGTTTAAATCCTTTCAGTTCTTTGACCGGACGGGTGACGGAACCGACCACATCCCGGATATACAACTGAACCGTTTCGGTTCCCGCACGTTTTCCCGCATTGGCAACGGTAATCGTTGCGGTTATTTTCCCACCGGGAACCAATTTATCCGCACTCAACCGAATATCTCCGTAGGTAAATTCGGTATAAGACAGTCCGTAACCGAACGGATAAAGCGGTTCGTTGGAAACATCCAAATATTTGCTGGTATATTTTTCATTTTCATTGACCGGGCGTCCCGTATTTTTATGATTGTAATAAATCGGAATCTGACCGACATTGCGCGGGAATGTCATCGTAATTTTTCCCGAAGGCGAAACGTCGCCGAACAATATATCCGTAAGGGCATCGCCCGCCCTTGTTCCCGCAAACCAAGTTTCGAGAATGGCATTCATATTGTCATTTTCCCATGTCAACGTCAACGGACGGCCGGTCATCAACACCAATACAATCGGTTTTCCTGTTTCTTTCAAAGCTTTCAGCAGTTCTTTCTGATTTTCGGGCAAGCCGATATCCGTCCGGCAAGCCGCTTCGCCGCTCATGCTGAAAGCCTCGCCCAATACGGCTACAACCACATCCGCTCTTTGTGCCGTTTGAACAGCCTCTTGAATCAATTGACGTGGACTTTTATTCGAGATTTCAATCAGCGAACCGAAATCATTCAATTTTTTAACCAAAGCGGTATCTTCCAATAAATTAGCACCTTGAGCATACAAAAATTTATTTTTTCCGAATTTCTTTTCCAATCCTTCCCTGAGACTTACGGCCTGCGTCCAATCTCCCGCCGCACTCCAACTGCCGATAAGATCGCGCTTACGTTCCACTTGCGGCCCGATAAATGCGATCTTCCGGGTCGGATCGAGTGGCAGAATATCACCGTCATTCTTCAACAATACCATACTTTTTACGGCCGCTTCTTTGCTTAAAGCCAATTTTTCGGGAGTGAAAGATCGTTCTTTCGGACGATTCTCATCAATATATCGATACGGATTTTCAAATAATCCGAGTTTATATTTGGCTTCCAAAATACGGCGACAAGCATCATTAATCATTTTCCCGGATACTCGTCCCGATTGAACAAGTTCAGCTCCGAATTTCAAAAACATTTCACCGACCATATCCATGTCAACGCCCGCATTCAACGATAATTCGGTCACTTTCGAACTATCGCCGACTCCATGATTCACCATTTCGGGAATAGCGGTATAATCGGTAACGATAAATCCGCCAAACCCCCATTCATTCCGCAACAAATCGGTCATCATCCATTTATTCCCGCTCGCAGGCATACCTTCCACCTCATTGAAAGAAGTCATAACCGTTGAAGATCCGGCTTCAACGGCGGCCTTATACGGCGGCAGATACTCGTTATACATTCGAAGGCGGCTCATATCCACGGTATTATAATCACGCCCGGCTTCTGAGGCGCCGTATAACCCGAAATGTTTTACACACGACAAAATCGTATTGTCTTTCGACAAATCATTTTGTTCATACCCTTTTACCATCGCTTCGGCAATCCGGGAACCGAGATAAGCATCTTCCCCCGCCCCTTCGCTTACACGCCCCCAACGCGGATCGCGCGTAATATCAACCATCGGCGAAAACGTCCAGTTCAATCCGTCGGCGGACGCTTCTTCCGCAGCTGCCCGAGCCGTTCGCTCAATCAAATCCAAATCCCAAGAAGCAGCCAGTCCCAAATTAATCGGAAAAATAGTTCTATGTCCGTGAATAACATCATATCCGAACAACAACGGAATTTTCAGACGGGAGTTATCAACGGCGATTTTCTGTAACTTACGGATCGCTTCGGGCGTATAAATGCCCAAAACAGACCCGGCTAAACCGGCTTTTATTTTTTCTTCGACGTCTTTGCTCATCACAGGACCCGTCGTATCAAACCCGACCACCAATTGAGTCATTTGCCCGAGTTTTTCCTCCAAGGTCATTTTCGACATCAAATCATCGACAAAGCGGTCCATGTCGGCATCGGATTTCGAAGTTTTGTTTTGCGAACAGGAAATGATGTTCGACAACAACAAACTTAAAAACAATAAATTCAGAATTTTTTTCATGCCAAAATATTTTATGAGTTATGAATCTTTTTATTGCATTTGAAAATAATTTACCTTAAAGCCGCCTTCGTCAATATAAAACCGGATGATGTTTTCACCTTCTTTCAGAAAAACATTTTTTAAATTAACGTCCGTCCAACTGTCGGAGGCATTCTGTTGAACCGGAATTTTGTCTGCCGGTATTCCGTTTATCGTAAAATGAAAAGCGCCGGCCTTTTCTCCGGCCGCAATTCTCGTTTTAATCTCATAGTTTCCTTCATTTTCCATTTGAACCGTATATTGCATCCATTCGCCCGGCTCGGTGTGATACACACAATAACCGTTTGTAACAACATCATTGCAATCGGTGATGTCCACGGCATCGTTGCGATATTTCATACCCCTGTTTCCGGATACAGACACTTTCGTCTCCGTTCTGTAATTAGCCGAATCATTGTCGTGAAAAGCAAATCCGCTTCTTCCCATGTCATAATCCACCGCATAAACCGTCAACGGTTCTTCTTTTCTCGCGACATGTGATCGAAAAGGAATGACTTCATCGGTTATCACCTGACGAAATAAGGCATCCAAATAATCTTTATGAATGACGGTGTTTTCGATTTTATAATTTTCGGCCAATTGCATCATTATTTGTCCGGACTTTTCAGTCGAAGGTTTCACCTCTCCGTTTTTCCAATAATTTTTTAATTCCTCGTATCCGTCGGGCAATTTGATTTCCATCGGACAATTCAATCCCGCTTTTTTGAAGTTCCACCAACTCCAGCCGATATGATTTTTCTCCAATAACCGGATGGCGTCGTTGTGCCATACATTCGAATTTTCGCCCGACTCGCTCATCCATAATGCAACCCCGTACCGATCCCGTATTTGCAAGAATTTTTCAATCGATTCTTTCGTATTGTAATTCCAGTATTTATGAAAACTGACGACCAGCCGGTCGTCCCAAAGCGGAAAAATTCCGTCGTAATTATTTCCCCAGCAGTTTCCCGAAATAACGATTAAATGTTTTTTATCCACCGTTCGGATCGCGTCGGTGATATCGACCATCAATTGCCGCAAAGGAGCATTTAATTTCTCTTCGCATCCGTTTGTATCGTCGTTGTTTTGAAATCCGTAGTTCGGTTCGTTAATAATGTCGTAAGCGCCTATCCAAGATTCATCGGCATAACGTTCCGCTATTTTCCTCCACAAAGCGATCATTTTATACTTATGCTCTCCGCTTTGCCACAAACGTACCGACGAAGCATCGGAGATGGCAATATCATTACCCTGCCCTCCGGGAGCCGCATGCAAATCCAACATCAAATAAATGCTGTTTGCTTTGCACCACGACAACAAGCTGTCGGTCACCGCAAAACCTTTTTCCAGCCAAGTATTTTCACCCTGTACAGGCTCTTGTTCGATCGGCAATGTAAACAAATTATAATGCATGGGAAAACGCAGGGAATTAAATCCCCATGCGGCCAAAGAATCAATATCCCGTTTGGTGACCCCGTTTGCAATCCAATGATCATAAAATACCCGGGCTTGAGTTTCTCCCACAGCCTCCGTGATTTTTGCCCTGATTTCGGTTTGTGTTCCGGCAATTCCCGAAAGTTGCAGCATATAAGGTTCCTGCAACACCCAGCCGCCAAGTCCGATTCCGCGAAGCAATATTTCTCCGTGATCATTTACGATTCGTTTGTTTTCGGAGCGAAGAAAGCCTTGTGAACGACCGTTTACAGATATAAGCAATATTCCGGAAAAAAAGATAATTTGAATTTTTCTCATAACGGAAAAGGTAAGAGTTAAGAGTTAAGAATTAAGAGTTAAGAGTTTATGGGTTAAAATCGGGATTCTTTTTTGTATGAAACTTTTCAAAGTTAAGCAATCATTTGAGAGGTTAATAGGATATTGTTTGTTTTTTAGTCGGATGTGGTATTTTTTTGAAAATATTTCAACTGATTATCAGCGTTTTATGAAATTCATAAAAAAAGAGAGTCATTAAAAAATCACTCTCTTTCAGACTATTTTGTAGGGATAACCTCAAGGATAGCTCAACTCCACGAGAACCGGTTGAAGAAGATCATTTTTCCATTGTGTCAGATATTGAAAAAATTCCTGAGCATTTTTAAATCCGAATTCTTCTTTTTCGGCTGCCGCAACAAGATAATATTTAATTTGATAATCATTGTTGTCGTGCAATAAAAACAGATAGTTCAACTGATCTTCGGTTTTTCGGAGAATGTATTCCTGCGGAACGCACACTCCCAATCCGACGGTCTGCTTTCCGTATTTAATGGTATCATTCACCGGATAATCCGTTCCCCAAATGCCCAAAAACGTTTTATCATCGGAAAAAGTTTCGGAATCGGGCATTTTTTGTACACCGGTACAAAAAATAACATCATCGGGAATGGTTTTCATCTCCTTGTCGAACATGATATTGGACACCTCGACATCGCGATGCCCCGCATACATCGTATAGCGGTTTACCATTATAATTTTTTGTCCCGAATACTCCCATCCGAAAGAAGTCATATCCACAATCGTCCTGACAGGACCATTCACGAGAACGCGGGCTTCCCGCTTATCCACCGGAGTAATATAAACGGCTTCTTTACCGTCCCAACCTCTTAACGTTCCGACACCGACACTTTCTCCTACCCGTAAAACATCGTCGCCGTAGTTTTCCGCCAACTGCTCGTCTGTCGGATACCACTTGGTTTCGGCCAATTCAAGGCGCTTTTGTTTTTTTCCGTAAACATCCACCGTTTGTTTTTTATCGAAATAAATACGGTAAGCCATTAAATCAGATTCAAAAGCAGGCCCGTGATGGTACAGTGTATCGTATTTATCGTCTGTTTCGGAAACAAACACCGTAACCGGCTCCAACGTTTTATCCGGTTTTCTCTCGAACATTTGGGCATGCACCCGTGTAGGATACCGATCGGCAGGCACCGAATCGATCGATAGCTCCACTTTCAATTTTTTCTTTTCGCCGGGCTTAAGTGTAATGACAAAAGCCAATTCGTCTTTCGTTCCGTCGGCATCCATATCGTCCAATTGACAAGGAATTTCTGTCTTGTTGTCCCAAACGGTTGCCGATTCCATGATACGATCTTCCAACGTAATCACCACCGGCGCATCAACTTTCATTCTGTCAGACAGATTCGTTACAGTCACAAAGACATTTTTTTTGCCGTATTTTATTGCAGGTTGAGCCATTACTGTCGATACACTCGTCACCGCAATAAACGTCAAAATCATTTTACCGAATAATTTCATTGTTGTTTTTTTAAAGTCATGATTTCACAAAAAGCAGCCAAATGTAGTATTATTTCCCGAATGAAACAAAATAAAACCGGGCAGTCCGGAATAAAAAAAAACCGCATTCACCAAGAAACCGGGGCTTTCCACTCTTTAATCGTTCATTCCATTTTACGAATTATTCCATTTTATTAATTAATGATAAGATGCCTCCCGAATTTTTGATTGTCATATTGAACGGTATAAAAATAAACGCCCGACGGTAACGAGCCGCGATTAAATGCGATCGTATTTGTTCCTTCATTCAAATAATCATCGGCGATAACGGCAACACAAACACCTTTCACGTCAAAAAGCCGGATTTTCACTTTTTCCGCTTTTTCCGGTTGAATGGAGAAAACAGCATTCGTTTTTACCGGATTCGGATATACGATCATGGCAGCTTCCGCCAAAGAAACGTTTTTGATTCCGTCGGTCATGCCATATTCAAAAGCACCCGGATCGGGAGCATTGCCGATATACGGTAATCCTACGTCAATTCCTCTGTCGATACATTGGGCAGTTGACTGCAATTCATACAAAGTTATACCGAAAAAGACAACTCCGGGTATATTTTCCGGTGAAAAAGGTGGATTTTCCGACGGAAAGAGGTAAAGAAAGGTTGAAATTTGATTGGAAGTTTAACCGAAAACAAGAACGAAATGATGCAAGAACCGGATGTCGTTTATATTTTTTATAATGATTATCGGATGTTGTACCCGGCTATCCCCGCAAGTGAGGATAGCCGGGTACAACATCCGATAATCATTTTTTTATTTAATGATGATATGCGGATAAAACACCGGCTACGGCTCTATCTCCGGGAGGATAAAAAGACTCGGCAGAATTCCGTTTTTTATGTTTGGGTGTCATTGTTTTCTTAATGGCATGCAAAAGCCCGTAACAAACGAGAAAACAAATGGAAAACACGATTGTCATCACAAAAAACAAGTAAAAAACAATCACATCAAATTTAGTAATGCCCGCTTTCATGGTATAACCCAATAAATAAAAAAGGTTAAAAAAATTCAAATGCTGTAAATTATAACGTATCGATCGTATGTTTTAGTATAAAATCGGGATAAATTTTTCGGAATATCTGACGTGTTTGTGTTATTTCATTTTAAAAGTCGGAAGAAGGCCGCTGTTTTTTGTATTTTTGCATTTCCAAGAAGAAACGATGATCAAAATAGAAATCGATAAAAGTTCCGGATTTTGCTTCGGCGTGGTGAATGCCATCAAGCAATCGGAAGCCGAGCTTCAAGATAATGAAATCCTGTATTGCTTGGGAGACATCGTGCACAACAGCCATGAAGTGGAGCGATTGAGATCCCGCGGACTGATCACCATCAATCATGAGGAATTTGCCGGACTGCATGATGTAAAAGTGCTTCTCCGTGCGCACGGAGAACCGCCTTCCACTTACGAAATTGCCCGGAAAAACCGGATTCAAATCATTGATGCAACATGCCCCGTCGTATTGCAATTGCAACAAAAAATCAAAAAAACGTACGATAACCGGAATCCGGAAAATACACAAATCGTTATTTACGGAAAAATCGGACACGCGGAAGTAAACGGATTAGTGGGACAAACTCAAGATCAAGCGATTGTGATCGAAAATATCGAAGACCTGAAAAAAATCGATTTCAACCGTCCGATCAAACTGTTTTCCCAAACGACCAAATCTTTGGAAGGTTTTTCGGAAATTGTGACCGAAATCAAAAAGCGTATTTCGCCGAAAACCGATTTCGAGTATTTCGACACCATTTGCCGGCAAGTCGCCAATCGTATCCCCAACATCCGGAAATTTGCGTCGGAATATGATTTAATATTCTTTGTCAGCGGAGAAAAAAGTTCCAACGGCAAAATCTTGTACGAAGAATGCCACAAAGCCAACCCCAACTCCATCCGGATTTCCGGGCCGGACGATTTTAAAAAAGAAATGCTGAAAGACGCCCGATCCATCGGAATCTGCGGAGCAACCTCCACTCCGGCCTGGTTGATGGAAAAAGTATCGCAGAAAATCAGAGAACTGCTTGACGATCATTCGTAACTCCTAACTCTTAATTCTTAACTCTTAATTTTTAACTCCCGATGCGTTTTATAAAGGAGTATTTTTTTCTGTGGCGCAAATAATCAAGATTTCCGTCGTTTGAAAAAGCTTCTCGTTCAAAGCTGATATTGTAATACGATTTTTTGCCGTATATAAACAATTTCACCAGCCATTCGAGAAAATAAAAAACGTAGAAAAAAACAACGAATAATTCCTTGATTTGAGCGGAATGAATGGCTTCATGGTTGCACAATTCTTCATTCAATGTAACGCCTTTTCGCACAAACATCACTCCAAACAAGTTCATGGCGCTGAATCCTTTTGTCGGAAGTATAGAGTTGTAAACTATTTTCATGTGTTTATCTTAAAAAAAGAAAAGGTTGTCTCACGACAACCAATCTTCATTAACCTTAAAATCTAATACTATGAAAAAAATCACAAAGCAAAGATATATATCCGGATTCTATCCGGCAAATATTTGTATTAAATATTTGTTAAAATAAAGGCAGAACTTCGACAAAGTTTGATATTTAATCGGTTACATTTCTAAAATGTCATTTTCCAAAACGTACCTGCCCTCACCTACCCGTGCAGTTCGTAGGGCCGGTATAGGGATAACCCCACGTTGCACTTCGTTTGCAAAGGGTTATCCATGTTCAAGACCTACGGTTTTATTTTCCGGCCGCCTTGCAAATCGGTGACAAGCCCCGCCGTGGCAGACATGTTGTCCGATAGAAAGAATACATTTCAATTAAAAATAAAAATTATTCTTTGTTTATTGTTTTTTTTAAAAAGGTGTTTTTGTAGAAGCCGGACTGCAAGTCTTTTTGAATAAACAGACGGACGGACAACACGTCCGCTGCGGTGGGGGATAAAAAATGCACTATTCGTTTTTTTGTCCCGCCAGGGACAACATATCGGTAGAAAGGAGAATTTCTCCGGTGGCCAAAGTCCCGTCAGGGACGTAATGCGGGAAGGAAAACCTTTTGTCCCTGACGGGACAAAAGGTGAAGGGGTGGTGCTTTTCTACCGATATAACGTCCCCGGCGGGACAAAAAAGAGCGAATATTTTTTGAATATTGAAACATTTTTATACCCCGCCTGCGCGGGGACAGGTAGGTATAACATTCGATAACCCTGCCGTGGCAGATGATCCAAGGCTTTCAACCTTAACCCCGAAATTGGGACAGACTCCGGCGGCAACGAGCAGCAGGCAGACGAGTAAACAAGTTGACGAGTTTCGAACATCAACAAGGCCAATCTCGTTTATTCATTCACTTGTTTACTTGTCTACTTGTTTACCGGCCGGATTTGTACCGGGAAAAACATACAAAATATAAAAATAATCTGATTAATCCGTAAATTTGCATGTATTAAAATTCGAAATATTTCGGAGTGAATATCTTATTCATCAATCCGAAAAACATTTTTAAAAAATTTTCCGAAAGAAACTCCATGACCGCCGACAACAACAGACATATCACGTTAAAAGTCATTGTAGGCTATATTTCGATCTTTCTGATTGCGATAGGTGCTGTTGTTTATATTTACAACAAAATCAAAGAAGTGACGAAAGAAGAAAGTCCCGACAATAAATCCCGGACAAAAGTTTATTTAATCACCAACACACAAACCCTCTTATATGAAAGCGAGGCGTTGGTGCATACCATCCGCCCGGAAAAAAACGATTTCAACAAACCGCTGGACATGGCGCTCCGCAATATGGACTCGTTGCGTACATTGATCTCCGATTCTGCTCAATTACTCAAAATCGACACCATCAATCTGTTAATCGAACGGAAGCGGTTAAATACAAGCCGTCTGTTACAAACTTTGGAAGAAGCGAACGCCGAGTATCTTTACATCAAAAACATCGCAAAAGCCATTGCCGGACAAGACACCGGCATCGGACGAATCGAAATCGAACAAAAAAACGAAATCCGGCAAGACACCTTGATGATCGCGGGAAAAACCCGAGGATTTTTCCGCCGTCTTGCCGACGTTTTCTCGCCCTCGCAACCCGATTCCGACATGGTGGTCAAGTCGGGCCGCAACATAAAAATCGATACGATCGTGAATACGATTGAGCCTTCGGATAACATCGTATCCGTTTTAAAAGGCATACAGGGAAATGTAAGCACGCAACGCGAAGAAGTGTCGAACCTGTTGTTGGTGCGCGTACGAAATTTGCAGTACAGCAACAATGTGATCACGGGCAAAATCAATCAGTTGCTGCATGCCATCGAAGACGAAGAGATGAGCGCTTCTTTCGAACATTTGGAAAAAAACCGGAACTTGCTGCACGACACGACTAATCTGTTGATGCTCATCGCCGTTTTGTCGGTGATCATCATCGCGTCGTTTCTTATCCTCATCGCCAAAGATATTTCGCGAAGCAAATATTACCGGATGCAGTTGGAAGAATCGAAACAATATACAGAAAACCTGATGCACCTCCGCGAAAAGCTGATGCTGGCCATCAGCCACGACATCCGGGCGCCGCTCTCATCGATCATCGGATACATCGAACTCCTGTCGAGGCTCAATCCGAACGAACGTCAACAATATTATCTCGACAACATGACCAAATCGTCCGGACATATTCTCGATCTGGTCAATAATTTGCTGGATGCACACCGGTTGGAATCGGGAAAAATGGAAATCCGTCCGGTTCCTTTCAACCTGCAAACCCTGACGGAAGAAATCTACGCCGGATTCAAACCGATGGCTGAGGCCAAAGGATTGCAACTGATTATGGAGACAAAAGGCGAAACAGATTCTTTGTATGAAACGGATCCGATTCTGTTGCGCCGGATAACAGGCAATTTGTTGTCGAATGCCATCAAATTCACCGCGAATGGAAGCGCCACGCTGCGTGTTTTGATCCGGGAAAAAAACAACAAAGAAAAACTGTTGGCCGTTATCGTAAGCGACACCGGCCCCGGAATCCCGAAAAGCGAACAAGAGAAAATATTTTCGGAATTTACCCGCCTGTCACAAACGAAACAAACAGAAGGCTTCGGATTGGGTTTATCCATTACCTATAAGCTGGTCAAACTGTTGAACGGCAATATTTCCATACAAAGCACACCGGGAAAAGGGAGCGAATTCCGGATCACACTGCCTGTTACGAAATCAAAAGCGCAGGATATTTCCGATTCGGGAACCGCCCCCTCCAAAACCGGCACGATTTCGTTCGAAAAAAGCGGCATCCGATGTCTGCTGATTGACGATGATCCGATTCAATCGGCTTTCACGGAAGAACTGTTGAAGCAGCTCGGTATCCGGGCAACCATCTGTTTAATTCCGCAAAATGTTCCCGGATTGCTGAAAGAAAACACGTTCGACTTGGTATTGACCGATATTCAAATGCCGGAAACAGACGGCTTTCAACTATTGAAAATCATCCGAAATTCCGATCTTCCCGGCACCGATAAAATTCACGTGATCGCCGTTTCCGCCGGTGTCGACAAAGATGAAGCCTTCTACCGGAAAGCCGGATTCAGTGGTTTTTTAAGCAAACCGTTCACACTCAACCAATTGACTACCTTATTGAATCAAGTGTTTCCGTCTGATCCCGAACCGGGCAACCTTCCGGATTTTTCGATCCTCACGGCTTTCGCCGACGGCGACGAAGAATCGTCCCGATCCATTCTTTCCACTTTTTTCGAAGAGACCGCCAAAAACATCAAAACTCTGGAGCAGGCTCTACAAGAAAAAGATCGCCAAACCGTCTCCCGTACGGCCCACAAAATGATTCCGGTTTTCACCCTGCTGGAAAAGCGGGAACTCGTCTCTTTTCTGCTCATACTCGAAAAGGACGAAAACTCTCTTTCCGAAAACGATCGGGAAACAATGATTGTCGAAATCATAAAACAATTAAAGGCAATTGTCGCATATCACCATTGACCGATTAAAATTCGGTTGCATTTTTTAAAATTACATTCTGAAAAATATGGAACATTTTTCACATCTGCCTGCAAGGATAGCCGGGTATAAAAAATATAATATTCGTTTTTTGAAAAATCCGGTTTAAAAAATGTTGTTTTCTGTCCCGTCAGGGAGGTAATGCGGAAAGGAAAACATGTTGTTCCTGACGGGACAAAGAGTGAATGAATGGCGTTTTTCTACCAATATAACGTCCCCGGCGGGACAAAAAAGAACGAATATTTTTGACACATTTTTTACATTCCACCTGCGGGGATGGCCGGGTATAACATCCGATAATCATTAAAATAAAAACCTCATCCCCTAAAAACCTTAACAGCTGATGTAATTTCTAATAGAACAAAAGTCGATAAAATCTCCCGGAATAAACGAATAAGGGCAAAGATTAGACACGTTCCCGGACTACTAAGGGAACCATAAAAAATAAGGATTGTCTATATCTATAATGATTATCGGATGTTGTACCCGGCTATCCTCATCTGCAGGGGTGTAAAAAATGTTGTTTTCTGTCTCGCCGGGGACAACATATTGGTAGAAAGGAGAGTCCCTTCGGTGACCAAAGTCCCGTCAGGGACGTAATGCGGGAAGGAAAACATGTTGTCCCTGACGGGACAAAGGATGAAAAGGTGATATTTTTCTACCAATATAATGTCCCCGGCGGGACAAAAAAACGAATATTTTTTTGAAGCATCGACACATTTTTACACCCCACCTGCGGGGATAGCCGGGTACAATATCCGATAATCATTATATCTATTTAACAATGCCATTTATTTTTCATACCTGATTTTTCTACGGAATGTGTGGAAAACAATTGTGGATTTTTTCCACATTTCCACAACTGTTTTCCACATATTTGAAAAGCAACATTATTTTTTCAGCAAAAACAATTTTACATTAACCACTGATTATCAGAGAATTACAAAAACACCGAAGCTCAATTGATTTTCCGGCACGATAATGGCACTTCATGAACGCGGTAAAGAAAGCAAATGATCAATGTGAATAAATCCATCAGACTTTATTTGTTTTTAAAATATACTTATTATTATAATAAAATTAAAAAACAAAACATCATGAAAAAGTTAGTTTTAGCAGTTGCATTATTCGCAGGAATAGCAATGTTCGCCGCAAACGCACAAGATGTGCAACAAGATCAACCTCAGGCAACTGATCAAACAGAACAAACAAAAGACACAACAGTTGATGAAAGTTCAACAGCGGTAAGTGATTCCACGGCTGTTTCCGTAGATCAAAATAATAATACCGCAACTTCAGAAAATACTCCTGCTTCTACAGAAGAAGAAGTACCTCAATAATGTTTTTGTCGTAGTCATAGAAATTAGAGAAGTTCAATTCAAAAGGAGAAGAAGAGGCCGTGACGGTTTCTTCTTTTTTTTGTATAAAATCCGACCTTTTCTCCGTATCTTTGTGCTAATGTGCAAATAAATAAAGTTGTAACTTATGCCGTTTGTCCTGATATTGGAAGATGACCTTACCTATTCTGTCATGTTGTCCACCTGGCTCAAAAGAAAAAGGTTTGAAGTGGAAACAACCTCCACCGTTGCCGGAGCAAAAAGCAAAATAAAGCAAACGGTATTCGATGTCATTTTATCCGATTTTCGATTGCCTGACGGCACGGGGATGGATTTATTGACCCGGATAAAAGAAGAAAAATTATCGATGCCTGTCATCATGATGACAAGTTACGCGGATATACCGACTGCCGTTCAGGCCATTAAATCGGGAGCTTCCGATTATATCGCCAAACCTGTGAATCCGGAAGAATTATTGAAAAAAATCAACGACATTATTCAAACGCCTGCCGCACCGAAACCGAAGCAACAAGCACAGCAACCGGCGGAAAACGGTTATCTGGAAGGACAAAGTTCCGCCGCAAAACAATTGTACGAACACGTCAAACTGGTTGCCGGCACGGAAATGTCCGTTCTGATCACCGGAGCCAGCGGCACGGGAAAAGAATACATCGCACAGCGCATTCATCAATTGAGCAACCGACGAAAGGCGCCTTTCGTCGCCGTCGATTGCGGCGCGATTCCCAAAGATCTGGCCGCGTCGGAATTTTTCGGACACGTTAAAGGATCTTTTACCGGAGCCATCGAAGACAAAACGGGAGCTTTCGTTGCCGGAAACGGCGGAACGATTTTTCTGGATGAAATCGGAAATCTTTCTTATAAAATTCAGGTACAATTGCTTCGCGCCATTCAAGAACGAAAAATCAAACCGGTGGGCAGCAACCGGGAAATCACGATTGACGTGCGGCTGATATCGGCAACCAACGAAGATCTGCATCAAGCCATCGACAATAAAAGTTTCAGGGAAGATCTTTATCACCGCATCAACGAATTTTCGATCCATGTTCCGGATTTGAAAAACAGAACGGAAGACATCCTGTTGTTTGCCAACCATTTTCTGGATGCCGCAAACAAAGAACTGCAAAAAGACATCGTCGGATTCGATGCCGAAACCACCCGGTTGTTTCTCTCCTATTCGTGGCCCGGCAATTTAAGGCAGATGAAAAATACGATCCGGTACGCGACGCTGCTGACTTCAGAACGATACATCACGTTAAACGATCTTCCCAAGGAATTGACCGAATATAAAGAAACGCCTCAACCCGTTGTTTCTCCGCTAAAAGACGAAACGGGCGAACGCATTTTAATCACCCGGGCGCTTCAAGAAGCGGGCAACAACAAATCAAAAGCCGCACGGCTGTTGGGCATCGACCGCAAAACGTTGTATAACAAGCTGAAATTCTTTAAAATCGATTAGTAATGTTTCTTATCCATATTGCGTTCTTACAGGACTTTGGCCGGAGGAGACGATCTTTTCTTTCTATCGGACAACATGTCCGCCACGGCGGGATTCTTTCTGCTTTTTCATCTTCATTTTTTTATATTAAGAATTTGTCTCATACGCCATTAGCGTAGAAGCGGCTTGGCGTTCGGGCGGTGAACTATCAAATTACCACTAAGCTGTCCGCGAGGCAGACACCCCGCCTGACGCCAAACCGCGCGTTGGGCGTTCGTGCTTTATTTACTTCTCTGCCGGGTAACTTGCATTAATTATTTCTTCCACTTGCTTATTAAGTAATCCCACAAATTCATTGTAATTGTCGGGTTGAAACCTGTTCTGATAGAAAAGAAGCATTCCCATGACACAATGGCGAAGTTGTTGCTTTTTCTTTTCTGC
>WRGA01000100.1 GCA_009787405.1 Candidatus Azobacteroides sp.
AAAAGATAATATTACTGATCATTGCGCCGTTTGCTTTTCTTTCGGCATTGTCGGCGCAAATCACTCGGAATGAGGCTGATGAAATTGTGTCGGAACGCATGAGCAGGGAGGTACAGCCATACACCGTATATGCCGGAGAAAATGTACAAACGGAAGGCGTAACTGTCACCACTTCCGGCGGAGAGACGCTCGAATTGGATTATCCATGCCGGGTTTATTACATCCGTTACACCGATACTGCTTCGGGCCGCTATTTGATTGTCAAGGAAAGCGACGGAAACCTGCTGGAAATCAATGCAAAGGATGATGCCTGGCCGAGCGATTTGGCGGAATGGAAAATATTAAATAAAAACGATTACAAGCAAACAACCGGTTATATTGTCGGCTATGAAACATGTGGTTTAACAATAGAAAATGGAACGGGACATGCAAAAGGATATATTGTGATTTCGGAAGATATGAAAGACACGTTGACTGTCTATAATTTACCTCAAGATATTTACAGTTTTCCGGCAAAAATATTTCCTGAAACACAGGTGTGGCATGTAAATGTATCTTTTCCTGAACAATACAGATATGCTTTCAAACTTCACATGAAATATACTGTATCATCGGAAGAAGAAATACAACATCTTGGTTTGAAAGAATATTGTACCATTTCGGCTATGTATCCGATAATCGAAACATATAAAAATTGTGTTCCGGTGATTGTTAATTCGGCGGAAAAAGCAGAAGATAACAAGATTTTAATGTTAATGATTGATTATACTACAAATAAATTTAAAGGAGGACAAGAATTTGAATTTTCCGAAAATTCCGAAACCTTTACTATTACCAACGAATATAAATCACCCGGCGATTTCGGACATTTAAAATTGTATTACGAGGAAATAAATGAACAGTTATTTTTCGGCACTATTATTTGGATGGGATTAGGTAAAATGATATTTCCTCAAAATTTATTGGCAGCCGATCAGTTCCGGGTTGTGGATGCTGCCGACTATGTGACTCCGGCAAACGGATTTGAAAATGTATTTAACCTCGGCAATCAAGTCTTTGATTATGGGCCGGTATGGGGAGCGGTGCAATCTTTGGTAAAAGCAAGGGAATATTTGCGCTCAAATCCGGAGCAAGTCGTAAAGCTGTTTCTTTATACCCCAAGTGTCGGTGAGGGTAATCCTGAAGATTGGTATTGGATTATTTATTTGAAAAAATAACAACCGCATGTAATTTATATATGAAGAGTTAAGAGTTAAAAATTAAGAGTTAAGAGTTTAGGTATTTGAAATTTATCAAATTATACCGGCAAATATCATCAAAACCACAAAAAACGACTGATTTTACTCTTTAATTCTTAATTCTTAATTCTTAATTCCTAACTCTTCTTATTTCTTTTCTGAATTTATATGCCCACACCAATCCGCTCGCGGCTCCAGACAAGTGTCCTTCCCATGATATTTGGCCGGCGACAGGCAGAATGCCCCAAATTAAACCGCCGTATAATATGATGATTCCGATCGACAACAGGATCAAAAGAAATTTTTTACTCATGATTCCGCCGAAAAAAAGGAAAAAAGCCAGGGCGTAAATCATGATGCTTGCCCCGATATGCCATGCCGGACGACCGATCAGCCAGGTGAAAAAGCCTGCGGTAATCCAAAGCAGAACAAAAACAGATCCTGCTTTCTTTTTGTAAAAAAGAAACAATAAAAAACTCAAGCTCAAAAAGGGCAGGGTATTGGCGATCAAATGATCGAAATTCGCGTGAATGAAGGGCGCCGTAATGATTCCCGGTAATCCGGTTGTGGTGCGCGGATAAATGCCGAGAAAATACAGATCGAACCCGGAAACGGATTCGAAAATCCGGATGATCCAAAATATAACGACCAATGAAATGGAATATTCCAAAGATATTTTTATCCGTTTCAAATCTTTTTTACGTATTGCTCGTGTTAATCGTATTCATGATACTGTCGATATAATTGACATATTCGTTCAATTTCCCGCTTTTTTTCAATGAAACGTCCCGTTTATCGGGAAGATCGATGTCTAAAATCGTATGAATTTCGCCCGGATTTGCCGACATAATGTAAATGCGGTTACTCAACAACACGGCTTCGCTGATGTCATGGGTGACGAAAATTACGGTCGGATCAAGCGTAGAACTGTTGTAAATATGCAGCAGCGTTTTCTGCATATTGGTGCGCGTGGCAATATCCAAAGCTCCGAAAGGTTCATCCATCAACAAAATCTGCGGAGAAGCGATCAGGTTGCGTGCAATGGCCACACGTTGCAACTGTCCCCGGAAAGCAGGTTGATTTTTCAGATTTTTCATCTTTTTTCTCCGGGTTTCCCGAATCCGTGTTTTCGAATATGAGGTTCTTTAACCAGTCTTTGGCGCTCATTGATTTAAGTATGTCGTAAAAAACAGTTTATATTTTAAACGCTAAGGCGCTAAGACGCGAAGTTTAAATTCTTTGTGACTTTGTGTCTTTGCATCTTCGCGTTTAAAAAAGTATGAATTATATTTTGCCATGCACTTAATATAAATCGCGCGCTAAGATAATAAATAAAAGTAAAAATAAGAAACCTTACCGGAAGATAAGTTTTTGTTGTTCCATTCAATCTTCGAACTGACTGTTGTAAAGAGACGCATAAAAACCGTTGTGAGCCGTTAATGTTTCGTGCGTTCCTTGTTCGACGATATCGCCGTCGTTCATGACCAGAATCAGATCGGCTCCGCGAATGGTCGACAGACGATGGGCGATGATAAAACTTGTCCGGTCTTTCATCAATGTTTCCGTAGCCCGTTGAATGAACACTTCCGTCCGGGTATCGACCGAACTGGTGGCTTCGTCCAAAATCAAAATCTTCGGATCGGAAAGTATGGCACGCGCAATCGTCAACAACTGTTTTTGTCCTTGAGAAACATTGTCGGCCTCCTCATTCAATACAAAATCGTAAGCATCGGGCAGGGTGCGGATGAAATGATCGACATGCGCTGCTTCGGCTGCTTTTACAACTTCTTCGTCTGTGGCATCGAGTTTCCCGTAACGAATATTTTCCATGATCGTGCCGTTAAACAGCCACGCATCTTGCAATACCATGCCGAATAAATCCCGCAGGTCATTTCGTTTAAAAGACCGGATATCGTTTCCGTCGATGAGAATCGCTCCGTCGTTTACATCATAAAATCTCATCAATAATTTGAC
Organism: Candidatus Azobacteroides sp.; assembly: GCA_009787405.1. Classification (GTDB taxonomy): domain Bacteria; phylum Bacteroidota; class Bacteroidia; order Bacteroidales; family WRGA01; genus WRGA01. The sequence continues at coordinate 3,213 of WRGA01000100.1, forward strand.
GATGGTGGTTTTTCCTGCTCCGGTAGGGCCCACAACAGCGACTTTTTGTCCTTGCCGGATGGTTGCCGTGAAGTTCCGGATAATGATTTTTTCGGGATTGTAGCCGAATTTCACATTTCGGAACGAGACATTTCCTTTTATATCGGCAACGGGTACCGGATGATCAGTGTCTGCCGATTCTTCTTTTTCATCCAGAAATTCAAAAACCCGTTCGGCAGCGGCAGCCGTCGATTGAAGCACATTGGAGATTTGCGCCGCTTGCGTGATCGGTTGCGTGAAGGATCGGACATACTGAATGAATGCCAGAATGTCGCCGACTTGAATTATTTTGCGGACAGCCAATATTCCGCCGAAAATACAGACAATCACATATCCCAAATTGCCGATAAAAATCATGACCGGTATCATGATTCCCGATAAGAATTGCGATTTGCGTGCCGATTTGAAAAGGACTTCATTCAGTTCGTCGAATTTTTCGATTTCGGTGCGTTCCCGGTTGAATGCCTTGACCACAAGATGTCCCGTAAATATTTCTTCTACATCGCCGTTAACATGTCCCAAATATTCTTGCTGCCGTTTGAAATATTTTTGGGAAAAACGGATGATAAATGAGATGAAAAGAAATGACAACGGCATGATAATCAATGCGACCAACGTCATCAACCAACTGATCGACAGCATCATAATCAGTATGCCGATCAAAACGGTGACGGAAGAAACTATTTGAGCTAAGCTCTGGTTCAGCGTTTGGCTGATGGTATCGACATCGTTGGTGATTCTCGAAAGAATCTCTCCGTGTGTCCGGGTATCGAAATAATCGAGCGGCAGTCGGTTCATTTTTTCGGAAATTTCTTTCCGGAGATTGTAGGATACTTTTTGCGCCACTCCCGACACCAAGTAATTTTGAATGAAATTGAACGCGGCGCTCAAGATGTACAGGCCTGATAAAATCAATACCATCCGGAAAACATATTCGAAATTGATGCCGGCACCTTTTCCCGAAACCTTGTTCATGATTCCGTCGAAAATCCACGTAGTCGTATTGCCGATCAGTTTCGGCCCGATAATCGTGAACAACGAACTTAACACGGAAAATACGAAAATCACCGCAAACAAGAACCGGAAGGGTTTTAAATACCGCATCAACGTTTTCATTGTTTTCGAAAAATTTTTGGCTTTCTCTCCGTGCGGCCTGATCGGGCCTCCGCCTCCGGTACCGTGTCCGTGTTTTGGTTTTGGTGCAGGTGTCATGAAGTTGCCTCCTTTTCCGGAATTTGTGACGACGCAATTTGCCGATAGACTTCACAGGTTTTCATCAACTCGTCATGTTTTCCTTTTCCCACGACTTTCCCGGCATCCAATACAATGATTTGATCGGCATTTCTAATGGTGCTGATGCGTTGAGAGACGATGATTACGGTTGCTTTTTCCCCGATTTCTTCGAATAGTTTCTTCCGTAATTCGGCATCGGTTTTATAATCGAGCGCCGAAAAACTATCGTCGAAAATGTAAATATCCGGTTGTTTGGCCAATGCCCGGGCGATGGACAACCTTTGTTGTTGTCCTCCCGAAAAATTGGTTCCGCCTTGTGAAACCGGTTTGCTGTATTTTTCTTCGTTTGATTCGATAAATTCCGTGGCACGGGCAATATCCGCCACTTTCGACATTCGTTCGTCGTCGATGCCGGTTCCTCCGAATTTCAGGTTCGACTCGATGGTTCCCGAAAACAGCAGGCTTTTTTGTGGGACATATCCGATTTTTTCTCTCAAGTCGGCTTGTTTTACGGTTCTGATGTCACGCTCGTCAACCAAAATTTCTCCTTCGGTCACATCATAAAAACGGGGGATCAAATTGACCAATGTAGATTTTCCGCTACCTGTACTTCCGATCAGTGCGGTGACTTCTCCTTGTTCTGATATAAAATTCACGTCATCCAAAACATTGTCTTTTGCTCCCGGATATTTGAAACTGACGTTCCGAAATTCTATGCCGTTTTTTTGACGGTTGTCGAAAGTCATCGGATGTTCGGGATCTTTCACCGAGATTTCAGCGTCCAGGATTTCTCCGATCCGGTCAGCCGAAACCGACGCCCGCGGCAAGATGATGGATACCATCGACAACATCAGAAACGACGAAATAATTTGCATGGCATATTGAATGAATGCCATGACGTCTCCCACCTGCATCGCATGTTGCTGGATGTTTTTTGCCCCGTACCAAAGTATGGCCACGGTTGTTAAATTCATGATCAACGACATCAATGGCATCATCAACGACATCGTCCGATTGACGAACAGATTGATTCCGGTTAAATCGGTATTGGTTTTGTCGAAGCGTTTTTCTTCGTATTGTTGGCGACCGAATGCCCGGATGACTTGGATGCCGGTCAATGAGCCTCGGGCGACCGAATTGAGTTTGTCGGTCATTTTTTGAATAAGTTTGAATTTAGGAACCGCAATGCCGAACATGGCGATCACCACCATTAATACCGACACAACGGCTACCCCGATGATCCATGTCATGGACGATTCGGTATGCAACACTTTAAACACGCCGCCGATACCCAAAACCGGTGCGTAAATACACATGCGCAGCATAATGACCAATACATTTTGTATTTGTTGAACGTCGTTGGTTGTTCTTGTGATCAGTGTAGCCGTGGGAAAACGGTCAAATTCGGTGTTTGAGAATCCGACGACTTTGGAAAACAATCCCTTTCTCAAATCCCGTCCGACACCGGCGGCCAATCTTGCCGCAATGAAACATACCGCAACCACCGATAACATGCTGATCAGCGCGATAATCATCATGATGCCGCCCGTGCGCAAAATGTATCCGGTTTGAATTTTTTCCGGAGAGATTCCGATGGTTGTATATTCGTTTGAAATAAAATCAATGATTTTGAATCCGATTACGCGATGATCCTGAAAGGATATGTTTCCGATAATCGCTTTTTCGAAACAGGCATTCAGATCGGTTAAAACATCGGCCTTTATATTATCCTGCAATACATAGATGTTTTCTTTTACAAACGTTTCGGAATTGAAAAGATATTTTTGAAGTTTTTCGGGATAACGTTCGTTTTCTTTGACCGGGGTATAATGGGCTGATATCAGACGGATTTCATTTTCATCGAGCATTTTGATCAACTGTCGGAGTTGTTTTTCGCTGATTGCTTCGGGCGCCGCATTTTCTATTCCGCTTTTTTCGATACCCACATTCATGATATGAGACATGTATTCCGGCAAAGACAAATCACAACTCGCCTGCAATCCTAATAAGCAGATAATCACAGCAATTTGGGCAATATACGACTTTAAATATGAAATCAGTTTCAGCATACCATTTTCGAAGTTGCAAATGTAATCAATCAACCGGGTAAATGTTGTATTTACAGTCAATTCTTATGCACAAAAAAGTGGATTATTTGCAGCAATAACATTCATCTGGTCTTAAACTTACCTGATCGTAAATACTTTTGATATCGTCGGCGGTTAATTGATCGAAGTCTTTTTTTCGGGAAATGATCAAAATGCCTGCCATATCCACGGCTCCCGGACTGATGATCAGTTTTTCCGGCTCTTCGGCAAAATATTGTTTCGGACGATGGGATTTCCGCGGAAAAATAATGATCCGGAACCGGTTACCGGAGGAGGATGAAAGAATATTCAGCATCGGCTCTTCCGGATCTTGTCGGGCTAATTCATGATATATTTTTTGGAATGATGATTCGATTTTGCTTTCCCGGTCGCTTTCGATCAAAAAATAAGAACGCAATCGGTCTTGAATCAGAAAACAATTTTCATCAATCGATTTCGCCGTTTTTTTTTTGGTTTCGATTTCTTGTTCGACAGGCATAATGCCTTTCGGTGCCGCCTGAAAATGGAGATGATCCGGCGCGGAAGCTCCACATCGGGGTCCGTTGTAAAAAACGATAAAATCAGGCAACAACCGGCTTATTTTAAGCATTGTTCCGAAATACGGCATGATTTGTTGCGGAATATGCCGGATGTTCGGAATCGTAAAATGAGGTGAAAAAATCGGATACGGATTCACCAACAAATTGAAATCATCGGGCAGGGGCAAAGCCTTTTGTTCGGGAGGCAATTGGTTTGAACAAAGAAAACAAGGCCTTTCCGAAATGCTTTGCCGGTCAATTTTTGCATTCGAAGATGTGGCCCGTGCGGGATTATATTGTACTTTTACCCGGCAATCGCCGAAATCGAATGTTTTTTCTTCGATATGTTGTAATAAGGTATAGTTGGTTGCGACGGTATGCCAGTTTTTTAATTGAAAGTCGAATAATTGAATGGCCTTTTGAGAAATATATTCGAGTAAGAATTGATTGTTGGCCATACTTTTTTGTTTGTAAGTGAGCTGCAAAAATACGTCAAAAATCTATCATTTGTAGGATTTTATTATCTTTGACAGTTGATTTAATGATTGACAAATGAAAAAAGTAGTTTATTAAAAGGCGTGGATAATATTTTTTTATGTGTTTATAAGCGCCATGTATACTTGAAAGGTATGATTATATGGAAATTATACATCTGAAACATGATAAAATTGATTTTTTAAAATATGATTATTGCATTGAAAACTCTTCTCAAGGGACGGTTTATGCAATGTCTTGGTATTTAAATGTTGTCAGCCCAGGTTGGGATGTGTTAATGGCTGATAATTATAGCTATGTAATGCCTATCCCCTTGAAAAAAAAATGTTTTTTCAAATATATTGTACAACCTATGTTTTGTCAACAACTGGGAGTTTTTTCATTGAAACTACTTACTGCAGATATTTTAAGATTATTTATAAGGAATATACCTTATAGATATTATAATTTACAATTTAATACTGGAAATATTTTTGATAATATTGAGAAATATATGAAAAGAAATTATACATTAAATTTGAATGAATCTAATATTAATATAAAAATAAAATATAGCAATAATTGTTTTAGAAACTTAAAAAAAGCAAAGAAGGAATGTTTCATTATTCATAGACAAATGAGTAAAGACGTATATTTGAAAATGATAGTGGATAATGGGGGAAATCGTCCGATTAAGCATTTTATATCGCTATGGAGTAGTCTTATCACCCAAATGGAAAAAAATGCTAAAATAGAGATTTGGGGAGTATCGGATATTGAACAAAATCTCTTTTCTTGTTCCCTTTTTCTTCAATGGAAAAATAAATTTTACTATCTTGTTCCGATATCTACAATTGCCGGAAAACAAAAACAAAGTATGAGTTTTTTATTGGACAGCTTTATTCAAGAGTATGCCCAAACCAATTCAGTTTTAGATTTTGAAGGTTCTTCTATTCCCGGTATTGCCCGTTTTTATGAAGGATTCGGGCCTGAACAAAGTTTTTATCCACAATTAATTAAAGATTGCTTGATTATGAAAATATACGCTTTTTTTCTAAAACATTAAAATATATCCAAATTCAAATAAAATAGCACAAGGGTTGTTTTCAGTTAATTAAAAAATCAACTTATATAAAATATAAACACTGTTAAGTGAAGCAATTGTCCCCATCTCCATCATATATTATTTTTTCTTTATAATCTTCTATTATAAAAGATGAAAAAATATTTGATTCTATTGTTTTATGGAATGCAAAATAAAATGATTGATTTTTCATTTGTGAGGTCAATTTTTCATCTAAAATTGTCAGGTAATTGATTTTGTTACATATAGCAATATATAAAATAATATTACACATATCATAAATGTCGCAACAATTAATGAAGTAATAGAGTATTTTCATTTTTCTATTTATTAATGAATAGATAAAAAAACCGGTCGTTTCTCCATCTTTTAAGATTTTTATTACTCTAAACTTAAAATCTGACACTAAATATGAAAATGGGTAATTAAACTTGTTTGTCTGTTTATTGGTAATCCAAGGATATTGAAAAATCCATGCTAATTCTGTTTTACTTCTTTGAAATAATTCATTAGATTTGATATGATTATTTTCAATATATTTATTACATTCATCATCCAAATTATTTAGTTCGCAATAAAATAAATTATTTTTTTTATAAAATATGGATAATTTAAGTTTTGTATAAAATCCAATAAGTTTACTTAGCATAGGAAGACACCATTTTACTTTTGAGAAAATGACTTTATCTTTTAATATTGACATTAAATCTGGATATAAATAAAATCTTATACCTAATCGTTGCTTAAATAAAAACATTTTTCTTGATTTTAAGAACATTAATTTAGAATTTTCAGCCATGTTTAAGGCCATCATTTTCCCATTCCAATCTTTAAAACTTTCTTTCATTAAGAATTTGGAATATCCTTTTCGTCTATGTTTCAGACTTACCCAATTACCACTATACCAACCAAACTTGATTATTTCGTCATTTTTTGTGTATAGATAATCTGTTAATATAGTTCGAAAAGCAACTAAAACCTCACCTTCGATCAACATATAAAGAACAATATCTTCCGAATCAGCCCTGGGATTTGCTATATAAGATTCTGCTCTCAACGGAGATATGGGTTTTACGGCGAACTTTTTAAATTGTTCACTTTCGGTATATGCTTTGAGATCCTTTAATTTTATTTTTACCAAATCCATTTCAACGTATTTTTTTCAGGATGTAAATGAAATATGCCTTATTTATGCTTTCTTTTGCATCTTTTCCGTATTTTTCCATATCCAAACGTGCAATGTGCCGGCTGTTTTGTGTATATCCAATTCCTGAAATACCGAATGTCAATTGAACTTTTTCATAAATTTGGGAAAATAGAGAATCTTTAATTCCCGCATCTGAAAAAGGAAACGCAAAATAAGAAACCGGCTCGTTAAAATTTTTGCGAACAAAATCGCATGACTCAAAGGTTTGATTAATTTGTTCTTCTTCGGAAAGAAGAGAGTAGTGAGGATGATCCACACTATGTCCTCCGATTGTAAAACCTTTTGATTGCATTTCTTTTAATTCTCCGGTACTTAAGTAAGGTTTGTAACCGGTCAGGAAAGACCGGAAGTCAAGCGACATGACTTCCGCAATATCATCTAAGATATTTTGGTTCAACCGGTTTATTTTCAATAATTCGGATTTTATATCCGGAATGTCGCTTTTTTCGGATCGATCGAGGATTCGTAAGATTGCTTTTTTCTTGTTTTTGGTAATTCCTTTGTCAAGTTTATCCATGATTAAGGCTGCCTTATACCGATAAAACAAATCTTTGTTATCCACGAAACCGCTATTGACAAAAATCGTGGCGGGGATGCCTTTTCGGTAAAGAAATGGAAGAACAGTGTCGTATATTTCTCTCAAGCCGTCGTCAAAAGATAAGTGAAAGTATGGTTTTGAATCTTGATTTTTATTTTTTATTTTTAAGTAAACGTCATGAATACTTAACGGGTGAAAATATTTCAACAGATAATCAATGTCATTCTGGAATTCTTTTACCGTTTTAGGTTTGTATAAGGGGTGAATATGAGGCAGGTAATCATCTGACACCGTATGATAAAAAGGGTGTAGGAAATATTGTTTTGACAATGACAGTAATAGATTGATATTTAATCTATTGGATATTATCGGAATGATTTTGTGTTTGATAAAATTCATCTGATTATTTATGTATGCAAAAATTTTAACAAAGATAAATGATTCAGCGGTACGATACCTGATAAAAAAGGTAAAAATCGCCGGATAGCATTTTCCGGGAAAAATAACGGATTCTTCTTTAAAAGTGAAAAATGAATTGAAACTTATTGTATTTTTGCTCGTCATTAACAAGTAGGTATGTATCAGACGGCATTTAAAAATAATATTCTTCCGTTAAAAGATAAATTTTTTCGTTTCGCATTACGTATCGTACCAAACGTAAACGAGGCGGAAGATATTGTTCAGGATGCCATGTTGAAGATATGGAATAAACGGGAGGAATGGGCCGGCATTGAAAATATGGAAGCTTATTGTTACCGGGTGGTGAAGAATTTGATATGGGATCGGATTCAAAGCAAAGATTACCAAAACGAAACGTATGAAGTTCAATTACATGACGGTTTGGAGGCGCAAAATCCTTATACCCGGATGGTTGAAGATGAACAAGTGCATCTTATCCATAGGCTGATCGAAAAATTGCCTGCCGCCCAAAAGGCAACCATGCAACTGAGGGATATTGAAGGATTGCCTTATGCGGAAATTGCCGAAATATTAAATATTAGTGAATCTCAAGTGAAAAATAATTTATTCAGAGGACGAAAAAAAATAAAACAACTTTTTGAAAAAATAGACAACTATGAACGCCCGTGAAATCGACATATTAGTAGAGAAATACTGGGATTGCGACACCTCTCGGGAAGAAGAATGCCTTTTAAAAGAGTTTTTCTCTCAAACAGAGGAGATTCCCGATCATCTTATACCGCTTAAAAGTATTTTTGTTTATCAAAAAGCACAATTTGATGTTTGCTTGAATGAAGCTTTTGATAAAAAAATACTTTCTCTTATTTCTCAAGAAGAGGGAAAAGCAAAAAAAGAAGTATCTTTATCACAAGTCATGAAAATTGCCGCGGTTGCTCTTTTATGTGTAATCGTAGGTGCCGTAACGGTTTATCTTTCGGCACATAAAAATACAACCACATATTCAGATACTTATAAAAATCCGCAAGAAGCCATGTTCGTTATCCGGCACGCTGTTTCCGCAGTCGGCAATAATTTGCAGGAGGGCCGTCAAGAAAGTGTCAATGCCATTTCAACATTGAATAAGTTTAACGAATATATTCAAATATCACCAAAAGCCAATATAAAATAACAAATGAAAAAATTGAACTTTTTTACCTTATTTTTTGTTTTCAGTACAGTTTTTTTTTCTTCTCATGCTCAAGATTTTGCAGGGAATTTTTTGGAAGTCAACAAAAATAAACAAGCCGACTTTTCGGTTGTGAATGTTACTTCGGCCATGCTTAAAATGATTGCCGGGAATATGGATTCGGATCCGGAAGTGAAGACCATGATTCAAAATATCAAAGGAATCCGTCGCATTACCGCCGTTAATAACAGCAAGAATTATTATAGTTCGGCCAAGAACTCGTTGGCGGGACAATATGAAGAGTTGGTTTCTGTGGATAACTCGGAAAAAAATGTCCGGATATTTATCAAGGGCGCTCAAAACAACATCGTATCGGAAGTGGTGATGTTAATGCTGGAAAATAATATATTTACACTGATTGATATTGCCGGAAAGATCGATTTGAATCAATTGTCGAAGCTTTCCACGATAATATCGGACATGTAATGGATTTTTATCAAAATATAAACATACATTTTCTTTTGAATTAAACGAACAAGACCGGCGGAACGTGATGTTTATCCGGTCTTGTTTCATATTTTTTGTTGCAATCCGTTTAATTCGTTTTCGATGTTCAAATTCGGAAAAGCAGCCTTCAAACGTATCAATGCGTCCGTATTTTTCCGGATGAACAGTTTATATTGTTCAGATTCAGCGTTGAACGGAACATGATTCAGCGCTTTTCTTATTTTAGTCCATTGTTCAATAAATTCTTTGGCTTCGGACGACAACAAACTTTCGAAAAAACGGTCTCGAATATAAGAAACGGCAACATCCGAAATATGGTTCATGTCTTCGGCGTAAAAACGGTAATCCCTCAGTTCATCCATGACGATTTCGTAAGACGGAAAATAATGAACATTTTCATACGCATGCTGCAAAGTATCGACAGCCAGCAATAAAGTCGATTTACTCAATTGATTTTCATGCGCTCCGTCTTTCCAGTGTCGGATGGGACTTACCGTAAAAATGATATTCATTTCCGGATGGTTGTTTTTCAAGCGGCCGATCAATTCCCGGTAAGCATTTTCTATGTCGTTGATGTTTAACCGGGTTCTTTCAAACCGGTTATCGGGTAATTTATGGCAATTGGCCGCGATTTTTCCTGATTCTTTCAGTCGATAGACATAGGCTGTACCGAAAGTGATGATCAGAAAGCGGGCTTTTTTCAAATATTCACGGGCATTTTGTAACGCACCGTTGATATTGTTCAGGCAGGTTTCCCGGTCAGGCGACGAAAATTTACCGTGATGACTGAAACTGTGATATAATCCTTCATAAAAAATCAAGTCTTCACCGGTATAAATTTTTTCGTCGAGAAGATTATCCAACGAAGATTTAATCGACATCGGATTATATAAAATTCCGAACGGATTCACGCAAGCATCGAACTTGTTTTCCAACAGTTTCTGTCCGATATTTTCCGCAAAACACGAACCGAAAACCAACAAAGCATCCGAATAGGATATCGATATCGGATAATCCGGTATTTTTACGATGGTTCTGAAATACACTGTTCTATTTATAATTTTAAATTCAGTTAATCAGTCATTTAACAGCATTTCTTTGTCGAATCCTAACGGGAGGATGTCTTTGACACTGTCGATCATATAAATTTCTTCTTCTCCGAACAAATAAATTTTAATCGGTTTCTTAAACCTGTTTTCGGTTTCCAGCAATACTTGCCGGCATCCTCCGCACGGAGGTGTCGGATAACTCAAAAAAACACCGTTTTGTTGAACGGCAATACCCATTGCAATAACAGGAACATCGGGTCGGTTTGCATTCGCATACATCATCGTGACTCGTTCGGCACATAAGCCCGAAGGATAGGCTGCATTTTCCTGATTGTTGCCGGTAAAAAATTCTCCTGTTTCCAGCATGACCGCACATCCCACATTAAAGCCGGAATAAGGTGAGTAGGCTTTTTCAGAGGCCTCTTTTGCCGCAAAAATGATTTTTTTTTCGATATGATTTAAATCATTTATATGATAAACCGTTACCTTTGTGACAATTTCAAAAGTTTTCATAATAATATCACTTTAAATTTTTAAATTAAGGTATACAAATGTATAACAAAAACGGCATTTTTTACTTTTTACTTTTTATTTTTTTATGGTTATCAACTCAGGCATTTTCTCAACATCAAAGTAAAGCATGCGAAACATATATCGAGAACCACAAATACCTTGCGATCTTTCACATGTTGAAATATAAGATACCGGCAAGCATTACTTTGGCGCAGGGATTACTGGAAACGAGTGCGGGAATGAGTAAACTGGCCACCAAAGGAAATAACTATTTCGGTATCAAGTGTCATAAAGATTGGAAGGGTGATTCTATGTCTTTTACGGATGATGCTCCGAACGAATGTTTCAGAAAATATAATACCGTTGAAGATTCATACTACGATCATTCTATTTTTTTGACGAAAAGAGGGCGATATGCTTTTTTATTTAACCTGGAAATAACCGATTACAAAGGGTGGGCGAAAGGTCTTCAAGAAGCCGGTTACGCAACCGACAAGGGATATGCCAACAAGTTGATCAAATTTATAGAGGATTACGACTTGTATCAGTACGACGATAAAAATTATCTTGCTTCAAACAGCGAAACGGAAAAAGAAAATAAAAAGGAAAAAAAGAAAGAAAAAGAAAATAAACCGACTGTTGTGAAGAAGCCCGGGCGAACATTTTCCTACAATATTTTTAAAACTCCCTCAGGATTGCTGTATGTGGAAGCAAAAGCGGGCGACAGTTATGAAACCGTTGCAGATGCTTTGGGATTTAAGGATAAAGATTTGGTCAAATACAATGATGCTCCGAAGAATATTTATTTTCCTTTGAACAAGGGGGATGTCGTTTATCTGGAAAAGAAAAAGAAAAAGGCCGAAATACCCTGTTATTACCACATTGTGGTTCCCGGTGAATCGATGTACAGCATTGCCCAACTTTATGGTATCCGGTTGAAAAATCTTTACAAAATGAATAAAAAAAACGGCGATTACATCCCCGAAGATGGTGATCAACTGAAAGTGAGATAATTTATTATCCGGATTTTCGTGATTCGATAATTGTATTTTGGATTTGTTAAAATGTGGAATTTCAAAATATTGAATTACATTTGTATCCGAATATGCAAACGGGCATAAAAAACACTCTTCGTACTGTCGTCGGATTGCATTTTGACCTACAAATGGATAGTAAACGTATAATTTAAAATGTATTTTCGGTATCGATGGAAAATAAAATTGATTTTGGCAAACCTGAAAAATATCAATTGATCATTTGGTTACGACAGCCGAATGAAGCGTCGTTTTATGTTTATTCGAAAGAGTCTCCCGATACCGGTTATTACGAAGAGTTGAGTTTGTCCTCGACTTCTTTGTTTACCGAAAGTCTGAAAGAGGCTGTTTTCAACAACAAATATCTGATACTCGGTTACGAAAATACGAATATTTTGTTGGCGTCCGGTTTTTATACATTTGTACCGGAAGATATTTACCGGGCCAATGAAGACGAAAAGGATTCTTTTTTCCGGTTTAATTTCGAAAACATCGATCATAAAAAAATTCTGTCCGACGAAGTTAAAATATGTAATATCATCAATCTTTTCGAAATTGAAAAAACTCTTTACGATTTTTTACAGCGGACGTTTCCGTATGCGCGGTATACCCATTACATCACTCCGTTGCTGCGATATTTTTCGAAACAACGGATCATCGGGGAATCGGGCCGTGTTTTTATCCGGATTTCCGACCGGGATTTAAGTGTATTCTGTTTCCGTTTCGACCGGATCGAAGCCGTCAATACGTTTCTGTGCAACGATGTGAATGATGCTGCTTATTTTATTCTTACGCTGTGGGAGAAACTGCGATTCGATCGTTTGCTCGACGGATTACATGTGGCGGGAACTTCCGACAAAAAATCGGAATTGATCACCATTCTTTCGCGTTTCATCGAAAACGTGATTCCCGTAAGTAATCCTTTCCCGGGAAAAAATCCGACGGAAATTCCTTTTGACATTCAGGCGTATTTAGACGACAATTAAGCGGAACATGAGAATCATCAGCGGAATATACGGAAGACGAAGATTCGACCTCCCCAAAAATTTTAAAGCCCGCCCTACCACCGATTTTGCCAAAGAAAACGTGTTTAATGTATTAAATAATCTGTTGGATTGGGAAAAACCGATGACAGCGCTCGACTTGTTTTCCGGAACGGGAAGCATCGGGTTTGAATTGTTGTCGCGCGGATGCAAAAAAGTGGTTTGCGTGGAAAAAGATGCCGTTCATCATGCATTCATCCAAAAAACGGCCAAGGAATTAAAAACAGAAGACCTTATCGCTGTGAGAGGTGATGTGTTTACCTATATATCGAATACGCCTTTCCGGTTTAACATTATTTTTGCCGATCCGCCATACTCCCTTCCCGAAATTCCGGCTATTCCCGATCTGATTTTTTCCGGAAATCTTTTGGAAGAAGGAGGGTTGTTTATTCTGGAACACTCTTCGAATCATTCTTTTAAAGAACATCCGCGTTTTTTGCAACAACGGGTTTACGGCAGCGTGAATTTTTCGTTGTTCGAGTAACCGGAGTTGAATGCGTTTCAAGGTTTTCTATCAAAGTATCAATTAAGATTTTTTAAGTACAGAAAAAGAGTATTTTATCTATTTTTTTGACAAAAAAAGTATATTTTTGTCGCGAATAAAAACAGATTTCCGGATTTTAAAAAAAGAAAGAGAATCATCGTGTCATAAGCAGACCGATTTGAAAAACAGATTATTTGGCAAATGAAAAAAATGAATAGTTTCGACTTGGTCTCCGGCGAAAGCAACCGACACGTTGGGTGGGCGGTTTGCTGCAACTCCCGCATAAGTGGGGGGGGGGTAAGTCTCTTATTTTCAGTGAGTTAGAAGGTTTTAAAATAGATATATTTCATACAGCCGTATCGGATTAGGTTCCGGTGCGGCTTTTTTAGTGTGCCGGCTGTATTTTTTAATTTGTAAATATTGTTTTTGCATTAACTTTTGATTGATTATTAATAAACATGAAAAAACCGACATTATCCACCATTCGGGTGCAATTGTTTCTGCTTGCACTCTTTCTGCTGTCCGGCCCGGCCCGCAGTCAGAATATCGTATTAAATGTTGCGGGAAAAGTGTTTGTAAACGGGCAGCCGGTAAAAAAAGGCGACAATTTAAAGGATAATTTGAAAATAGCTTTCGGCGATCGGGATGCCGGACTGAAAGTGCTTTCACCGACAGGTGTCTGCGTAATCAGATACAAAAACGGCGAAGAGAAAAACGCTTCAGAATTATCGGAATTAATAAAATCCGATATCCGGAAAAATTCCGCGGCAACGTCTGATACACGGGCTTGGACAGTCAATCCCGGGAAGAAAGAGCAGGTGAAGGAGGTGGATATGCTGTGTACAACATTAAACGTTACGCCCGATAATGTGGACGAAATGTTCGGTCAATACATTACGGCTTATTGCGTGTCGGAATTTGAAACGCCCTGTTGGCAGGATATTGCACTGTTCCTGCAAACGAAATACGGGTTCAACCCTCCCCGATTCACCGGCGAACTGATGACAGAGGAGCAATATCAAAGCATTCCTCTTGTTCCCAAAGTCCGCTCGTTAACGCCGCTGCCCCCGTCAGTCTCCTTAAAAAAATACTGTCCCGTCCCGGGCAATCAGGGCCGGTACGGCACCTGCTCCGGTTGGGCGAGCGCTTATGCCGCCAGAACGATCAGTTGGGCGGTTAAAAACAATCTGACGGATGTACTCGACATTACCAATCAATCTTTTTCTCCCTCTTTTGTGTATACGCAGGTCAAAGACAGCAATGACGTCGATTGTCAGAGCGGCACCTATCTCAACCGGTGCGTGGGAGTGCTGAAAGAAAAGGGCGCCGTTTTCCAGACCGATTTACCGTTGCCTTTCCAGTGCAATCCGGATATCACTCCGTTTTTTCAGGAAGCAAAGGCATACGTCATCAAAGACTATCAACGACTGACGGGATACGCGGGCATACAAAGTGAAGAAGATTTTGATAATATAAAAAAGGCTTTGGCCGATAATAAACCGGTAATCGGCAGCATAAAATGCGACCGGTCATTTGTGAATGCATGGGGCAGCAAGGTGTGGAGCGGAGCTTTTAACGATCCGCAGGAATGTCACGCCGTTTGCCTGACGGGTTATGACGACAACTTTGACAACGGCGACGGTACGTTAGGCGCCGTGGAATTGATGAACAGTTGGGGAACTGTGTGGGGAGACGGCGGCTTTATCCGGGTAAAATACCAAGACCTTACGAAAATACTGAACTATGCCATTTCGTTGTACGACGATGTTCTTCCCGTTCCGCCGCCCGAGCCGCCCAAGCCGCTGCCTGTTCCGCCTTCGCCGCCCGATACGTTGAAGCGGATGGAAGGTTCGTTCACGTTGCTTCTGGGCGACGGGACGTCCATGCCGTTAGAAGGCGATGAAACGGCTTTCCGCAATTTAAAATTGGTAACCGTCGAAAAAATGACCTACAATATTTTAAATGCCTATCCCGGAGGAACCATGTTCCGCATAAACTTTACCAGTTCGCAGCCGGCTTATGTTTACGTCATTTCGACCGATTCGAAACGCAGTCCGTTGGCGCAACTTTTTCCCGACCCGGAGCGGAATATCTCTGCATTGCTCGATTTTAAATCCGAAGTATCTGTATCCATTCCGGATGACATGCAATACATTCAATTGGACGAAACGCCGGGCGAAGATTATCTGTGCGTCATTTATTCAAAAGAAGAATTGAATATGGGAGCCGTCAAAGATTCGTTGCAAAACAATGCCGATAAAAGTTTCGTAAAAATTGTAAAAGAAACCTTAGCCGATAAAATCGTGGATGATGATGAAGTGGCGTTCGAAAAGAATGTCATTGCCTTTAAAGCGGCCTCTGCAAAACATACGGCAGTTCCTGTTTTTATAAAAATAAAGCACCGATAGTGATGAAAAAAACAGTTCTTTTTATAATCCTGTCATTTTTCATGAGTTTGTCTTTTGCTCAACAAACACGTAATCTGAAATTGGTAAAAGCGCCGACGGGAAGTTCTGGCGGTCAAAAGCGTAAAGCTGTTGTTATCGGTATGAGCAATTATGGCGGGAACAAAAGTTTGAATAATACACTAAACGATGCGGACGATATGGCGGATGTGTTTACCCGGCTTGGTTTTCAGGTAACGCTCCTTAAAAATAATGACTTGAGGAGTTTAAGAACCAATTTAACCGATTGGTACAATACAATTGAACGAAACGATATGGCTGTTTTCTATTTTGCAGGTCATGGAGTGGAAGTAAACGGCATCAATTATTTAATCCCTGTAGATGCTGAACTGAATTCGGAAGCCGATATCCGGTACGAAGCTTTATCTGTCAATCAAGTGCTGGATAATATGGATTTGAAGCAGGTTCATTTTAAGTTGCTGATTTTAGATGCCTGTCGTGACAATCCGTGGACGAGAGGCTGGAGCCGGAGCAGCAGCGAAAAAGGTCTGGCTCAAATGAGCGCGCCCAAAGGTACACTCATTGCGTTTGCAGCGGCACCGGGCGCTACAGCGCAGGATGGCGGAGTTTATAATTTACGCAATGGTGTATTTACTCATTTTTTAAAAGAAGAAATTTTAAGAGAAGGCGCTTCCATAGATAATATATTGAACAGGGTAGCGGGTAATGTTTCCAATCTTACCAATGACCGTCAATTGCCCTACAAGACGGGTATTCTGACAGAAGATTTTTACTTTATCCCGCCGGGTAACGACAGCCCCGGTCCGTTTCCGTTTCCGTCGCCTGCCGTTGATGTAGCGGGGGTGTTAAAAATAAGTTCTGTGCCGGAACAGGAAGCCGTTGTGATTATTGACGGAATAGGGCAACCGGAAAAAACACCGGCTTCGTTTCAATTAAGCGAAGGTTCCCATCGTGTCGTTGTAAGCAAAGAGTTTTATCTGGAAGCACACCGGGAGGTTAAAATAACGAAGGGACAAACTACCGAAATAAAATTATCTCTTACGCCAAATTATGCAAACATCAATATCCGCTCGGACGATGACGGGGAAATATGGATTGACGGAGAGTTGAAAGCAACCGGCAACTGGCAGGGAAAACTCGAAGCCGGGTTGCATGCGCTTGCAGTCGAAAAAGAATCGCACCGGCCTTATAAAAACAGTATTGATGTAAAGCCGGGAAATGACCGGAAATTGAAAATACCGGCGCTCAAGCCGGTTTACGGAAAATTGAATATCGCTTCCACCGGCAACATCAAAACAACAGTGTATGTGGATGGCGTGAAACGAAGCAAAGGAATTCCCTGTGTCTTAAAGGATGTACTTACGGGGGAAAGACAAATCCGGCTGGTATCCGGAAAGAGCGATTACCAAGCCTACGAAACCGTAGTGGATATCAGCGAAGGAAAAATTACCGATTTGAATGTTGTATTGGCAAAAGCCGACGAAGAAAAACCGCTTGATGCCGGTATTACAATCGGAAAGGAACTGAATTTTGTAGTCAAAGGTGCAGAAAAGAAAAAAAAGTCTTCGGTAAAACTATACTTGGACAATCAATGGATCGGCGAGACTGATTCCGGCAAAAGATTTCCACTCAAATACACGGATCCCCGGCCGGGTACACATGAATTACGTGTAGTATGGGCTAAATACGAATGGAAGGGTAAAATTAATACGGCTATACAAACAAACTTTAAAGTGGATCTTAACAATGGGAAAATTACCGATTTGGATGCCGTATCGGCGGAAGCCGACGAAAAAAAAACGTTTGATGCCAGCATCACAACCGGAAGGGAACTGAATTTTGTATTTAAAGGCATAGAAGAGTACCCCAATTCTTCGGTAAAACTATACTTGGACAATCAATGGATCGGCGAGACTGATTCCGACAAAGGATTTCAACTCAAATACTCGGATCTGAAGCCGGGTAAGCGAGGCTGGCGCGTAGTATGGGCAAATCACGAATGGAAGGGCAAAATCAATACAGCTGAAAAAAAAGACTTTAAATTCGAGTACAAGAAAAAAAAGACCGGATTCGGATACGAAGAATTCCGTTTTGAATTAGTGAAGTGATTGACGACCTATTTGATTTAGTAATATAATTTTTAAAAACATGAAAAAAATAATATTTATAGCTTTTACTTTATGGATAATCGAATCGAACAGTACAAACGCTCAAGTAGTGTGGGGTTTAAGAGCCAGAGTATCTCGTCCAATGATGAATATGAACAATAGTGAAGGTGTAAGTTTTGATGGTCGATTCGGCTTGGAAATCGGCCCTATTTTGTACTGTTCGCTGAAGAATAATTTTTATATCAACTCGGGTCTCATGTTTAGCATGAATAGATTCAAATGTTCCTACAAATATTACTATTACAACGACTATTATAGGATAAATGATGATGAAATCGATCTACATTATCTTGAAATTCCTCTGTATATAGGATATAGTATTCCTATTGGAACCCTTCATACTTATGTACAGGTCGGCCCTTATATTGGATT
This sequence comes from Candidatus Azobacteroides sp., assembly GCA_009787405.1. Lineage (GTDB taxonomy): Bacteria > Bacteroidota > Bacteroidia > Bacteroidales > WRGA01 > WRGA01. The sequence goes on from WRGA01000100.1 coordinate 21,595, forward strand.
TAAATTACTCGCAAGTAAAACATGGAATGATGGTGGTTATAATAAGAAGACTTTTAACGATATTACCAACCTTCTCAATGCCGGTTTGGGCACTATGTATGGCATTAATATCAACCGGTTTAAAATAGAAGTGGGATATCAATACGGGCTTACCCGCATTACAAAAAATGATGATGAATATAATCGTGTTAAACTATCTTCCTTGTTTTTGGGAGTAAATTACGTGTTTTAGATTTTTGGATATCGCCTGATAAATTGTAGGCAGCATACATCGGAACATGTCCCGTCAGGGACAACATATTGGTAGAAAGAAAAGATCGTCTCCTCCGGCCAAAGTCTCGTAGAGACAAAATAAAGATAGAAATATTAAAAATAAATTTAACATTGAATTTGACAAGAGATATATTTTAAAAGAACCCGAAATAATATATTATCCATGACGGGATATTTGGAATAGACTAAAATGTTAATTCTTTTATATACAAATAAATACAATTCAACCAATTTTTATTGTATCTTATTTGCCGATGTATTAGAAAGAAGTATGAAATAGTAATAAATAATAAGTTAAAATACAGATAGTTAGTGGAAAAATATATCTTTTTATAATCTTGTCGCTTTTTGCGGGTTTGTCTTTTGCTCAACAAACACGGAATTTGATATTGGTAAAAGCTCCCACCGAAAAACCGATCGATCAAATGCGCAAAGTCATTGTTATCGGTATGAGCAAATACGGAGCAGGCAAAAGTTTGAATAATACCTTCAATGATGCAGAACAACATGCTCGCCACAGCAGAGAACATTTTCCAAACCGTGTGCGTAAACGCATGGATGCAAACGTTTAAGCACTGCGTACTTTTTCAACTACACAACTTTGGGGTCGATTCTAAAATCATGTTAATTGTTGTTTAATATCTATATTATTACTACTTTTGCCCCGTTTTTTTAAATAAGTGCAACATGACTCCGGACACAGAAATACTGCAAAACTTCACCCGAACCCTTTCGACGGCGGAAATATCATCTTTCAGACAAATCGGACTTGTTTGATCAACAATCGGGGAAAAAGAAATCCGGTCGTTCGAAAAAAAGATTCGTAAGGCCGGAAAAATAATCCTTATTTCCCTGACGTTGTCGGTCGAAACAGCATGCATATATGAATTATAATAAACTATTTCTCATCGGTATTTTTTCGGGGTTGTCGATTTTTTCGATCTGCGCTCAACCGATCAAATGTTTGAGCGTAAACGAATTGTTTGACATCGGAATCGAAAACAGCCTGTACATACAGGCTTCCCGCATGAATGTCGATATTGCGGCCGATAAAGAAGAGTCGTCCAAAATGGTGCAATTTCCCGATGTTTCGGTTTCCGCGGTCGGAGGATACCTCGGACAACCGACTATTTTCACCCGGGGGTTATCCGGCACTGTCCATCCCGATTTCCCGAAATGGTTGCAAGAGTACAGCGTGACTGTGACGCAACCTTTATACACGGGCGGAAAAATCAAACACAATATCGAAAAATCGGCATTGGAAAAACAAATTGCCGGGTTGAATCTGGAAAAAGACAAAGCTGACGTAAAATTGTCGTTGATGTCCAAATATTTGGATTTATTTCGTCTGTATAAACAAAAAGAAGTGTTGATGCATCATATCAACGATGCCGAACAACGATTGCACGACATCCGTAAGATGAAAGACGAAGGGATGTTGACTTTAAACGACGTGCTCAGAAGCGAAATCCAGCTTACCAATTATCAATTGGCGATTCGGGAAACCGACGACGATATTTCCATTGCTTCCCGACAATTGGATGTTGCTTTGGGGTTGGACGAAGATTTATTGTTGATGCCTGACACTACGCTATTGGAAGAAGCGTATCCGATACTTTCGTATGAAGAATATGTTGCACGGGCATACCGGTTGTATCCCGAATTAAGAATTGCGCAGTCGGAAATCGATTTGGCAAAAAAAAATGTTCAATTGTTGAAAGGCGATTACCTGCCTTCTGTTTTCCTTCAAGCGGGAAATACGCTGGAACGTCCTATTACCAATGTGGATCCCCCGTTGGATATGTTTTTGAATTCCTGGAATATTTCATTGGTATTTTCGTATAAATTTTCTTCTTTTTACAAAAACAGACCTAATGTCAGTGCGGCCAAACGGGCGGTCTTAATGCATAAAACCATGGAAGAAAAGCAATTGCAGGATATCCGGGTGAATATGAAAGCGGCGTTTGTCAAACACCGGGAAGCATTGGATCGTATTGAATTGTTGACCGGGTCGGTCAGGCAGGCCAACGAAAACTTTCGCATCGTTCAAAACCGGTATTTCAATCAATTGGCTGTATTGACCGATTTGCTGGATGCCGGCAACGTGAAATTGGATGCCGAATTGCAACTGACGGCCGCAAAAGCCGGCGCCGTTTATACGTATTATCAATTGTTGAGATTGAGCGGAGGATTATAAATTTATTTTGTATGAGTGCAACAATACCCGATAAACCGGTACATTACAACGAAAAAGAGGAAAAAAGAAAAAGTCTTAAAAGAAGGAAGAAAAGGAATATCGTCATCAACACGATCTGTATTTTACTGATTATCGGTGGATTTGTATGGATGTCCCGCTTCTTTTGGCGTTATTCCCGATATGAAATCACCAATGATGCGTTAATCGACGAATATATTGTTCCTGTTAATGTACGGATTTCGGGATATATTAAATCCGTTCGGTTTACCGAACATCAAAAAGTGAAAGCTGGCGATACATTGGTCATTCTTGACAATCGTGAGTTTCAGATCAAAGTTATGGATGCCGAAGCGGCTTTGGCTGAAGCCAACGCAGCGGCGGCGGCGGTATCTTCCGGCATCAATACTTCGGTCAGCAACATCGCTGTTTCCGATGCCAATATTGTCGAAGCGCAAACTCGTTTGTGGAAGGCGGAACAGGATTACAACCGGTATAAAAACTTGTTGGACGAAGAATCGGTTTCCCGACAGCAATATGAACAGGCGAAAACGGAATATGAAGCATTGAAGGCCCGTTACAATGCGTTGTTGAAACAAGGGGAATCAGTTAAATCGGCTTCTTCGGAAGTCAGCAAAAAAGCCGGAAGCGCCGAGGCCAATATTTTACGGAGAAAAGCCGACCTGGAAATGGCAAGATTGAATTTGTCGTATACGGTGATTACTGCTCCGTATGACGGGTACATGGGCCGGCGAAGCATTGAAGAAGGGCAATTCGTCGCAGCCGGACAAACATTGACCAACATTGTCAATGATGTCCGGAAGTGGGTAACCGCCAATTATAAGGAAACTCAAATCGCCAATATTTATATCGGTCAGGAGGTCAACATCAAGGTAGATGCGATCGACGACAAATTATTCAAAGGAACGGTTACGGCCATATCCGAAGCGACCGGTTCCAAATATTCGTTGGTACCCACCGATAATTCCGCCGGAAATTTCGTGAAAATACAACAACGCATTCCCGTTCGCATTGATTTTACGGATTTATCTCCCGAAGATGCGCAACGCCTTCGTGCCGGCATGATGGCAGTGACAGAAGCGAAAATTAAAAAATAAGTTATGAGCTGCAAATTATCGGATAGTGTGAGTACACGACAGCATTTAACTTGTAACCCGTAACGAAAAATGGCAAGTCAGAAAAAAGTTCCCTTTCGGAAATGGGTTCCGGTTTGGCTTCAAGTCGTAGCGGCGTTGGCCATTCTCATCCCCACGATGCTCATCAACGGAGCTTATACGGGAAGCAGTGTCGATATATCGAGTTTTCTGGGGGTATTGACCGAAGACATCAACATGGCGTACTACGCCGCTTCGGCCGGTATGGCTGCCGCTTATCCGTTGATTGTAAAAATACGTCCGATTGCCACCACCAAAACCATTTTGCTTTGCGATTTAATTCTTCAGGTTTTTCTCAGCCTCTTGTGTGCGACAACGAGTCATATCGAAGTGATTACCGGTTGCAGTTTTTTCATCGGATTTTTGAAGGCTTTCACCATGTTGGAAATCATGACGATTTTAATGCCTATTTTCAGCCCGAATAATCAGCGAAGCAAATTTTATGCTTTTTTCTATCCCATCAGTTTGGGAACGGGACAAATTTCGCTGGCATTGACTTCGAATCTGGCTTATCTTTACCAATGGCAGTACATGTATTATTTGATGGTCGGGATGCTGTTGTCTGCTATTTTATTCGTCCTGATCTGTTTCCGGTACGGACGTCGTCCGATCCGTATTCCCGTAAAAGAAATCGATTGGGGAAGCGTTTCGCTGATCACGATATTTTTCTTGTCGACGATTTATGTGTTCACCTATGGAAAAACCAATGATTGGTTTGCCTCTCCACCCATTATTGTGGGATGCATACTGATTTTTTTGTCGGTGATCTTGTTTGTCAAACGACAGTTGACTTCCGAATCGCCCTATGTGAATTTGAGTGTTCTGACCAACAAAAATTCTTTGACGGGGTATTTCTTCATGTTTATCACGATGTTTTTTTCCGCTTCGAGCAGTTTGATTTCTTCTTATGAAAACACCGTTTTACGGTTAGACAGTGTTTATACCAATCGTATCTATATTTGGATGTTGCCCGGGTTTATCATCGGGGCGGTCATCAGTTGGTATTGGTTTGAAAAGCGGCTGAGAATGAGATGGATCGTATCGTTGGGATTTTTATGTTATACTTTGTCCTTGTCACTCCTGTATTTTCAGATTCATCCTTACGGACTGTACGAAGATCTTTACATGCCCATAGTTTTGCGGGGAATCGCCATGATGGTTTTGTTTATTGCCTTCGGGGTATATATGATTGAAGGACTTCCCCGTTCCAAATATATTTATAATGCTTTTTTTATGATTTCGACACGGTCGGTATTGGCTCCGACAATATGTGCATCGATTTTCTCCAATTGGCTGTATTTTTTGCAGCAAAAGAATTTGATGGTATTGTCGGAAGGATTGGATATGCAAAATCCGACGGCATATACTCGTTATATGTCTTCATTGCGAAGCGCGATCAGTCAGGGGATGAGTATGTACGATGCTCAACAAACGGCTACGACAAACATTTACAATGCCGTACAATTACAATCGTTCACCCTCTCCATCAAAACCATCCTGGGATATTGCCTGATCGCCTGCATCGTTCTGACCATTGTCACCGCATTTGTTCCTTTCTACAAAGTGGGAGGGGTGAAGGAAGCCGTAACCGGCACCGACATGGTATAACAGTGGAAGGCGGACACTGATTCACAATGGTGTAAATCTTTAAAATGGTTATATATTACACATGAAATTAGAAACCCAAAAGATTCAATCACAATTGTTATCGGTGATTACATCAAAAAAACCGCTTGTAAGATGTTCATTTACAAGCGGTTTCTATTATCCATTGTGTCCCCGCAGGGACTCGAACCCTGGACCCAATGATTAAGAGTCATTTGCTCTACCAACTGAGCTACGAAGACTTTCCTTATTATTTTGGAGTTGCAAAAGTAGGATTTTTTATTCTTCTTGCAAAAGATAAAGGCTGTTTTTTTGATAAAATGTCCATGATGTAAAGGCATTACCAAACAAGATGGATCTCATGGACATTCCATGTGATCATAGTTAAAAAAATAAAAAATGAACACAGGAAATAAATCGCAAAAAAGAAGCGGAATGCGACAAATTGTTTGTATTTTTGCAAAGGTTTAGTCTAAATGTTTGAAAAATTCTGATTATTATTTCAAAATGACAAAACAAATACCATTTGAACTGAATATTGCGATCATATGTTTTTACGAAACGTACTGCATCTCATTAAAAAGATAAAACTTACTTATGCATTTGGAGAAAAAAGCACAACTGATACTTGATGACGGATCGATTTTTGAAGGTATTTCTTTCGGATATGAACATCCGGCGGCCGGTGAAATTGTTTTCAATACAGCCATGGTCGGTTATCCCGAAAGTTTGACCGATCCTTCTTACAAAGGTCAGATCTTGGTGGTAACGTATCCTTTGGTCGGAAATTATGGCGTTCCGGCAAATAAAATCATTCACGGGCTTTCCGAATTTTACGAATCGGAACACATTCAAACCACGGCGTTGATCATTTCCGATTATTCTAAGCAATACAGCCATTGGAACGCGGATAAAAGCTTGAGCGACTGGTTGAAGGAAGAAAAGGTTCCCGGATTGTTCGGAATTGATACGAGGGCGTTGACCAAACTGATCCGGGAAAAAGGTTCGATGAAAGCGAAAATTGTTTTCGATTCGGAACATGACATCGACTTCATCGATCCCGGAAAAGAAAATCAGGTGGATAAAGTCAGTTGCAAAGAAGTGATCACCTACGCCTACGGAAACGGCCGTAAAAAAGTGGTGCTGGTCGATTGCGGCGTGAAGCACAACATCATCCGTTGTTTGTTGCGGCGGGATGTGATGATTTACCGGGTTCCCTGGAATTATGATTTTTTAACCATCGATTATGACGGACTTTTTATCTCCAACGGCCCGGGCGATCCGAATTTTTGTGAAATCACTGTTCAAAACATTCGCAAAGCCATGGAAACGGGTAAGCCGATATGCGGTATTTGCATGGGAAACCAACTGTTGGCAAAGGCTGCCGGCGCTCAAACGTACAAACTTAAATACGGACACCGCAGTCATAATCAACCGGTGCGGATGAACGGCTCGAACAAATGTTTCATCACGGCTCAAAATCATGGTTATGCCGTTGACGAAAGCGGATTGGACAACGATTGGGAACCGTTTTTCACCAATATGAATGACCACACCAATGAAGGAATCCGGCACAAAAGCAAACCGTTTTTCTCGGCTCAATTTCATCCCGAAGCATCAAGCGGCCCGACCGACACCGATTTCCTTTTCGATTTGTTCATTTCAGAGTTATAAATTGTAATCTCAATATCTTTTATAACTATTTAAAAATAAGTACATGGCAGAATTTAATATATCCTATTTTAAACGTGAAGAAGCTAAGACACAAAGTCACAAAGAATTTAAACTACATGTCTTTGCGCCTTTATGCCTTAGCGTTTAAAATATAAACCGTTTTTTACGACATACTTATGGCTAAAAATTTCGACATAAAAAAAGTACTGATCTTAGGTTCCGGCGCTTTGAAAATAGGGGAAGCTGGCGAATTTGATTATTCGGGTTCTCAAGCGCTCAAAGCCTTGAAAGAAGAAGGAATTTATACTATTTTGATCAATCCCAATATTGCCACCATCCAAACCTCGGAAGGTATTGCCGATAAAATTTATTTTTTGCCGATCACGCCGTTTTTCGTGGAAAAAGTGATCCAAAAGGAGAAACCCGACGGCATTTATCTGTCTTTCGGCGGTCAGACCGCGTTGAATTGTGGTGTTGCGTTGTACAAAAACAATATTTTGGAGAAATACAACGTGAAGGTGCTCGGAACGCCTGTTCAGTCGATTATCGACACCGAAGACCGGGAATTGTTCGTTAAAAAACTCGACGAGATTCATGTCAAAACCATCAAAAGCGAAGCTGTCAACCATATTGATGATGCGCTGAAAGCCGCCGAAAGGGTAGGGTATCCCGTCATTATCCGGGCGGCATACGCATTGGGCGGCATGGGAAGCGGTTTTTGCAACAAAGAATCTGAATTGAATAAATTGGCGGAAACAGCGTTCTCTTATTCTCCGCAAATTCTGGTTGAAAAATCGTTGAAAGGCTGGAAAGAAGTTGAATATGAAGTTGTAAGAGATCAATACGACAATTGCATCACGGTGTGTAATATGGAAAACCTCGATCCGCTCGGTATTCATACGGGCGAAAGTATCGTAGTTGCACCGTCTCAAACGCTGACCAACAACGAATATCATAAACTTCGCGAACTGGCGGTACGGATTGTCCGCCACATCGGCATCGTGGGCGAATGTAACGTGCAGTATGCTTTTGATCCCGATTCGGAAGATTACCGGGTAATCGAGGTTAATGCCCGCTTAAGCCGTTCGTCTGCGTTAGCATCAAAAGCTACCGGATACCCGTTGGCTTTTGTCGCCGCAAAGTTGGGATTAGGATACGGATTATTCGATTTGAAAAATTCGGTCACCAAATCGACCACTGCTTTTTTTGAACCGGCATTGGATTATGTGGTGTGTAAAATTCCGCGTTGGGATTTGGCTAAGTTTCACGGCGTTTCAAGGGAAATCGGCACCGGCATGAAAAGTGTGGGTGAAGTGATGGCCATCGGACGTACATTCGAAGAAGCCGTACAAAAAGGATTGCGTATGATTTCGCAGGGAATGCACGGATTTGTGGCCAACAAAGATATGGAGCCGGAAGACATCGACAAAGCGTTGTCCGAACCTACCGACAAACGGATTTTTGTCGTTGCAGAAGCATTTGAAAAAGGGTACGGCATCGAAAAGATTCACGAATTGACCCGCATCGATCGTTGGTTCCTGCAAAAGCTGGAAAATATATTTCGTTGTTCCAAAGAAATCGAACAATATCATGCGTTGGAAGAACTTCCGGTCGATCTTCTCCGCAACGCCAAACAAAAAGGATTTTCCGATTTCCAAATTGCCCGTTTGTTGATCAAAAACGGCGATGTCGACGAATATATGCTGAAAGTACGGGAATTTCGGAAGCAACGACACATCGTTCCCGTCGTCAAGCAAATCGATACCTTGGCGGCGGAATATCCCGCACAAACCAATTATTTGTATCTGACCTACAACGGAACGGAAAACGATGTAAATTATTCAGGCGACCGGCGTTCGATCATCGTACTCGGTTCGGGGGCATACCGCATCGGCAGCAGCGTGGAATTTGACTGGTGCAGTGTCAATGCATTGCAAACCATTCGCAAAGAAGGATGGCGGAGCGTCATGATCAATTACAATCCCGAAACAGTCAGTACCGATTACGATACCTGCGATCGTCTTTATTTTGATGAATTGACGTTTGAACGGGTATTGGACATTATCGAACTGGAAAATCCGCACGGGGTTATTTTATCCGTGGGCGGACAAATTCCGAATAATCTGGCCGTTCGTCTCGACGCGGCAAGTGTGAACATCTTGGGAACGTCGGCCGAAAGTATCGATCATGCCGAAGACCGTCATAAATTTTCGTCCATGCTCGATCGATTAGGCATTGACCAACCCCGGTGGAAAGAACTTAATTCATCGGAAGATATTCATGCCTTTGTGGATGAAGTCGGATTTCCCGTGCTGGTACGGCCTTCGTATGTGCTTTCGGGCGCCGCCATGAATGTTTGTTCCAATAAAACGGAATTGGACCAGTTTTTGAAATTGGCGGCTGATGTTTCGCAAAAACATCCGGTCGTGGTCAGCGAATTTATCGAATACGCCAAAGAAATCGAAATCGATGCCGTTGCCGACAAAGGAGAGATCGTAACGTATGCCATTTCCGAACACATCGAGTATGCGGGCGTGCATTCGGGTGATGCGACCATTCAGTTTCCGCCGCAAAAATTATATGTCGAAACCGTTCGCCGCATCAAAAAAATCGCACGGGAAATTGCCCGTGAACTGCAAATATCGGGGCCGTTCAATATTCAATTTTTGGCTAAAGACAACGAAATCAAAGTGATTGAATGTAACCTTCGGGCATCCCGTAGTTTTCCGTTTGTGTCGAAAGTGTTGAAAATCAACTTTATTGAGCTGGCGACCAAAATCATGACAGGGATTCCGGTCGAAAAACCGAACAAAAATGAGTTTGATTTGGATTATGTGGGGATCAAAGCGTCTCAGTTTTCCTTCTCCCGACTGCAAAAGGCCGATCCTGTTTTGGGTGTGGACATGGCTTCCACCGGCGAAGTGGGTTGTATCGGCGACGATTTTTACGAAGCTGTGCTGAAATCGATGCTTTCGGTGGGATTGAAAGTGACCGGTAAAAATGTTTTGTTGTCGACCGGAACAACCAAATCGAAAGTCGATTTGCTGGAAAGCGCCCGTTTACTGTATCAAAACGGATATAAACTTTATGCGACGAAAGGTTCTCACAAATTTCTTTCCGAAAACGGTATTCCTTCCATCCGGGTTTATTTCGATGAAGAAAACGGCACTCCGAATATATTCGAATTGATAAAGAACAAAGGAATCAATTTGGTGGTCAATATTCCCAAAAATCTTACGCCCGGTGAATTGACCCGCGGATATCAAATTCGCCGCAATGCGATAGATTTCAACATTCCTTTGTTGACAAACGCCCGCCTGGCTTCGGCTTACATTCAGGCATTCTGCACCATCGGGGAAGAGGATATTCTGATTAAAAGCTGGGATGAATACAAGTAATGGTTTCGTAATATTCTCGTAATGTTTTCGCACAGATTTCACGGATTGCACAGATTTTTTAATTGACATCATCAGTCGTATTTGTGAATTGAAAATCGACGGAGTCAAATAGAAAAGGGGGATAACCCGGCAATAATAAATACATGAAATAACGAAAATATCGCCCGACAACCCGAAATCCGTGACATCCGTGTAATCTGTGCGAGACAAATTGCTTTTTTAACTTTATTCTTTGCTCAATTCTTCCAAACTTAAACTTTCGCCTCTCTGCCGCCGACGGATAACATGTCAGCTTAAATGTCAATCTGTCGGATCTCGCACAGATTTCACGGA
>WRGA01000101.1 GCA_009787405.1 Candidatus Azobacteroides sp.
GAATTACTTACAGAATTTCAAGTCAATCAAAATGTCAAAGAACTACAATATAATTTATTTGATAACAATTACTAATTTTTTAACGCACCAATGCTAATTCTTAATTCTTAATTCTTAATTCTTAATTCTTAACTCTTAACTTCAAGCGGGTGGTTTAAAATAGTATAAATTAAATGCTGCCGGGTACTTAATTTAAATGTCGCATTGTTTTTTTTCAAAAACCTTTTGAAAGAATCTCCAAATGATTACATTTGCGGTTCTTTCCGGTTTTTAACCGGATGTAATTTTAAAATAAACTAAAAAACATTATGGATAATGAGACTTTATTGAAAGAGGTGACTGCCAAAGCCCAAAGTTGGCTTTCAGAATGTTATGATGCGGAAACACACGCCGAAGTGCAGCGAATGCTTGATAACGATGACAAAACGGAACTGATCGAAGCGTTTTACCGGGATTTGGAATTTGGAACGGGTGGTTTGCGTGGAATCATGGGTGTAGGAAGCAACCGCATGAATATTTATACGGTGGGGGCTGCAACTCAAGGGTTGTCAAACTATTTGAAACAAGAGTTTTCGAACTTGAAAGAAATCAAAGTCGTTATCGGACACGATTGCAGAAACAACAGCCGCAAATTTGCCGAAATCTCCGCCGATATTTTTTCGGCAAACGGCATCAAAGTGTATTTATTCGATGCCCTTCGTCCCACTCCCGAAATTTCTTACACCATTCGTAAATTGGAATGTCAAAGCGGAATCATTCTGACCGCTTCCCACAACCCGAAAGAATATAACGGCTACAAAGCGTATTGGAATGACGGCGCTCAAATGGTTGCGCCGCACGACAAAAATGTCATTGCCGAAGTCAATAAGATTCGTTCTGCCAAAGATATTTTATTCAAGGGAAACAAAAAATTGATCGAAATCATCGGCGAAGAAATCGACGCCGTTTACATCAATGATATTAAAACCATTTCTTTATCGCCCGAAAGTATTCAAAAACACAAAGACATGAAAATTGTTTACACCCCCATTCACGGAACGGGTGTAAAAATGATTCCACGGGCATTGGAAGCATTCGGATTTACCAATATCATTCATGTTCCCGAACAAGACGTGGTAAGCGGTGATTTTCCCACGGTTGTTTCTCCGAATCCGGAAGAACCCGCAGCCCTCGAAATGGCGGTTAAAAAAGCGGTCGAAACCAATGCCGACATCGTGTTGGCCTCCGATCCCGATGCCGACAGAATAGGGCTTGCCGTAAAAAATGATGCCGGTGAATTTGTATTGATCAACGGAAATAAAATCGTCGCGATTTTCATCTATTATCTGATCACTCAATGGAAAGCCAAAGGTAAATTAACCGGAAAAGAATATATCGTCAAAACCATTGTCACAACCGAATTAATCGCCAAGATTGCCAAGAAGAACGGGATCAAATATTACGATTGTTATACCGGTTTTAAATGGATTGCCGCCATTATACGCGAAAACGAAGGCAAAGGGATATATATAGGCGGTGGAGAAGAAAGTTACGGATTCCTGCCCGAAGATTTCGTACGCGACAAGGATGCTGTTTCTTCTTGCGCTTTAATGGCTGAAATAGCGGCTTGGGCTAAAGACAACGGAAAATCGATGTATGAGTTGTTATCGGATATTTATGTGGAATACGGATTTTCGAAAGAACAGGGAATTTCCGTAGTGAAAAAAGGAAAATCGGGAGCGGAAGAAATTGAGGCCATGATGACCAATTTCCGGAATAATCCGATCAAAGAAATTGCCGGATCAAAAGTTGTTTTCATCAAAGATTTTTCGACATTGGTGGGAATGGATTTGGCTGAAAACGAAAAAATCGTGTTGGATATGCCTACCACCTCCAATGTGTTGCAATATTTCACCGAAGACGGAACCAAAGTTTCGATTCGTCCTTCGGGAACGGAACCGAAAATTAAATTTTATGTGGAAGTTTCCGGAGAATTAAAAAGCAAAGACCGGTTGCCGGAAGCCGAGCTTAAAGCCGCACAAAAAATCGAAGCGCTTAAAGCTTCGTTGGGAATTTAAAAAGAGTAAATATATCACAAAAAATAATTTATATTTTAAACGCCAAGTCACAAAGCCGGAAAGACGCGAAGTTTAAAATCTTTGTGGCTTTGCATTTTCGTGTTTAAAATAGTATAGATTAAATTCTGCCGGGTATTTATCAAAAATTAACTTTTTAATTTTTACGAATATGGCTTATTATGTTGAAACAGTATCCTCTTCGGGAGGCAGGCACGTAAATTTATATTCGGGAATCACTTCCGAAAAATTGAGTGAAATAATGGATGCTTATTTTTCAAGCAGCGGGTACACTAAAAAAAGCAACGGCTTGAACTCGACGACTTATACCAAGGGCAGTCGTTTTATGAGATTACTGTTCGGCGCTTTTTCGAAGTATTTCAAATTTATCGTGGCCCTCAGACCCATTGATGAAAGTACGATTGAACTGTCCGTTTCAAAAGACACCAGCGGAATGTCCGGAGGGATAATCGGAGTCAATCAAGTGAAAAAAGAATTTGATAAAATAAAATCTGTACTGGGTTCAATTTAAAAAAGAACCAAGAATCAAGAGCCAAGATCGGTGAATGCTTTCCTGATTATCGGCTCTTGATTCTTGGTTTTTTCCGGATATGCCGAACAAAACCGCCGAATTACTGAACCGGCTTGTCGATTCCCATAATAAGCCGTCATTTATCGCCCATGATCCGATTCAATTTCCCCGGAGATTCTCCCGGTTGCAAGATATTGAAATAAGCGGATTTCTTATTTCTGCCATTACATGGGGCAACCGAAACATGATCATTCGCAATGCCGAAAAGATGTTGCTTGAAATGAATCACAACCCTTTCGAATATATCCTGACGGGAAAATTCCGATTCGGAAAAGAAAGTCTTCATCGAACATTCAAATGGGATGATTTTGCCGAAATCTGTTTGTCTCTCCAATCTTTTTACCGGCACGACGATTCTTTGGAAAATTTATTTTTGAATGAGAAGGGAGAACTGACATTCGATAAATACAAAACGTTATTTACAAACAAACAGATCTCCGATTGGACTCGCGGTTCGGCAAGCAAGCGCCTGCACCTATTTTTGCGGTGGATGGTGCGCAACGACGGAATTGTGGATATCGGCTGCTGGAAAAAAATAAAACCGTCGAGTCTTTTTATTCCGTTGGATACGCATGTGGCCCGCAGTGCAAGAGAAAAAGGGCTTCTCGAAAGAAAAACCGGTGATCGGAAGGCGGTGGAAGAATTGACCCGGAAACTTCGAATGTTTTGTCCGGAAGATCCCGTAAAATATGATTTTGCCTTATTCGGTCCGGGAGTGGAATAACTATCGGATTTTGACAAAAATACAGGCGGCCGCATGTATTTTGCAACCGCCCGCTGAACTGCCCATTTTTAATTTTAAACTCAAACAGGTTCGAAGAAAAATAAAAAATTAATTTTGTTATTCCTGTTTATCGCTTGATTTGGAATCTTTCGCACAACATTTTTCTGATTTCTTGCAGCAATCGGCTTTTTTATTTTTTTTATCCTTGGAACAACACTCTTTTTTATCCTTTTTATCTTTGGTACATTCTGTTTTTTGTTTGTCAGCCGTACATTTTTTGCCCGTATCTTGGGCCGAAATTGTTCCTGATAAGGCTATTGCAGCCACCAACATAATTGATACTAATACTTTTTTCATCGAATTTATTATTTTTTGTGATTAAAAAAACAGTGTATGGTGCAAATTTAGCGATAATATTCAAATGATGTCACGTTTTCCCGACATAAAATCATGTCGTGTAAAACAACACATTTATTGATTATTATTATCTGTTTTTGCTTCGTGATTCACCGGTTTGGATCCTTTTTTCCTTGCTTGTTTATCAGAAGCCGCCTTATGACCGGCTTTCTTGTGATTGAATTTCTTTTCATCTCCTTGTTTAGAATCGGCCGATTTAGATGCCGATTTTTGATCGATCTGTGTACGATCTGCTTGTTTGCGTTTTGCTTTCTTTTTTTCCGATCTTTTGTTTTTGGATGTTGTTTCGGTTTTCGGTTTTTCCGTCGTCGATTTTTGTGTCGAACTTTGAGCCATTGCTGTTCCCGTGAATGCCATCGCTGCGATTAACATGGCTGATACAAGTGCCTTCTTCATCATTTTTTTGTTTTTAAGTTTGGATTTTTTTTAACTCAGTGATTATTCATAATGATCATCGGATGTTATATCCGACTATCTCCACAAGTGGAGTGTAAAAAATATGCCAATGTTTCAAAAAATATTCGTTCTTTTTTGTCCCGTCAGGGACTAAATGTTTTCCTCTCTATATTATGTCCCTGACGGGACTTTGATCACCGGAGGAATTCTCCTTTCAATCAATATATTGTCCCTATCACGCCGGAAAAAAAACATTTTCCGGAACGGATTTTCAAAAATAACGGGGCGAAAGTAATGGATTTAATTCATTCCGTCTTTTAAACAAAGTATAATCTTTATCAACAAGTCTAAAAATTAACACTATTTATTAAAATAACAAGTTTGTTTTAACAATAGAATCAGAAAATTCGAAGGTTATTTTACCGGAAATGTGCCGACGGGAATTATCCGTAAAAAATGCCCGGAATGAATTTATATCCATTACCTCTCCCTTGTCTGATATAAATTCCTAATTTTGTGGGATAAATGTTTAAATTATACATTAATTTATGCCGGACGAACATAACGATATGTTTAAATTAGCCGCCGACTTGGTGGAAAATACGTCTCTTTCTTTGTTTTTGACGGGAAAAGCGGGAACGGGAAAAACAACTTTTTTACGTTATATCAGAGAAAACACCGGCAAGAACGTGATAGTGGCGGCGCCTACGGGTATTGCGGCCATCAATGCCGGCGGAGTTACTTTGCATTCGTTGTTTCAACTGCCGTTTGAACCTTATACTCCCGATGCCGACGGAAATAGTGAGCGGAAATTGACGTATCATTTCAAGATGCATAAAAGCAAAATCGAAATGTTCCGTCAATTGGAATTGCTGATCATCGACGAGGTGAGCATGCTCCGCGCCGATATATTGGATGCCGTTGATGTGGCATTAAAATATTTTCGAAGAAACAGACAACCTTTCGGCGGAGTGCAAATGGTATATATCGGCGATTTATATCAACTTCCTCCGGTGGTGCAAAATGAAGAGTGGGAATTGTTGAGCCGGTATTACGACGGGATATTCTTTTTTCATGCAAAATCAATTATCCAATCTCCGCCCGTTTATATTGAATTGAAAAAGATTTATCGTCAAAATGAACAATTTTTCATCGACATCCTCAATCGTGTGCGCAACAACGAAATGACCGAATCCGATTTTCAGGCTTTAAATGCCCGCTATATGCCGAATTTCGTGCAACCCGAAAACGAAAAATATGTGATATTATCAACGCATAACTACAAAACCGATCAAATCAACACAAAAGAACTCTTCCGCTTGCCGGGAAAAGAAAAAATATACAAAGGAGAAATAAAAGGAGATTTTTTGTCGACCGCCTTGCCCACCGATAATGAGTTGAGGTTGAAAGAAGGCGCCCAAGTGATGTTCGTCAAAAACGATTCGGGAGAAGCCCGCCGCTTTTATAACGGGAAGTTGGGAACCATCGTCCGATTATTCGATGACAAGATTCATGTGGCGCCGGAAGGCTCCGGTCCGATCATTGAATTGGAACGGGAAACATGGAAAAACATTCGTTATACGCTGAATAAAGAAACGAATGCCATCGAAGAAGACGAATTGGGCTCTTTCACTCAATTTCCGATCCGGTTGGCTTGGGCGATTACCATTCATAAAAGTCAGGGCCTGACGTTTGAACGCGCCATCATCGATGCCGGACAAGCTTTCGCCGCCGGGCAGGTGTATGTCGCATTAAGCCGCTGCACATCGCTCGACGGAATTATTTTACATTCCAAAATCACTCCCGGCTGTATTAAGACCGATCCGGAAATCATCGCATTTTCGCGGTATGAAAAAGAGATTCCCGAACTGGAACAAATTCTCGATGTCGAAAGACCGAAGTATTGGTCCAAAAAATTGATTCAAGCGTTTGAATGGGGAAAATTATTGAATTTGTGCAAGTCTTTTTCAGAATTGGTATCCGAAAAAACACTCCCCGACCAAAAAGCGGCCCTGACATTGGCACTTAATCTTAAAAACAAAGCTTACGAACAACAGGAAATTGCCGGAAAATTTCAGAATCAATTGGATTTTCTGCTCCAAAAAGTGATGAAGACGGGCGATACGGCCGAACTGAAGGACAGAGTGGGAAAAGCCGTCGCTTATTTTCACAAAGATATTTACGAAAACATCGCTCTTCCTCTCGATCAGCATCTGGAAAGTTTGAAAAGAGCTTCCAAAGTCAAACAATACGTCAAAGCCGTTCAACATATAAAAACAGGAATCGGAGAATTTATGGCACGTTTAAGAAATCTGTCTTATGGCGACATGAAACTGACCGGAGGCGTTATTTTTGAGGTCGGCCCGATTCATGAAGTCCCGGTCGAACCGGCTGCCGGCCCGAAAAAGGAAGAAAAATCAAAACCCGAAAAAGGCAGTTCGCACCAATTAAGTCTGGAAATGTTCCGGGAAGGAAAAACCGTCGAAGACATTGCCGTGGAACGAAATTTGGCAATAAGCACCATCGAAGGTCATCTTTCTTCTTTTGTCAGAACGGGCGAAATCGCTGTCGGAGAGTTGGTGCCGGAAGAAAAAGTAAAGGTTATTTTACCGTTGATCCAAGAAATCGGTGAAGGGTCGTTGTCAACCGTCAAACACCAACTAAGCAACGACTACACGTATGGGGAAATTCGTGCGGTATTGAATCATTATTTATTGCTGAAAAGTAAAAAATGAATATCAACCGATGATTTCCATGATTTTCTTGTCGAATCCGTAAACATCATCCGCAAAATAGATCATCCCATCGGGCAATACATACGAGGTGAAATAATCGATATACACCGGAACTTTGGGAGACAAACGCACCACATTGTCCAATTTCTTCAATTGTCCTTTCTTAAACAACGTCCTCCCCTCCTGCGACAAGGGTGTTTTATCGATGGAGATCAAAATACGGTCTAAATAAGTCGAATCTTTTTTTTCGAGCAGGAAGAAACTCAAATCGATCGGTTTTTGCACCCGCACGCATCCGTGGCTGATTGCTCTGTTCCGGTAGGAAAAAGCGCCTTTGGAAGGGGTATCGTGCAAATAAACGGCAAAAGAATTCTTGAACATGAACTTGATGCGTCCGAGCGAGTTGCCCTCTCCCGAATCCTGCCGAATGCGGTAAGGAAATTTCTTCGGATTCAATGTGTTCCAATCGACAGCTTCCGGATTGACTTCTTTCCCTCCTTTATCGAGCAGTTTCATGCGATGACGCCGCAAATAATCGGGTTTTTTCTGCACCAACCCGTAGATTTCTTTCTCGACGATGCTGAAAGGGACATTCCAATCGGGATTCAAATTGATGTAATAAATTTCACTTTCCAACAACGGGGTTTGATTGGTGCCTGCCTTACCGACACAGACATTCATCAACAACGGCTTCGCTCCGGGTTCTATCGCTTTCAGCATGAACGCGGCGACATTCACTTCGACAAATTTGTTTCCGGCCGGTTTTTCTTTTTTCCAGCGCAACCGCTCGAGATTCGCCCGGATTTTTTCACCATAATATGACATCGGCCGATTCAAGGCATTGATGGTCGGCTCGCCTACGGCATCGTCTTCGGGATACGAATTTTGCCTCCGGAAAAGATTTACGGCTTTCAACAAATCAGGAGTCAATGACGAATAAATGCTGTCGGGATGATCAACTTCCGGAAGTTCTCCCGTGATCATAAGCCGTTTTGCAATCAACGGAAAAACCGTTTTATCAACATCGTGGATTTTATAATTCGCTTTATTTTTTTGGGGAATTTCTTCCATCGACTCGTTTCCGCCGTAAATAGACAGTGCTTTTTGCAGCTTTAAATAAACCGAATCCCGAGGTTGAGATTCTTTCAAAAAATGAACGGGATCTTTTTGCATTTCCGAGAATACGACGGCATAATAATTCGAATCCGGTCGTTGAACGGAAATATAATAACTGTCCGGAAATTCTTTTTTCGGATTGACAAACCCGTACCGCAGTCCGGTGTTATAATCGACAAATGCCTTTGTTGCCAGCTGTTCCAACCGGGTCAGATGATGGTACAACACCGGCATTTCTTTGCTGAATGCGCCGGTCCGTATCGTATCCACCAAACGTTTGATCTTTGAATGTCGAAAAATTTCCGGATTTACCCCATGGTTCCCCGACCTTCCCAAATAAGCCACCAATGAATCTAATTCGGGGGAGTCAAAAATATCTTTTGTCCATAACGGAACATGCGAATTTTTTTGATAAAAAACGTCTGTCTCGGATGTCCCCGCAAAATATGCCCGGATAGAATCGGACAATATTTTTTCGTCAAAATCGGGATAATGTTCTTTCAATTCCGATTTTGAAAAAAATGAAAACCTCGAATGATTTTTCGATTTCCCGCCACATCCGGATAACAGAATAATACATAAAAACAATATCCCCGTATGTTTTAATGAATTCATCATTTTTTAACATTTGCTTTTCACCTGATTTTCCCGGGTAAAAGTATATATTTCTTTTCATATATATAAAATTGCAGGGCAAATTTTTAATCCGCCCTGC
Source organism: Candidatus Azobacteroides sp. (assembly GCA_009787405.1). Lineage (GTDB taxonomy): Bacteria > Bacteroidota > Bacteroidia > Bacteroidales > WRGA01 > WRGA01. The sequence goes on from WRGA01000101.1 coordinate 8,750, forward strand.
AACTTTTTTTTCCGGATGTATTACAAACGACCGTCAACGATGTTTTTCGACAAACAACCTTTCACATCATATATTACGCTGTTTTTCCTGACCAATGAAGTCATGTCAATTTCCTTAAATTCTTGATGGGAAACGGCCAAAACAACAGCATCGAATTTATTTTCCGGCATGGTGTTTTGGAGGTCTGCATCATATTCGTGTTTTACTTCGGACGGATTTGCCAACGGGTCATAGATTGTGATGTTTACATTAAATTCTTTTAACGTTGTTACAATATCGATGACTTTTGTATTCCGCACATCCGGACAATTTTCTTTAAAGGTGAACCCGAGAATCAGCACATCGGAATCGATCACTTGAATTCCTTTTTTCAACATTAATTTTACGACTTCTCCCGCGACATATTCTCCCATTCCGTCATTCAATCGTCGTCCCGCCAAAATGATTTCGGGATGATAACCATATCGTTGCGCACGCTGCGCCAAATAATAAGGATCCACTCCGATGCAATGTCCTCCGACAAGACCCGGCTTAAATTGAAGAAAATTCCATTTTGTACTTGCGGCTTCCAGTACTTCATGGGTATCGATCTTCATCCGATTAAAAATTTTCGACAATTCATTGACAAAGGCGATATTAATATCCCGCTGTGAATTTTCAATTACTTTTGCTGCTTCCGCCACTCGTATCGTCGGCGCTAAATGAGTACCCGCAGAAATGACCGAAGCGTATAAGGCATTTACTTTTTCTCCGATTTCGGGAGTGGAACCGGAAGTTACTTTCTTTATTTTTTCAACGGTATGTTCTTTATCTCCGGGATTAATCCGTTCAGGTGAATAACCGGCAAAGAAATCCTGATTAAATTTCAGTCCCGACACCTTTTCTATCACCGGAATGCAATCTTCTTCGGTAGCACCCGGATAAACCGTTGATTCGTAAATCACAATATCGTTTTTCTTGATTACTTGCCCCACTGTTTCACTTGCCTTGTACAAAGGCGTCAAATCGGGCCGGTTATTTTTATCCACCGGAGTGGGAACGGTAACGATGTAGTAATTGCAATCACGGATGTCTTCCAAAGTGAAAGAGCAATACAATCCGGGATGATTGTCGGGAGCGGTTTTCAGTACCGTCTGAAGCAAATCTTTTTCGACTTCCAAGGTATGGTCGATCCCTCTCATCGATTCTTTTATCCGCGTTTTATTTATATCAAACCCTACAACAGCGTATTTCGTGGCAAACAAACGCGCTAAAGGCAATCCCACGTAACCTAATCCGATAATGGCGATTTTAATCATCATTCATAATTCTTTATAATACCATTCAATAGTTTCTTTCAATCCTTCTTTCAAATTGTATCCGGGATGATAACCCAATCGTTTTTCTGCTTTTTCGATGCTTGCCAGCGAATGAGGAATATCACCAACTCGGTTAGGGCCATGGATAACTTTTATCCGGGCAATTTCAGGATCGAAAACCGACAAATATTCCTTTAAATAGCGAACCAATTGATTCAAGGTGGTGCGTTCTCCGCAAGCTGTATTATATACTTGGTTGACGGCAGCCGGATTTTCCGTGGACAATGCCAACAAATTCATTTGCACTACATTGTCGATATAGGTGAAATCTCTGGAATATTTGCCGTCTCCATTAATCACCGGACTTTCGTGTCGGATCAGCTTTTTTACGAATAAAGGGATAACGGCGGCGTAGGCTCCGTCGGGATCCTGCCGTTTCCCGAACACATTGAAATATCGCAATCCGATCGTTTCCATATTATACGTTTTGGAAAACACCTCCGCATACAGTTCATTCACGTATTTGGTAACGGCATAAGGAGAAAGCGGATTGCCGATACGCTCTTCCACTTTCGGCAAAGAGATCGAATCTCCGTAAGTGGAAGAACTGGCCGCATAGACCAATCGCCTGACATTTGCATCGCGAGAAGCAATCAGCATATTTAAAAAACCGGAGACATTGACTTCATTGGTGGTAAGCGGGTCTTTGACGGAACGGGGCACCGATCCCAAAGCCGCCTCATGCAAAACGTAATCCATTCCTTCCACCGCTCTCCGGCACGTGTCTGATGAACGGATATCCCCTTCTATTAAAGTAAAATCCGGATTCGACAAAAACGAATCGATATTTTCCTTTTTCCCTGTTGAAAAGTTATCTAAACAAACTACCTTGTTGTTCAACTCCAACAGCTTTTCACAAAGGTTTGATCCGATAAATCCGGCTCCTCCGGTAACCAGTATTCTTTTCTCGCGAATCATTTTCTTTAATTGATCAAATATTATTTATTTTTAACCTTCCAAATACAATTCACATCGCGGTATCCCGGGTCCTTCATCCGGATGGGCATTTTATCCGTTAAGATTGCGGCAACCCCTTTATTAGGCATTAATCCGAGTTTACAATTTCCGGAAAGGATAAATTCATCTGCTTTTTCAGAAAAGTCCTTTCAGTTTATCAATCATGAATTGTTCTATTTCTTGGGCAGAAATTGAATATTCGGGGGCTGATTGTGTCAATGCCGAACTGTTCCTGAATCGTTCGGAATTGGTTAATATCCCGATCAGATTCTTACTTTTCAAATGATGTTCAGAATATTGTAAAGCATTTTTTATTATTTGCTTAATTGATTCAGAATCTTTATCTTTCAAAATACAATACAAATCGTAATAATCCCGGAATTCCGTTCGACGCAACAAGACTTCCATTTTCAATGCAGCAATACAATCGACATCTGCCAAGACTAAATTATTAAGAAAAAAAACAGGATTAACTTCCGGTTTACGTTTCTCCGGAGCATAAAAAGACAATTTTACACCCCCGTCGATGTATATTTCGATATGATTAAATTCAAAAATATCTATCGCATCAATTGAATGAAATTGAGCCAATTCTTTTTTGATCTCTGTAACAGCAACTTCTTGTTTATCCTGTTTGGTTTCTTGCCACCGCATAAAATCCAAGTCCTCACTGAGGCGATGCTTTAATTGTAAAGACAAAGCAGTACCTCCAACCAAAATGTAAGGTTTGATACATTCCATTCGAGAAATGGAATCAATGACTTGCAATGTCTTTTCAGCTAAGGCTTCTCTCATTTTTCAACATTTTATTGAGACGACGTGTGGATAGCATTTTAACATATTGACGAGGCTTTTTGGCACCAAAATACAATAGGGCAAAACAGAGATTCATCGATAGTAAATAATCGCCTTGTGAAATTAATTCTTCCATCCAAACTTGTTTGATTTTTTTCTTCGAATAAAGTCGGAACAAATAATTAATATCCGGTATATCTAAATGTAACAAGACGTATTTGATTAAATTCCAATCGGATAAATCATTAACCGAATCTTTTTGGAACGACCAAAAAACATGATTTTTCCTTAATTGGCTCTCCAAATATTGCTTTATTTCTTTTTGCGATTGCATTTTTTACGATTGTATTCATTTCATTCCTATAAAAAAGATATTACAAATATACTTAATATTTTTTAGTTTATAATTGTCCGTTCCAACCAAAGCGAAAAAAAACGGTCGTAAACAAAATAACAGCCATTTTCGTCTTTAAGTATCAACGATTTGTCAATAAGCGATTTAATTGCCAATTTTACGCTACTTGCAGCAGTAAGGTTGTGTTTCTTTAAAAAATCGGAATGAGTCGGCGCAGTAATTTTCCGCTCTTTTGCAACCGCCGTCAGCACCCGCAACTGCCCTTTTGTCAGCAACTCGCAATAGGTTTTGTAGGTCGCATTTTCTTCTTCCAGCACATCTGTTACTATTCTGTTCAGGTCTGTTTCCGAATATTTTTTTTGCGGCAATGAGTATAATTGATTCAGTATCATCTGGATATACCATGTATGCCCCAACACCAGATCATAAATCGTTTCAAAAAGCGGCGGCGGCAAGGTTTTTCCGCTTTTGGCAAAATGATTTTGGGCAAAAACGCTGTATGTTTCCATCGGAATTTCGCGCAGATTAATTTTTTGCGTGCTTTGATAAAACGGACGATTTACCGCCGAAAACATGGCATCCATCAAATGTTTTTTACTGCCCGAAAAAATAAACTTCACATTTCCGGCAAATTGTACATATGACCGCAACAGCGCCTCAACGCCTTTTTCGGGGTATTCGGTAATTTGCTGAAACTCATCGATGGCAATGCAGCAGCTTTTTTCGCTGTTTTTCAGATAATTGAAAATCTCCTGTAACCCTGTTTGCGCTTCTTCGGGTTTGATCTCAAAAGAGATTTTAGGCGTTCCCGTCAGCGAATCAAGCGAAATGGTCGGACGGAAACTCTTGAAAAATTCCGAAATGCGCTTAAAGGTTTTTTGTGAATAATTATCCAACTTTCCTAACACTGTTTTTCCGAAAATTTGTACAAATTCGTGCAGATTCTGAGTAGAAAAAATATCAAAATAGAAGCAGAAAATATCATTTTTTTCGTCTTGAAGGGTATAAAAAGCATGATGGATCAACCCTGTTTTTCCGAAACGGCGTGGACTGATCAGCGAAATATTCCGTCCGTTTTGTAGTGCCAAAATAATTTTTTCGGTTTCTTTCTCTCTGTCACAGAAGTACTCCGGACTACTATATCCTGACACTAAAAAGGGATTGTTTGATTTTTCCGGTTTCATTTTTCACATTGCTTTTATTCAAAAAATCATGCTGCAAAGTTATAAAAAAACATGAAATATGTAACATAAAACATGCATTATTTTCAATATAAAATATGTAACATAAAACATGTCGATTTCTCTTTTTTCACATTCAAATCCGATATTAAATCAATTCAACCCTGATTTTTTCCGTTTCATCATAAAGTCCGGTATCACGGATTTCATATTCCTCTTATATTTGCACCGTCATTTTCGAATTTTTTTAAGTGTAATACAACAATGAAGAGACTACTCTTTTTATTTATAGCGGTTTTATCGGGCACGCTTTTAACCGTAAAAGCGCAAGACTCCATCCCTGTCGATTATCGGCTGACGTTGGAACAATGTCTTGATTTCGCATTCGGAAATAATTACCAACGTCAGGTCATGAAATTGACGGAAAACTTAAACGAAGAAAGTTATAAACAATCCAAAGCCGAACGGTTGCCGAACTTGAATGCTTCATTGAATGAAAGTTTCAACAACAGTAAAGCCAATTCTTCTTCATGGAACGGGAATTACGGATTAAACTCCGGTATAACCTTATACAAAGGGGGCGCCATCAGCAATACCATCGAACAAAACAAGCTGTTGACGGAACAATCGGTCTATCAAACCCAAAAATACGATAATGATCTGATTATCCAGATTCTTCAAAGTTTTCTTACCGTATTGGGAAACGAAGAGCTTTTGAAGTATCAGGAAGCTGTGGTAAAAGCAAGTGAAGCACAATTGGAACAAGGAAAAGCGCAATTCGATGCCGGGCAAATTCTGGAAAGTGATTATTTTTTGCTCGAAGCGCAGTATGCCACCGATAAAAATAACATCACAGATACCAAAATTGCCCGGGACAACAGTTTGCTGACATTGAAAAGTCTGCTTTCGATGAATCCGCTGGAAACACTTGAAATCGTGTATCCGTCAACCGATGCGTTGGAAAATATGGCAATCATTCCGAACAAAAATTATGTCGTGGAAGAGGCGATGAACAATCTTCCCGAATTGAAAATTTCCCGGTATGACATTGATATTGCCGAGGTCGGCATTAAATTGTCCAAAGCGGGATATTTGCCTACATTGAGTTTGGGAGCAAGTATCGGGACAGGGCATAATAATGATTTTTCCGATTTCGGCTCACAGCTTTCGAACGGATTGAACGAACAAATCGGGCTTACGCTCAGTATTCCCATTTACGACAACAGCCGTACTAAAGCAAAGGTTGCTCAAAGTAAAATCCAATTACAACAAGCCGAGCTGCAAAAGAAACAAACCGATTTGGACATCATGCAAACGGTCATTCAAGAATATCAAAATGTCATTTCGTCTTACAACAAATATCAAACAACCGATGTTCGTCAAAATGCTTATTTAAAAACTTATCAGGCTTACACCGCCCAATTCAATGCCGGCGCAATTACCGCCGTAGATCTTTTGCAACAACAAAACAATTATATCAGCGCTCTCAATGATTTTATACAAAGTAAATACAGCTTTATGCTCAACCGGAAAATTTTGGATGTATACATGGGAAAAGAGATAAAGATGTAAAATAAGGTAAAAGATAACCGGTAAAAAAACAAAAAATAAAAAGGCAAAAAGTGATATGAGCAGAAAGAAAATAATAATGATCTGTGCAATCGTTTTGGTTTTGGGTATTATTGCATTTGTACTCATCAAAAACGGAAGTAAAGAAGTGCAGTATACCACAGTCGTGGCAGAAGAAAAAACATTGCAACAAACCGTTACTGCAACGGGATATGTACAACCGGTGGATAAAGTCGATGTAGGAACTCAGGTTTCGGGGGTGATCGAAAAAATTTATGTCGATTTTAATTCTCAGGTGAAAAAAGGGCAATTATTAGCTGAGTTGGATAAATCCACTTTACAGGAAAAACTGTCTCAGGCGAACGCAAGTTTGTCGAGTTCTCAAAGTGATCTGGTTTTTGCCCAACAAAATTATGACCGGATCAAACAACTTTACGATGTCAAAGCAGCGACTCAGGCTTCTTATGAAGATGCAACCAATAAGCTGACTCAAGCCAAAACTGCGGTGATTAACGCCCAAGCCAATCTTTATCAGGCCAAAGTCAATCTTTCCTATGCCGAAATTTATTCGCCCATCGACGGCGTGGTTTTGAATCGGGCTGTCGAACAAGGACAAACGGTCGCTTCATCGTTCAACACGCCGACATTATTCACCATTGCCAACGATTTGACCAAAATGCAGGTTGAGGCCGATGTGGATGAAGCGGATATAGGTCTCGTCCGTATCGGACAACCGGTTAATTTTACGGTTGATGCATACAGCGACGACACGTTTACGGGTACAGTGACTCAAATCAGAATGCAACCCACTGTTACAAGCAACGTCGTAACATATACCGTCATTGTCGAGGCGCCGAATCCCGATCAAAAACTTTATCCGGGAATGACAGCCAATATCATCATCGTCACCCGAGAAGAAAAAGGGATTTCCATTCCGACGGAAGCATTGAAATTTAACCCGGCGGCAGATGTCGCAAAACATTTGAACATCAAAGTGGTTCCCGACGGAAAACGAAAACACCGCGTATGGGTAAAAACCGCCGACAATAATATCGCATGTAAAGAAGTAAAAACGGACCTCAATGACGGTGTCGATGTGATTGTTACTGAAGGACTTAATATAGGTGATACGATTGTATTGTCTGCCTCGATGGAGAAAAAAGCGAAAAAAAATCAGGAAGGAACGCCGGCCGCCAATCCTTTCATGCCGAGACGTGCGGGAAATTCCGGCTCAGGCAATAGAAGAATGTAAAATTTATTCTCGGAATGTTAATGGTATGGTAAAAAATATGCGCATTAATTCAGTTGTTTCTGTCAATGTTCCTCCTTCGGGCGACAAAAGCTCTTCGGGGTTGATCTGCATCGATGAACTTCGCAGAACATTTCAAGTCGGAAGCGAGGAAGTGCATGCTTTGAAAGGAATTTCATTCTCGATCTTTGAAGGCGAATTTGTCAGCATCATGGGTACCAGCGGAAGCGGAAAATCGACCCTGCTCAATATTTTGGGTTGTCTCGACCGCCCCACTTCCGGCGAATATTATATCGACGGAATTGCGGTAAGCGTCCGTTCAAAGGACGAACTTTCAACATTGCGGAACAGGAAAATCGGATTTGTTTTTCAATCATACAATTTGCTGGCAAGGACATCGGCCTTGGAAAATGTGGAATTGCCGTTGTTGTACAACAGCGTGATATCAAGTAAAGAAAGGAAGGAAAAAGCGATCCGGGCATTGGAACAAGTGGGATTGCAGGATCGTATGGATCACATGCCCAATCAACTTTCGGGCGGACAGCAGCAACGGGTGGCTATTGCCCGCGCTTTGGTGAATGATCCTGTCATTCTGTTGGCTGATGAAGCGACGGGGAATTTGGATACCCGGACCTCTTACGAAATCATGAGTTTGTTTCAACAGCTTAATACCGAAGGAAAAACGATCGCTTTTGTCACTCATGAACCGGATATTGCGGTTTTCACCGATCGGACGATCATGCTTCGAGACGGACATATCGTCAAAGACGAACCGGTTACGGCCAAATCGGCTAAAGAGGCCTTGGATGCGTTGCCGCCGAAGGACGACTATTGATCAATTAAGAGTTAAGAGTTAAGAGTTGACAAATATTGACTTATAAATTAAATTATAAATCGGTAAATGAATTTTTATAATCTTTTTAAGATCGCCTATACTGCGTTGTTGCGTAATAAGACGCGGGCATTGCTCACCATGTTGGGGATTATCATCGGTATTTCATCGGTGATTGCCATGGTCAGTTTGGGACAAAGTTCTTCGGTCAGCATCAACGAACAAATTTCGAGCATGGGAACGAATTTGATTATGGTCATGCGTGCCAGCCAACGACAAGGAGGGGTCAACATCGGCTCGGGAAATGTGCAGACACTTACGGAACAGGATGTAAGCGCCATCCGTCAAAAGTCGAATTATATCAGCATGGTGACGCCGGTGGTGAATGCCGGGGGGCAATTGGTCGTCGGATCCAATAACTGGCCCGGAAGTTTGCAAGGCGGAGATGTTGATTATTTAGCCATCCGGAAATATGAAATTGCGAGCGGAAACATGTTTTCCGAACAGGACGTTCGAAATTCGGCCAAAGTGTGTATCATTGGAGAGACTGTACGGCAAAATCTTTTTCCGGATGAAGCAAATCCCGTCGGACAAAGTATTCGTTTCAATAAAATTCCGTTCAGGGTCATCGGAGTTTTGGAAAGCAAGGGTCAAAACAGCATGGGACAAGATCAGGACGATATTGTGATTGCTCCGTATACCACGGTACAAAAACGGATATTGGCGATTACATACATTCACATGATCATGGCTTCCGCCGAAAGTGAAGACGTTGCTACCACCGCTGCCGATGAAGTTAGAAATATTATCCGGACTCAACATAAATTAAAAGAAAATCAGGAAGATGATTTTCAGGTGCGTACTCAACAAGAAATTTTGCAAACAATGGGTTCCATAAGCGGTTTTTTAACGGTATTGCTGGCTGCGATTGCGTCTATTTCTTTGGTTGTGGGCGGAATCGGGATCATGAATATTATGTATGTCACGGTGACGGAACGGACTAAGGAAATCGGGTTGAGAATGGCCATCGGAGCTCATAACAGAGACATTTTGCTCCAATTTCTGACAGAAAGTATGATCCTCAGCTTAGTCGGCGGAATCATCGGCATCATTTTCGGGCTCGTTTTATCTTACGTTGCTTCCTTTTTGCTTAAATGGCCGTATATTGTAAGTGCTTCCGCAGTGGGAATTTCTTTTCTGGTTTGCGCCGCCACCGGAATTTTTTTCGGCTGGTACCCGGCCAAAAGAGCGGCTTCTCTGGATCCGATCAATGCATTGAGGTATGAATAATGAAAAAATAATCTTTATATTTGCAGTATAATTTTTACATAAAAAATATCCACGATCATGAAAAAAACAGTTGCCTTTATTGCTCTTATAGCCTTTATGTATAGCTGCAGCAGTGTTCCCATCACCGGACGCAAGCAATTGTCGTTGGTTTCGGACGATGAGGTGATGTCGTTGAGTTTGCAAGAATATAGTGATTACATTAAAACCGCCCAAAAATCAACCGATAAAACCAATACGGCTCTTGTGGTGAAAGTGGGGCAGAATATTGCCGGTGCCGTGACTGCTTATTATAAATCGGTGGGGCAGGAATCTTTGCTGAACGGATATGCCTGGGAGTTTAACTTGATCAAAGACCCCCAAGTCAATGCGTTTTGTATGCCCGGCGGTAAAATCGTGGTGTATGAGGGGATTCTTCCTTATACGCAAAATGAAACCGGATTGGCCGTTGTTTTAGGACATGAAGTCGCACATGCCGTGGCCAAGCATGCCAATGAACGGATGTCTCAACAAGTGGCCGCTCAATACGGAAGTACTGCCTTGGGTGTAATTTTAGGCTCTCAATCGGAAACCGCCCAAACAATTGCCGGCACAGTGTACGGACTCGGATCTCAATATGGCGTCATGTTACCATTTTCCCGCAAACAAGAACTCGAAGCCGACCAATTGGGGTTGGTTTTTATGGCCATTGCCGGATATGACCCGCATGAAGCCGTTCCGTTTTGGCAACGGATGGCGGCACAAGGAAACGCCGTACCCGAATTTATGAGTACTCACCCGTCTGACCAAACCCGGATATCGAAAATCCAATCTGATTTTTTACCGTTGGCTTTGAAATATTACAACACCGGTAAAGTAAGCGGCTCTTCTTCCGGAACCCCGTCGAATGCAAAAACCGACAGTAAATGGTCGTTTTAGTTAGGCAAGAAAAATAATATCTAATTATTTAAGCATGTCGCAAAAATAATTTATATTTTAAACGCCAAGTCACAAAGACGGAAAGGCGCGAAGTTTAAAATCCTTATGGCTTTGCGTCTTCGCGTTTAAAAGAATATAAATTAAATTCTGCCGGATAACTTAGTAGACAATCGGAAATTGATTCGATTTTTTGACTTTCAGGTAGCTTTTCTGTTTTTGATGAGTTTCTTTGTCGGAAAATGTTTTTATTTTTCAAAAAATTAGAGTTTATGTAAATTAGTTTTCGTAATGCCACGTATTGATTTTAATTCTAAAATTATGGATAGCGGCACAAGTTTTAAAGATTCTCTGAACGAAGTTGTCGACCCTAAGCCTGCACTCATCCTTAACGATTCTCATGCGTTTGGCGCTCCCTATGGCATGCTCCACTCTTACTCTAAAAGAGAAAATTTCCCTATTGTACTCTTTTTCTTCCTTCGTGAGTTCTCTGCCTCTGGGCTTTTTTATCGGTTGAGAAATAACAACTCCATCCGGTTTATATCCCTGATATCCGGCATCTTGGTACAGTTGACAGGGATAAGGAAAAGAATACATTGTATTGGCTATCGTCCGTCATGAGTTTTCCCGCTCACACTCGGACCGACAAAAAGAAACAGACAACAAGCCGTAATAATAACTGCATTTTTGACTATGTGCTTCTTTTTCTTTCCGCCGTAATTTTCCTGCTGCTCATCCCGATCAAGTCGGACGGGGAATTTCCCGCTCTGTCCCGTCATACAGCAAAATCATAAGACCATTCCGGTTCGACCGGATTTTGAGCAGTTTCCCGAACTCCTTTTGCGTTTCGGCAGGCATTGCCTCCACACCCCACAGGCATTGCTCAAGAATACGGTGCAAAACATGAATAAAACTGTTACAGTGTGTCTGATCCGGATCAAAACAGGCTGCATGATATTCCTGAAGCGGGTTGTTTTTCAAGTAAACCAATATGAAAAACAATCGGTCGGCAATGGTGGGAAACGAACTATTTTTATAGATGATAAAACTTTGCCGGTTATCGCGAAACTTTCCGCTCATATCGTATTGAGAGAAATACTCATTTTCTCGGACTGTTCCGTGGAAAAACCCGTCAAAGAATGGAAACTTTTTTCGTTATTTTGATAATCTGTATATTTCATCATGCAAAGGTACGTTCGCGCATGTAATATAAAAATTCTAATTTACATTAACTCTATTATACTTTTTTCAATCTCTCAAAATCACATTTTCTACAAACTATTTATCGTTCATTACATTAAAATACCCCCGTTCCTCTTTGAGAGCCGGGATATTTTCAATTCGTGATTTTTAATTTTTAATTGAACAATAAGTCTTTTCCGAATCAGTTCATTTTGAAGCTTTTCCGGGTTATATGTTGGTGCCGGCTTTCTACAATTTGGAATTATTTTGCTGAATTTAATGCCCTGAATTGCTTTTGTTATCAGGTTTTAAGTATTACTTTTGTGTCAAAACAAACATACTTTAACAGATGAACGATACACATTTAATGAATCGTGCGGCCGATAATATCCGCATTCTTTCTGCGGCCATGGTCGAAAAAGCAAAATCCGGACACCCCGGAGGCGCTATGGGAGGCGCAGATTTTATCAACGTTTTGTTTTCCGAGTTTTTGGTTTTTGATCCGGACAATCCTGAATGGACCGACAGAGACCGTTTCTTTTTGGATCCGGGACACATGTCGCCGATGTTATATTCGGTATTGGCATTGACGGGGAAATTTTCGCCGGATGAATTGATGCAATTCCGTCAATGGGGAAGTCCTACGCCCGGACATCCGGAAGTGGATGTGAAGCGTGGTATCGAGAATACTTCCGGCCCGCTGGGACAAGGTCATACCATGGGAGTCGGAGCCGCGATTGCCGAACGTTTCCTTGCCGCTCGTTTCAAAAACCGGATCAATCATAAAACGTATGCGTTTATTTCCGACGGCGGTGTCCAAGAGGAAATTTCCCAAGGCGCCGGAAGATTGGCCGGTTTTCTCGGATTGAGTAATTTCATTATGTTTTACGACTGTAACGGGGTTCAACTTTCATCCATGACGAATCAGGTGACAGCCGAAGACACCGGGCGAAAATATGAGGCGTGGGGATGGAATGTATTGCATATCAACGGAAATGATGCGAGAGAAATCCGTGAAGCTTTGACCCAAGCCAATGCCGAAACCAAACGTCCGACGTTGATTATCGGAAAAACGGTGATGGGAAAAGGAGTGGTGAAAGAGGATCATTCCCGTTATGAAGGGCAATGTGCTACGCACGGCATGCCGTTGAGCGAAGCCGGGGCTTCGTTCGATAAAACAGTCGAAAATCTGGGCGGAGATCCGAAAAATCCTTTCCGGATATTTCCCGATGTCGCCGATTTATATGCCAAACGGAAAGCGGAACTGAGAAAAATCGTTACGGAACGGAAAGCCGCTCACGCCGCATGGGAATCGGAAAATCCCGATTCGGCAAAAAAACTGAAAAAATTCTTTTCGAAAGAAATTCCGAACATTGATTATTCCGCCATCGAGCAAAAACCGGATCAGGCGACTCGTGCGGCATCGGCAACCGTGTTGGGCGTTTTCGCCAAACAAGTCGAAAATATGATCGTTGCTTCGGCGGATTTGGCCAACTCGGATAAAACCGACGGATTTTTGAAAAATACGACTGCCTTCACAAACGGTGATTTTACCGGGGCGTTTTTGCAAGCCGGTGTTTGCGAACTGACGATGGGTGCGATTATGAACGGTATTGCATTGCACGGCGGCATTATCTGTGCCTGCGGAACGTTTTTTGTTTTCTCCGATTACATGAAACCTGCCGTCCGCATGGCGGCGTTGCAGCAGCTTCCCGTGAAATATATTTGGACGCACGACGCTTTCCGCGTCGGTGAAGATGGTCCGACCCATCAACCGGTGGAACAGGAGGCGCAAATCCGTTTGTTGGAACAATTGAAAAATCATCACGGGCAAAACAGTTTGTTGGTGCTTCGTCCGGCCGATGTGCATGAAACAACCGCGGCGTGGAAGTTGGCGGTGGAAAATACGCAAACACCGACGGCATTGATTCTTTCCCGTCAGAACATCAAAAATTTACCTGCCGATTCGGGAAACAGATATCAAGAAGCGTTGCAGGCGGCAAAAGGTGCTTATGTCGTTCAAAAAGCGGTAGATCCGGACGTGGTGCTGCTGGCCAATGGTTCGGAAGTCGCCACATTGATTGATGTCGCCGTTTTGTTGAAAGAACGTAAAAATCTGAATGTTCAAGTGGTGTCCGCTCCGTCGGAAGGATTGTTTTTCAATCAACCGGAAGCCTACCGGTTGGAAGTGATTCCCGATCACGTTCCCGTGTTCGGATTGACGGCAGGTTTGCCTTCGACATTATATCGTCTTGCCGGTAAAAACGGCATGGTGCAAGGCTTGGATCATTTCGGTTATTCCGCCCCGTATAAAGTCTTGGACGAAAAATTCGGCTATACCGCCGAAACGGTTTATAATAACGTTGTTAAGTTTATTAATAAATAGACGGATAGAAGTTAAGAATTAAGAGTTGAGAGTTAAGAGTTTTCGGGATTAAAAAATGTATTTCATGGATAAGGAAATTATGTGGATTTCATTTGTTTTTATTATTTCGGTAAACTAAATAAAGTTCTTGACTATTAATATTTAATCATTACTCTTAATCGCCAACTTTTAACTCTTAATTTTTTAACTCTTAACTCTTAATTCTTAACTCTTAATTCTTAACTCTTAACTTTAAGTCCTTGTGGAAAATAAGATTATAGGAATAGCATCCGATCATGCGGGTTTTGAAATGAAGCGCCGGTTGATTGACCAAATGCAGAAGGAAGGTATTGTGCTTAAAGATTTCGGCACTTATAGCGCAGAACGGTGCGATTACCCGGATTTCGGACATGCGTTGGCTGTTGCAGTGGAAACCGGCGAATGTTCCGTCGGAATTGCGATTTGCGGTTCCGGAAACGGAATTAACATGGTGTTGAATAAACATCCGAAGATCAGGGCCGCTCTTTGTTGGACGCCCGAAATCGCACAATTGGGCCGGGCGCATAACGATGCCAATGTTCTGTCATTGCCGGGCCGGTTTATAACCGTCGAAGAGGCGTTCGACATTGTACATGTATTTTTGTCGACACCGTTTGAAGGCGGAAGACACTTGTGCCGGATCAAGAAAATACCGCTGACATGAAATAAATGAACGTATTGCCGGAAAATCGATTTATTTTTATGTCAAAGATAAATAAACCCGACAAAAGTCCATTCCGATAAAATCGGTCATTTGATTTTCGGGAACGGGCTTTTGTGTTTTTAATAAAAATCCGCAAATTGTAAGTACCCGGAAAAATTTAATTTAAATTATTTTAAACGCGAAGATGCAAGGACACAAAGCCGCAAAGATTTTAAACTTCGCGTCTTTTCGCCTTTGTGACTTGGCGTTTAAAATATAAACTATTTTTCCACCATACTTAAAATCGTGAAATTGTGAAATCGTAAAATTATTTGATCAGGTTTCGCAAATAAGAATCAAGATCGTCTTCCTTTTCCAACCCCAACCTGACTTTTATCCGGTGGCGTGCCTGACGGACGCTGGCAAGTTCGACCGCAAAACAGCGGGCAATGGATGCCGTATCCATTCCGATCACGAAACAAACGCAATATTTAATATAAATCAACGGAAGATTTCCTTTGACATATTCTTTTTCGAAACGTTTGAGAAACATATCTCCGATTTTCGACAAATTATGAAGATATTGTTGCCGATAAGGATTTGACTCCAGCTTGGACGTGATCAATGAAGTGATTTTTTCGACGATGTTTTCGACCGAATGATAATCAGGTTCGATATTGGGTTGTTTGACGAGGAAGCTCAAGTCGTACTTTTTCACCCTGTCCGAATATTCGTTCAATTGTTTGAGCAGTTGTTCTTTTTCTTCCATCAGCGCGTTTAACTCGTCTTTTTTGCCTTTTATCTGGCGGTCTTTGAAATGAACTTCCAGCAACGCCTCATATTTTTCGAGTTCTATCCGGATTAATTCCTCCTCCTGCAGTTTATTTCTGAGTTCGGCCTTTTCTTTTTCCATTTCCGCAATTTGCAGCCGATCGGCAATCGATTTCCGCTTCAACCTCATCCAATGAAGAACCAACACCGATGCAAAAATGATTAAAATACAGACTCCCGCGATCAGGATGTTTATTTTTCGTTGATATTGCGTTTCCTGTTTCAACCGGCGGATATCTTGTTCTTTCTTTTCCGTTTCGTATTTGGTTTGCAGGTCTTGGATAATCGTATAGCGATCTTTGTTGTACAATTTGTCTTTGTATTCCGACCTTAACCGTTCACATTCGAGCGCCCGTTGATAATTACCTTCCGCCTCGTATTCTTTAGCCAACATTTCATACAAATTGGCGTATCGGGAATAATCGACTGTTGTCGTACAGCTTTCCATCAAAGACAATTGGATGTTGTATTCTTTTCGGGCTTCTTTCAGCTTTCCTTTTTTGAACAAGGCGTTTCCTTTCAACCAGTGATAAGACATTTGTATGAATGTATCCGCCGGATTGGCGAATTCTTTTGTTTTTTCAAGATAGTAAAATACAGAATCGGCATTCCAATCCGGCAGTTCCATATTGTAATCGGCCCAACTCCGGTAATTGTAGGCAACGCTGTATTTAAACAGGTTACTCGGGTTTTTGATCGAATTGAAAACCTGAATGGCTTTATTGTTGTATATAATGGCAGAATCCAGAAAAACGGTTTTTGTTTTGTCTTTATCGGATAGAAAGCTGTAATAATTAGACGTAATCGAGTAGGTGTTGATTAAGTCGTCGGGTTGATTGGATTTCAAAGCCTGCGGAAGCATTTTATCGATAATTTTTTTTAAATTTTCGACATCCCGTCGTGCAGAATATGAAAAAGCCAAACTGAAATATAGCGGAATCAGTCTGTCTTTTAATGCTTCGGTTTGTTCGAAATAAGGCATTGCCTTATAAAAATACGCATGTGCTTCCTGTTCGTTGACATTATCATTGTAATAATTTCCCCAAGCATAGTAATAAAGTCCCAAGGCTTCCGGGTCATACGCTTTGTCGGCAAAGGATGAAGCGGTAATTAACATTTGCCCGGCTTTGTCCGAGTCCCAAAGACAGGAATAATACATGGATAAAGTAGAGTAAAGACGCACTAATTTGTTGTTGTCCAAACGTGTTTTTCCTTCATCAAGAATATGCTTGAAAATATCGATTTTTTGTTCATAAGAAAAATATTGTGTTTGGCAGGTCAGGTGGTATTTTTGGTCTAAAGAAACGCCTTTGTCATTCAGGAGGTGTATGATGGAATCGTAGGAAAGTTCATGTTGCAAAGGATTGTTTTCTTTGTTTTTTGCGGATAAAAGAAAACCGGAACCGATAAAAATCAAGAAAAGGAATAGATTCAAGGTATTATATTCCGTTTTGTGAAATTTCATGTAATTTAACAATAATTTTATATAAAAATAGTGGGAGAATAGCAGAAAAAATGTACTTTTGCCACAATTATTTATTCCTGCATTTTTCGTTTAAATACCCTTTAATTTTACCGAAAATGACTAAAAAACGAAGATTTCATTCTTTATGCGATTTACAGATCAGTGATCAAATTTCATTGATTTGTGTCGATACCCTCTTTCCGGGAAGTGGGGGATTTAATCGTCTTTTCCCTTTATGTGTTTTTGATTTCAGCCGGCAAATGTAACATAAACTAACTTAAATTATTCATAGAAATGAGAAAATTTATTATTACCGCAGCCTTTGCATTCGGATTGTTCTGTATGGCGCAAGCTCAAGTTTCAATTCCGGTTTCTTCGACCCCGGACCCCGTATTTGACGGAGATGAACCCATTATGCCCTTTTCTGATAATCAGACGAATAAGCCTATTTTTAAATTATTCGGCATCCAAGATTATCAAATTGATTACTTTGTGGTTTATCAAAACGGACGAATCCTGTACCAATCCAATGATCAAACGACATTGAATAATCTGCCTCCGGGAATTTACGTTTTGGAAATCCATACCACCAATGTGGGTATCGTTGTTGAAACCTTTGTAAAAGCATAAATTTATCAAAAACCGGGCATAAAAAATATCGTTTTATCCTTGTTTTGACTCTGATTTTTCAGATTCGATAACATTTAACAATCAATCCTTCTTATAAAGTGCTATTTGTTAATTGTATATCAATTTTTCGGAAAAATCGGATTTTGTAACCGATAGACACTCGATTTGATAATTATCCCATGCATTCTGTATCAGGGATAAATAATCGAATCGTAGAGGGGTTGATTATATTATTATATCCGGTAACTTACATTTACATTCATCAGTCCGCTTTTGCTCCCCCCTTCGGGGAGCGGAGGCTCTAAGCTTTGATGCCTGCTGCACCGGTTTTATATTTCTTTGTCGTCACGACAAAAAATGCAAAATAAAATATCCGGTGCAGAGCATCAAAATGAATGAATCAAATGTGAGTGAATAGTCGTGCCTACAGGGATATTGGAGTAATAGCGGAAGATGCAGGAAAAACGGTTTTGAACCGGCGTTTTTTTATACAATTTGTTATTAGTTAAGTACCCGGAAAAATTTAATTTAAATTATTTTAAACGCGAAGATGCAAAGACACAAAGCCGCAAAGATTTTAAACTTCGCGTCTTTCCGCCTTTGCGACTTGGCGTTTAAAATATAAACTATTTTTTCCACCAATACTTAATCTTAAAAAATACAAGATTTTGTCTTTCGGGCGAATGGCGATAAACGGTGTGCGAAGTAAACGAATAGACAAGTCATGTAGTGACGGCACAATGCGGATGCGGACAAATTCCGTCCCTGTATGACTTCACCGGCACTTACCGTATACTATTACCATAGAGACGCAGCATACCATGTCTCTACATGTTCCGGATTTCATGGATTTGCTCAATCATCCCATTCCACCATCCAACTCTTAACTTTTAACTTTTAACTCTTAATTCTTAACTCTTAACTCCTCCCGCCATCAAGCAAGAGGATGATTTTCCTTAAATATTTTCAGACGTTCTGCAAGAAGGTCATATTGATGGTCTTTGATAAAGGAAGTGCAGGCACGAAGACCTTCCTGCTCACTACCCGTCGTGGCCAAAGAAATGGCGCTGATTCCGTAAAAAATCAATTCACGCATCAGTTCGCCGCCGGCCATTCCGGGATAACGAATCGTAAAGTAGAACCCATCGCCCACCTTTTCGTCAAGATCTTTATCATAAACAATTTCAAAATTATTTTCCAGAAAAATTTCCTTCATGCGCTTGGCACGCCGTGCATATTCTTTGACATCGTCCAGAAAATGAAAACGACCTTCGTTGGCCGCTTTCATCACCGCAGCCAACGCATATTGCGCAGAATGGCTCGTCCCCGATGAAATGGCATATAACGCCCGGTGAATGAAAACGCTTCCGAAAGTTCCGATACCGTAACGGGCTTGCAATGCCGGATAAGTCCGTTGATACAATTTATCGGAAATAGCGACGACACCGATCCTTTGCCCGGCATAACTGAACGCTTTGGATCCGGAAATAAGCAATATGTAATAATCGGTATATTTGGCCACGGAAACTTGGAAAGGCGGTTGAAAAGGCGTTCCCAAATCCCGGCGGAAATCCATGGCAAAATAGGCAAGGTCTTCCAAAACAACCACATCGTATTTCATCGACAAACCGCCGATGATTTGCAATTCTTCGTCATTCAAACAGAACCATGCGGGGTTATTCGGATTGGAATAGATAATTGCCGCAATGTTTCCCTTTTGCAAATATTCTTCCAATTTATTCTTTAATTTTTTGCCGCGGTAATGATAGACATCAAAGGATACGGATTTATATCCCAAAACTCCGATCTGCATTTTCTGAACCGGGAATCCGGGATCGATAAACAAAATCGTATCTTTCTTTTCATCGCATTGTCCGCATACCAAAAACGAGGTAAATGTCCCCTGCATGGAGCCTACGACCGGCACACAACCTTGCGGCAAAACATCTATATCGATAAACGCTTTGATAAAGCGGGAAGCTTCTTCTTTTAACTCGGGCAAGCCGTCGATAACCGGATAAATGGAGGCCACCCCGTTTTTCAATGCTTCGATCTCCGCTTCTACAGCCACTTTCGGAGCCGGGAGTCCGGGAACGCCCATTTCCATGTGAATAAATTCTTGTCCGGTCAATTTTTCTATTTGTCCCGAAATGGCAACAACTTCCCTGATGGTCGCATTTCCGAAATCAGGAATATTGAATTGGTCAATCACAGATTGAACAACGGTTGAATCGATGGGTGGGTTCATTGGGTTAAAAGTTAAGAGTTAAGAGTTAAGAATTATGGGTTATAGGGGTTTATATAATATATTTTTATTGTCCGGAAAAAGTGACCTTCATTTGATCATAGAGGATTAATGCGCTGAATATGCATTCGGTGGATGCTTTTTCAAGCGGTAAATCCGGATTTTTTCCGGAATAGACGAATGTTTCGGCCGAAAAACTATCGGAAACAAACTGATCGTTTTCCACCGCCGATTGAATAAAATAAGTGATAGCGGGATCCGGAATGACGTCATTCAAATATTTGACAAAAACAAGCTTTCCCGAACGAAAAAAAGCGATGGTAACCGTCAAAACATCACCGCTTTCCGATTCATCCACCGCATATATTTTTACAATTTCTCTTTGATCGTCGAACATCACCCGGCATCGGAACAAGCCTCCGTTATCAACGACAGAATCGGTATAAACAGTTTTTTCGATGTCCGGCACAAAACGGGTGACCAAAGAATCGCTCTCCCAATGTTTCCGAAAAAGGATATTTACTTTTTCGACCGCCGCAGTATCCTGATGGTTCTCAACCGCCGGTTGCGGAAATCCGCCGGATTCTTTTTTCTTACATCCGGAAAATGACCCTAACAGGGTCAACCCACATAAAAACACCCCGATAAGGGCAATTTTCTTCAATAAACAATTATTCATCGTCGAAGCCGAATAAAGATTTTGCATTGTTTGTCGTTATTTCATCCATCTCTCTTTCAGACAGGCGGTAAATGTCCGCCAATTTTTGAAGCGTCCCGGCCATGTAAGCCGGTTCGTTCCGCTTGCCGCGATACGGCACGGGACTTAAATAAGGAGCGTCTGTTTCCAATACCGGAAATTCCGGCGGAACAGATGAAAGCGTATTGCCCAAAGAAGAATTTTTAAAGGTGACTATTCCATTGATTCCCATTTTGAAGGTTTGCAGATTCATGATTTCACGCGCTTCATCCACACTTCCCCCGAAACTGTGGAAAACACCTTTCAGGGTTTCCGGCCCGACTTTGTAAATGCTTTCCATCACATACGGAAACGAATCCCTGACATGAATGACTACCGGCAGATTCAATGCTTTCGCCCAAGTCAGTTGTTCCTCAAAGGCGGTGATCTGTTCCTTCAGAAAAGTCCGGTCCCAATGCAAATCGATTCCGATTTCCCCGATTGCCCGGTATGTTCTTTTTTGCAGCCAAGCCACCACCCGGTTCAACCGCCGGATATAATCTTCTTTGATGCTCGTGGGATGAATCCCCATCATTGCCGAACAATATCCGTCGTATTCATTTTCGGTTCGATGCAAAGCTTCCACCGTCGAATCATCGACATTCGGCATCAGAATCTTCGTCACTCCCGCCGCCCGGGCCCGTTCGATCACAGCCGGCAAGTCTTCCGAAAAATCCTTCAAAAAAAGATGAGCGTGAGTATCAATCATCAGCTTCCGTCGTTTCTTCCGTTCCCTCTTTCTCGTCTTTTCTCAAATAATAAATGACGCCGAACTGCTTGCATTTATCCAACCGGCTCTGTAATGGCAGGCTTTCATATTTTTTCTCCACCTGATTCCAAATATCAAGAATAATGGCATCTCCGCGTTCTCTGAGATCGGACAAACTTTTCAAACTTTCAGCGGTTTTTCCCTTCAAATTTTTCTGCATCAGATAACCGTCCTTAAACACATCGTAATGCACGGTTACTTTCGCAATGGTAGGCGTATAAATCGGTATTCCACCGTTAGCGATCCGTCTCTGTTCTCCCTCGATGATTTTGCGCCCCCACTCCATCACCGCATTTTCCGAAGTCATTTCGGGAACCGAAAAATTGTCGGGATTCAACCCGTAAAACGTTTTATATTCTTTTTTGATTTCTCCCCGAATGACACATAAATTAATCACCTGTATAAAATGAGAAATATATAATTGTGCCTGTTTAAGCAACGGCTGATATTTTTTATTTTCCCGTACTTGTTGTTCAAAATTCTGTTTATAACTGCGCCGGGTGATTTCGAAAATATCCAGAAACGACCGCGCTTCGTCCAATGTCCGGAAAGAAATTGTCATATTGTTCGGATTTTCGGCAAGTACCATATTCACGGCCAATCTCAAAGACCGGATCCTTGCTTCATCTGTATTGGGTAATCTTCTATACGGCATAATTTTTTCATTTACAATTAGAGATTCAGTATTGTTAAAACATATATTTTACCATTTATGTTTTAATCATCTTGCTTTTCCGGCAAAAGAACCGTTAAAATTGCCGGTTCATCAAATTCCCGGCCAATAAAATCAATTCCTGTTTTCGTGCATGCTCCACGCTTACTTTCTCCAAACAATCCATGGCATTTTTATAATAAAAAACCGCTTTTTCTTCACCAATATCTTTAATATTCAATTGATTATAGATTTCCGTCACTTGTCTGACCTTCTCGTCCCGGTCAAAAGCCGGCAATGAAATCCAATGATTCAAAACATCCTTTTGCCGGGAATCGGCATGCTCCAACGCTTTGATCAATAAAAACGTTTTCTTGTTACAGACAATGTCGCCGCCGATATTTTTCCCGAACACGGAAGCATCGCCATATACGTCCAATAAATCATCCTTCAACTGGAAAGCCAATCCGATGTTAATCCCGAAATCATATAAATACCGGGCATCGAGCGGATCGGCATTTCCCGCAAAAGCGCCTGTTTTCAAGGCACACCCCAATAATACGGCGGTCTTTAACCGGATCATTTCAAGATATTCCTCCTCGGTCACCCGGTCGCGAGTCTCAAAATCCATATCGAATTGTTGACCTTCGCAAACTTCCCTTGCGGTGGTCGAGAATAAATTCAATACTTCGGACAAAATTTCAGGTTTGCAAGATGAAACATATTGATAGGCAAGGATCAGCATGGCATCACCGGAAAGAATGGCGGTATTGTCGTTCCATTTTTTATGAATGGTCGGTTTTCCCCGTCGCATATCCGACCGGTCCATCAAATCATCGTGCATTAACGTGAAATTATGAAAAATTTCGATCCCCAATGCCGGATCGACAGCCGGTTCCACCTCATCGGAAAACAGATTGCAGGACATCAATACCAATGCCGGGCGTATTTTCTTTCCTCCCAACGACAACATGTAACGAATCGGCTCATACAACCTTTCGGGAGCCTTTGTTACGGATAAAATCTGATTTTCTCTTTGACTGAGAAGGGTAGTTAGTTGAGCAAATGAGAACATACTTCGATGAGAATTATAAAGAATAAATAACTGTTTTTTTAGATTCTTCAAAGATAGATTGTTTTTTCGGAAAAAGAAAGTTTTTCTTTGAGAAGGGATGCTTTTGACTCCGTCGAACGTTGTTTCAAATTATGTCACAATGTTTATTTTACCCGATGCGGGACAACCTTTCCGGTTTTTGGTCTGTTTTTTTAAAATAATTGCCGGTTGCATAAAACCGTTTTTTAAATAATCACAATTTTGAAACGTGTTTTTGTCTTGAATTACATTTTGGGGAACGTGTTTTTGAATGAGGCATGAAAAGCGTGTGACGATGGGAGGGGCCGATTCCGGTAAATCGGAATGAATATTTGATTCGGTGTGCGAATAACGCACGGTTTGCAAAACCACGCAAACGAAAAGGTCGTAATTTTGGTTAAAAAAAGTTTAAGATGTTATTTTATATTTGGTATTGTCAATCTTATATAGGATTAAAAAAAATTATTCAACAAAGGTCCATTTAGCAGTTAACCAGTCTCATCTTTATTTCCTTATTTAATACAATAAATGTCGATAAAATCCTATGAAATAAGCGAATAATAGCATAGATCAAATGCATTCCCGGGCTACTTAGGGAACCGTAAAAATAAAGGTCATCTATATCTATTTAACAATACCTCCCGATATTTTACTTTTTTTACACTTTTGCGTAAAATATAAAATAGCATTCTATATAAAAATAACACCTTAACTTTTTTCTTAACCGTAATTTCCGATATAAATAAAATTGCTATATTTGTGCTTTATTCCCGGAGTACGTTTGCGGCGTGCCGGTAATGTTAAAAAAATA
>WRGA01000102.1 GCA_009787405.1 Candidatus Azobacteroides sp.
GCGTACCTGACGGCACGCTTGGTTGGTGCCGGCAACATTTTTCTACCGATATTTAGTGCCTGACGGCACATTTCAACACGTAATTTGTACAAAATATTGAATTTCACCCCGTGATTCGTATTATTACCGAAATTTCAAAGAAACATAAGACTGCATTCACTCCGACTAATTTATTAGGTGTTGTTTTTCAATATGTTACGAATAAAAAGGTGAATTTGTAAAATAAATCCTTGCCGGTTTGCAAAAAAATAACTAACATTGCACCCTGTAAAAGATAAAGAAAGCATTAGTGTAAAAAAAGAACGGCACATGCAAAACAAACCTCCATATTTTTCTTATACAACTACAACGACCCCTTGGGGGGTATGATCAACTTTTCTCGAAAATTCAGCTTTTCGTCGGTTTTTATTATGGCGTAAATTCAAATGATTTAATAACATTACATTTTGCGGGACATTTTTCGTAGTGCATAGAAACGTGTAATTCATAACTTGTAACCTGTAACTTAATAAAAAATGAAAGTATTAAAATTTGGTGGAACATCCGTAGGTTCCATAGAAAGTTTATCGAATGTAAAGAAAATAGTGGAGGTTTGCAACGAGCCGCTCATTGTGGTTGTTTCCGCACTGGGCGGAGTTACCGATAAATTATTTGAAACATCGAGACTTGCTTCCCTGGGAGATACGTCATACGAAAAAGAACTGGTCAAAATCATCAATCGTCATTTAGCCATTATCGAAGGCATTGTGCCCGAAAAATACCGGAATGAGCTGACGGAAGATGTCATGGCTTTGTTGGATGAATTGTCGAATATTTATCGGGGAGTGTACCTGATCAAAGAACTTTCTCCGAAAACGAGCGATACCATTGTCAGCTACGGAGAAAGATTATCTTCTCTGATTATCAGTAAAGTGATTGACGGAGCGGAATTGTTCGATTCCCGTCAGTTCATCAAGACCAAAAAATTATTTGCAAAACACGAAGTGGATGTTGAATTGACGACCAAGCTCGTTCAGGAATATTTCGTTTCCGGGCCGAAAGTTTGTCTGGTGCCCGGATTTATTTCTTCCGACAGGGAAACAAATGATGTGACCAATTTGGGACGCGGAGGTTCCGATTATACGGCTTCGCTTTTGGCGGCGATATTGAATGCCGATGTGTTGGAAATCTGGACGGACGTCGACGGTTTTCTGACAGCTGATCCGCGGGTAATCAGTACGGCGTATGTAATCGATAAACTGAGTTATATCGAAGCGATGGAATTGTGCAACTTCGGGGCAAAAGTCATTTATCCGCCGACCATTTATCCGGCTTATCATAAAAATATTCCCATTCGCGTGAAAAATACGTTTAATCCGAATGCTCCGGGAACCTATATTTCCCATGAAAAAGTGGATGGAAAAGGAAAAGCCATCAAGGGTATTTCCTCCATCAACGATACTTGTCTGATTACGATTCAAGGGTTGGGAATGGTCGGTGTCATCGGTGTCAATTACCGCATTTTCAGGGCGTTGGCATCTTCGGGAATCAGTGTGTTTATGGTTTCTCAAGCCTCTTCCGAAAACACGACCTCCATCGGCGTGAAAAATTCGGATGCGGATGCGGCATTGGTTGTTCTCCGTAATGAGTTTAAACGGGAAATCGAGCAAGGCGAATTAAATAACATCAAAGCCGAAAAAGATTTGGCGACGGTCGCCATTGTCGGAGAAAACATGAAACATACGCCCGGTATTGCCGGTAAATTATTCAATACGCTCGGTCGAAACGGGATTAATGTCATTGCCTGTGCGCAAGGCGCTTCCGAAACCAATATTTCTTTTGTGATCGATTTGAAGAATTTGCGCAAAGCATTGAACGTGATTCACGATTCTTTTTTCTTGTCCGAATACCGGGCCTTGAATTTGTTTGTGATCGGGATCGGAACGGTGGGCGGAAGCTTGTTGGAGCAAATTCGCATGCAACAGCCGATGTTGATGAAGCAAAATTCGTTGAAAATAAAGGTGGTGGGCATTGCCGATGAATACAAAGCCGTGTTCAAGCGCGAAGGGATCGACTTGTCAAATTACCGGGAAGAATTGGAAAAGAACGGAAAACCCAATTCGCCCGAATTGATGAAAAGGGAAATTCTGGATATGAATATTTTCAATTCAGTATTTGTGGATTGCACCGCAAGTCCTGAAGTTGCCGGATTATACAAAGAGTTGTTGTCGAATAACGTATCGGTTGTTGCGGCCAATAAAATCGCCTCTTCGTCTAATTACAAGCATTATGCCGAACTGAAAGATATTGCCCGCAAACGGAATGTAAAATATTTGTTTGAAACCAATGTAGGTGCGGGATTGCCGATCATTAATACCATCAATAATCTGATCAACAGCGGCGATCGCATTTTGAAATTGGAAGCGGTATTGTCGGGAACGTTGAATTTCATTTTCAACACCATCAGCGAAGAAATACCGTTGAGCAAATCCATTTTAATGGCGAAAGAAGCCCGTTATTCCGAACCCGATCCCCGCATCGATTTAAGCGGGAAAGACGTGATTCGCAAACTGGTAATTCTTGCGCGTGAATCGGGATATGAAATCGATCAGGACGATGTTGTTAAAAATTTATTCATTCCGGATAAATATTTTCGAGGATCATTAGACGATTTTTGGAAAACCATTCCCGAAATAGATGCCGAATTTGAAGCGAAACGCAAAGTGTTGGCTGCCGAAAACAAACATTGGCGTTTTGTCGCCAAACTCGAAAACGGCATTGCCGAAGTAGGCCTGCAAGCCGTTGACAGCCGTCATCCGTTTTACGATCTCGAAGGCAGCAATAACATCATCATGATCACCACCGAACGTTATTATGATTACCCGATGATCATCAAAGGTTACGGCGCCGGCGCGGGTGTTACCTCTGCGGGAGTTTTCGCCGATATTATTAGTATTGCAAATATTCGATAAAGAGTTCAGAGGAATTCTTTTATTTATATCAACACCGAATAAAAAAATCTGTGCAATCCGTGAAATCTGTGCGTTAATTTTACTATTTCGCACAGATTTCACGGATTGCACAGATTTTTAAACTTGTGGGTTAATAGTTGTTTTTTTGGAAATCAGGAAACAATATTTTTGTAGAATTATTAATATATAATTTATACGAAGATATGGAAGATCTGAATAAAAAAACTTACGACATTCGAAAAGTATGCTTTGATATTCATAATAATTTGGGACCGGGATTATTGGAAAGTGTATATGAAGCGGTGTTGAGTTATAAGTTGTCTCAAAGGGGATATAATGTTAAGACACAAGTTCTGTTGCCGGTTATATATGAGGGCATAAAAATTGGCATGGGATTCAGATTGGATTTGTTGATTGATGATGAGATTATCATTGAGTTGAAATCTGTGGAAAGTTTACAACGGGTTCATGTAAAACAATTATTGACTTATTTGAGATTGGCAGATGTAAAATTAGGATTGTTGATAAACTTCAATTCCGATTCTTTGGATAGAAAGAACTTTGTCAGATTGATCAATTGATTTTATTGTTTCGCACAGATTTCACGGATTACACAGATTTTAAAATTAGAAAGTAATATTTAAATTTGTTATATTAATCAATTGGCTATTACGAATAATTCTTGGGGTAATTAATTATCAGTGGAATAAAAAAACAAAAACATGAGATAATCAATAAAATAGATCAGCACCGAATAAAAAAATCTGTGCGCTATTAAAATTTTTATTATTTCACACAGATTTCACGGATTACACAGATTTTAAAAATGGGAAGTAATATTTTAAATTTGTCAGATTAATTAATTGACTATTACGAATAATACGTGGAGTAGTTATTATCAATGAAATAAAAAAACAAAAACATAAGATAATCAACAAAATTATATAAGTACCGAATAAAAAAAATCTGTGTAATCCGTGAAATCTGTGCGAGACGGGATTAAAAATTCAAATTAAAGAGAAACAATGAAATATATCGTAATTTTAGGCGACGGAATGGCTGATGAGCCGATTGAAGCCTTGGGAAATAAGACGCCGCTGCAGTTTGCCGATACACCGAATATCGACAAATTGGCGAAACAGGGAAAATCGGGCATGTTGAAAACCATTCCCGCCGGCTTTTCACCGGGAAGTGAAATAGCCAACCTGTCGGTATTGGGATACAACGTTGCCGAAGTGTTTGAGGGACGCGGTTCGCTCGAAGCCGCAAGCATGGGAGTGGAAATTTTGCCCGGTGAAATGGCCATGCGGTGCAATTTGATTTGCATCGAAAACGGAAAAATCAAAAATCATTCGGCGGGGCATATTTCCAACGAAGAAGCAGAAGAATTGATTCAATATCTGAATGAAAATTTGGCAAATGATACCGTCCGTTTTTATCCCGGAGTATCTTACCGGCATTTGTTGAAGATAAAAAACGGCAATAAATATGTCGATTGCACCCCTCCGCATGATGTGCCGGGAACGCCGTTTAAGGAGGTCATGATAAAAGCCGGAGTTCCGGAAGCGCAAGAAACGGTCGACTTATTAAACAACCTGATTCTTCGTTCGCAAGAATTGTTGGAAAATCATCCCGTAAACATAAAGCGGAAAGCCGAAGGAAAAGATCCGGCCAACAGTATTTGGCCTTGGTCGCCCGGATACAAACCGAAAATGAAAAAATTATCCGAACTTTACCCCATTCAATCGGGAGCCGTAATTTCGGCGGTGGATTTAATCAAAGGCATCGGCGTTTATGCCGGGTTGGAACCGATCGAAGTGGAAGGAGCGACCGGTCTTTACAACACTAATTATGAAGGAAAAGCCCGGGCCGCCATCGATGCTTTGCGTAAAGGAGATTTCGTGTATTTGCACATTGAAGCCAGCGACGAAGCCGGACACGAAGGCGATTTCAATTTGAAAGTAAAAACCATCGAATATTTGGATAAACGTGTTGTAAAGCCGATTACGGAAGAATTGCAAACTTGGGATGAGCCCGTTACCATTGCGCTTTTGCCCGATCATCCGACGCCCTGCCGGTTGAAAACGCACACCTCCGATCCGGTTCCTTTCATCATTTACAGATCGAATGAAAAAGGAGACGAAGTAAAAGAATATGATGAATTTTCCGCAGGGAAAGGCATTTACGGTTTGTTGAAAGGAAATGAATTCATGAAAGTTTTGTTCGGGCAATAAAAACCATCATTAAATCGTAAATCGTTTAATTGTAAATTAAAATGGTTGATCAAGAAAAAATCAGAAATTACAACCAAAAGTTGTTGGCTGTTTTAGGAACGATTTTGGCAATAGGGTTATTGGTTGCTTTAATTGTGTTTGTTGTAACGCTTATCTCGGAATCCTTTTTTACTTCATGTGGTAATTCCGACAATAACAACGGATTAATTTCCGGAGAGCGGCTTGCCGGGTTGCAAAAAGACAGTTTGAAAAAACAGATCATATCTTACGATACGCCGATTTTGGTTGATACTGTAAATTCGGTGTATTTAATTCCCGTAGTTCCCGTAAATTTAAAGAAGGCGGAACGATTTGCGGATGCTTCTTCAGATGTTATTGTTGCATCGGAACCCGGGTCTGTAGCCGTAGATTCCTATTCTTTCAAAAAACAATATGGAAGTAGCAGTGTCGAATATGTCAATATGCTGATTTATTCGCCTCTCCGGAATAAAATCGAGAAATTATTTTCAGATCGTATCCTTCTTTTTTCAATCAATATATATGCTTCGAAAGAGGATATCCTGTTGTTTTTTTATGCCATGGAAAAAGATGATAACAAGGATGGCCGAATAAGCCCAGATGATTTCAGGTCGTTGTGTATTTATTCATTGAAAACCCAAGAAATGAAAGTCGTAAAAGAACCGGATGCAACAATAACAGGGTATCAATTGATGGAAAATTCGAAAGATTTATTGGTGAGATGCGGCATAGACAGGAATAAAGACGGTAAATTTGATTATTACTCGGAACCTTACGAAATACGGCGATATAATTATGAAAAGCAAGTTTTGGAGCTTGTGATCCCAAACTCGTTGCACGATGAAATGCAAAAAATAATAGAAGGGAATTAAGATTTATTAATGACAAAATGATTCGAAAAGTACGATTATCCGATGCCGAAGATATTGTCGAGATTTACAATTATTACATTGAAAATACGATTATCACGTTTGAATTGTCGAAAATAGATTCGGATGAAGAAAGAAACCGGATCAAAAAAATTCTCGATTATCATTATCCGTTCATCGTTTACGAAGAACAAGGCAAAGTGTTGGGGTACGCCTATTTGTCGAAATGGCGGGAAAGAGTAGCATACAATAATACATTGGAGACAAGCGTTTATATTCATAAAGATTATTGTAACAAAGGATTAGGGTCGAAATTGTATAAAGAATTGATCGAATCGGGGAAAAAACAAGGAGCCCATGTTCTGATCGGAGGGGTGTCGATTCCGAATCCGCAGAGTGAAAAGCTGCATGAAAAAACAGGCTTTGAGAGAGTGGGAACATTTAAAGAAGTCGGATATAAATTCGGCAAATACATTGATGTCGAATTTTGGCAATTGAACATAAATCCGTAATCGGTTGCGGTTATAAAATAGCATACATAAAATGGGGAGAAATTATAAAGGTATCAGCATCAATACTTCTAAGAATACGCATGAAGAAATATTTGCTTTGATGAATAAAAATATAAACAATGTGATTGTCGATATTCCTTCAGGGAGCGGAGCATTTGTTCAACGCTTGAAAGATGCCGGCTATAAAAATGTAATTGCAGTTGATATTGAAAATATTTTGCAAATCCGGCACGATAAATTTTTGATTGGGGACATGACTGAACCCTTGCCGTTCGAAAATGATTCATGTGATGCAGTTGTATGTATTGACGGGATAGAACATATCGGTCGACAATTTGATTTTGTAAAAGAGGTTTTCCGCATACTTAAAAAACACGGAGAATTTATTGTTTCTACCCCCAACATAAGTTCATTGAGATCGAGATGGAGATGGTTGACAACCGGACATCATCATAAATGCAATTCGCCTTTGGATGAAAATAATCCGAATCCGCTTCATCACATTGCAATGATTTCTTTCCCGGAAATCCGATATTTATTGCATCGGAGCGGTTTCAGAATAACCGAAATAAAAACAAATCGAATAAAACCGATAAGTTGGATTTATGCGTTTATGCTCCCATATGTATATATTGCCACGTATTTGGTTTATCGGAAAACGGGAAAAAAACAAAATCTATCGGAATTAAATAAAAGTGTTTTCGATCAAATGTTTACAAAGGAAGTATTGTTCGGAGAAACGTTGATTGTCAAAGCCGTGAAACAATAATCCGATATTTATATGTCTGCCGTGGCGGATATAGAATCGAATATAACAAAATAGAATATGAAATACTACAGCACCAACAAACAATCACCGTCGGTTTCGCTGCAAGAGGCGGTAACAAAAGGGCTTGCTCCCGATAAAGGATTATACATGCCCGAAAAAATAAAATCGCTGCCCGATGAGTTTTACAAAAACATCGGAAACATGAGTTTTCAAGAAATGGCTTACCGAGTTGCCGATGCCTTTTTCGGGGAAGACATTGAACCGGATACGTTGAAAAATATGGTATATGATACGTTGAATTTCGATGCTCCGTTGGTGCATGTGAACGATCATATTTACAGCTTGGAGCTGTTCCATGGCCCGACGCTTGCCTTTAAAGATGTGGGAGCGCGTTTTATGGCGCGTCTGCTGGGTTATTTCATCAAAAAACAAGGCCAAAGTAATATCAATGTATTGGTCGCCACTTCGGGCGATACCGGAAGCGCTGTCGCAAACGGATTCTTGGGAGTGGACGGCATTCATGTGTATGTGTTGTACCCGAAGGGATTGGTCAGCGAAATTCAGGAAAAGCAATTTACGACGTTGGGAAAGAACATCACCGCCGTGGAAATCGACGGCACGTTCGACGACTGCCAGCGATTGGTTAAATCGGCCTTTTTGGATGAAGAATTGAATGCAAAGTTAAATCTGACTTCGGCCAATTCCATCAATGTCGCTCGTTTTCTGCCACAGGCATTTTATTATTTTTATGCTTATGCACAAGCCCTGAAACAAGGAAAAGCCGATAATGTCGTCATTTGCGTGCCGAGCGGAAATTTCGGGAACATCACCGCCGGGTTGTTTGCCAAACGCATGGGATTGCCTGTTAAACGGTTTATTGCGTCCAACAACAAAAACGATGTTTTTTTGGAATACCTTCAAACGGGAAAATACAATCCGCGTCCGTCGGTGGCTACCATTGCCAATGCGATGGATGTCGGCGATCCGAGCAATTTTGTCCGTATTTTGGATTTATATCATCATAATCATAAAAATATTTGCGCGGAAATAAGCGGATGCCGGTACACCGACGACGAAATTCGTAAAACCATGCGGGACGTTTACAAACAAACGAACTATTTGCTCGATCCGCACGGAGCATGCGGATATGCGGCATTAAGGGATTTATTGCAAAAAGACGAAACGGGAATTTTCTTGGAGACCGCTCATCCCGCCAAATTTTTGGAAACAGTGGAAAATACGATTCAATCATCCGTACCCATTCCCGAAAAACTGCAAGCCTTTATGAAAAAAGAAAAGCAAAGCATCCCGATGGGAAAAGAATTTGAAGAGTTTAAACGGTTTTTGTCGGAATCGGTAGGGAATTAAGTAAATACATTGTATATGAAAAAATTCTATCTTTGTATATTGTTCGATCGTCCGTACCCATTCCCGAAAAATGGTAAGTCTTTATGAAAAAAGAAAAGCAAAGCATCCTGCCGGGAAAAGAATTTGAGGAGTTTAACCGTTTTTTGTCGGAATCGGTATGAAATTAAGTAAATGCATTGTGTCTGAAAAAATTCTATCTTTGTATATTTGTTCGATTATACAAATAAATAATCCTTATATTTTATAGTTATGAAACAGGTACCACCGGGAATAACGATTGAACGCAATGCGAAAGGTATTCCCACGTTTGCCCGTATTGACTTAAAAAAATACGGAAATAAATTGAAAGATTTTTTTGCATCTGAAGGAATTTCAATGGAAAAATCCCCATACAATCCCGAACTTGTCGCTAAAGTGAGGGAATCGGAAAAACAAATAGAAGAAGGCAATTATCATAAATTAGACCCGGATGATTTATGGAAATAATTTATTCGGATAATGCAGAAAAGGATTTAGCGTATTGGAATAAACACGGAACACAATCAGATAAAAATAAAATCAAAACGTTATTGCAATCCATGAGTGAAAC
Source organism: Candidatus Azobacteroides sp. (assembly GCA_009787405.1). Lineage (GTDB taxonomy): Bacteria > Bacteroidota > Bacteroidia > Bacteroidales > WRGA01 > WRGA01. Next base: position 9,311 of record WRGA01000102.1, read on the forward strand.
TCCGTTTGACGGAGTCGGTAAACCGGAAGCTTTAAAATACGATTTATCCGGATATTGGTCTCGTCGTATTGACAAAAAGCATAGAATTATATATCGTGTAATGTCGGATCGAATAGAAATAGTTTCATTCAGGGGACACTATATAAATGATGTTCTCCTTATTAATCAGTTGACGAAACCGCCAAATTTTTGAAATAGTGAAAAATACAATTCGATCGTCCATACCCATTCCCGAAAAGCTGTAAGCCTTTATGAAAAAAGAAAAGCAAAGCATCCTGCCGGGAAAAGAATTAGAGGAGTTTAACCGTTTTTTGTCGGAATCGGTATGAAATTAAGTAAATGCATTATGTATGAAAAAAATACTGCCAAAAAATATAGCAGAATGTATCGTTATTTGGGAAATACGTAAAATCGTTTTATATACCGTATACTTAATAAAAGCATTATTCCGATATAAACAAATATCGTTGCTGCGAGACGCTGTCTGCTGTTTCCCTCAATGGTACAAAAGTATAAAACGAAACAATGATCCTTTAAACTATGACCAACCATGGGTTGTGTATAAAGCCAAACAATTTCTGGACAAAATATTGCATGCAGACATGACGGTGTGGGAATACGGATCGGGCAGTTCTACTTTATATTTTGCACGCAGGGTAAAACAAGTTTATTCCGTTGAATACGATAAATTGTGGTTTCAACGCCTGCAGTCGCTTATTGAAGACCGGAAAATACTCAATGTATGCTACATGTTGGTTGAAGCGGAAGAACCGGATGAAGCGGAACCGGATTCGATTTATATCTCACAATCATCAGGAAATACCAAAAATAAAAGTTTTGAAACGTATGTTAAAAAAATAGACAATATACCCGATCGTAGTTTAGATTTAATTTTAATTGACGGTCGTGCAAGGAGTGCATGTATAGCGCATGCCAAACAGAAAGTTAAAATCGGCGGTCGGCTGGTGGTTGATAATTCCGACCGAAATTATTATTTTAAAGGAAATGAAGATCTTTTCGACCCGGATTGTTGGAAACCGCTTCATTTTACGGGACCGGTTCCGTACAGTTTTGAGTTTTCAAGGACTTCTTTTTTTCAAAAGCAATGAATCCGATACAAACTGTCATGAAATCGCCGGCGCCCATCGCTCTTTTTGTATACAACCGTCCGCAACATCTGGAACGAACCATCCGCTGTTTGAAAAATAATGAATTGGCGGGGGAGTCGGACTTATTTGTTTTTTCCGATGGCCCGAAAACAATTAAAGATGAAGCAAAAATAAACGAAGTCCGTTCAATAATACACTCCATAACCGGGTTCGGGAACCTGAAAATAATGGAGCAGGAGAAAAACATCGGTCTTGCAAATTCCGTCATAACCGGTGTAACCCGATTGACAGAGAAATTCGGCAAAGTAATTGTCATGGAAGACGATTTGGAATCATCTCCCTATATGTTGCGATATTTCAATGAAGCGTTGGATAAATACCAAAATGAAGAACAAGTGATGCATATCGGAGCCTATATGTATCCGATTAATCCGGACGGATTACCCGAAAGTTTTTTCTTCCGGATGGCCACCTCTTGGGGTTGGGCCACGTGGGCAAGAGCTTGGAAACATTTTGAACCGGATATCGAAAAATTATTCCATCAATTCGACGAAGATAAAATCACGGCTTTTTCTGTCGACCGTAGCGAGAATTTTTGGAAACAGGTGAATGAACTTCGGACAGGGAAAATCAACTCGTGGGCAATACGTTGGTATGCAAGCCTGTTTCTGGCCGGAGGTTTAGCTTTGCATCCCGGTGTTTCCATGACCAACAACATAGGGAACGACGCTTCGGGCAGACATAGCGAATCAACCAACATGTACGATGTCAAAGTTTCCGATAAAAAAATCACCGAATTTCCGGAAATTATTCAGGAAAACGAAGACGCTTACAACCGTATAAAACATTTTTATCGTACCCGTAAAGGATCATGGTTTAACAGAGCCGTTCGATATATACGAACCAACGTGAACAGATATAATAAATTGTAACTATCTTTAATACATAGTTTTCAATGCGACCTCAAGAAATAAATACCCTGCATAAAGCAATCAATAAGCATATTCATAAACATGAATTGAAAATGGCGTTCGACAGTCTGAGATTGCTTATTAATCAAGCACAAAATTGGGAGTTGAGTCAACGATTGAGTGATATGGAAACCTCGTACCGGTTTTTGCTCCGGTATCTTGTCGACGGGGTAACGGATCCCGAACGGTCGAAAGTGTATCAAAATCTGTTGGCATCGGCTTATGAAGTGACCGATGATGTTTCATCCGAATTATTGTCGGAATTGTCGGGCAACTTTTTTTATGAACGACTCAGAACAAACAAATCATTGCATTTTCCTTCCCTGATTCATGAAATCAATAATCTGTATGAAGAAATATCATTGACTCATTTATTGGAAGAAGGGGCCGAAAAGAAACAAAAAATAAAGATTTACACCAACTTACACGATCAGATTCTGACTGAATTGTTTGAGCGGGTTTGGACATTTCACCGTGCCAAAGAGCCGGATATTGATAGTTACAGGCAATTGATGAGTAGCTCGTTGTTGGACATGGAAGACAAGGCTCAAATTATTTCGGCTTTGTTGTTGAATCTCATGCTGCGGTTCGACGAAAATAATTTGATGATTCTTTTCGATGCATATGAAAACTCGGATGATGAACAAATCCGGCAACGGGCATTGATCGGCATCATGTTGGTACTGTATCTTTTCGACAAACGCATTCCGTTGTATCCGAAAATCAACAATCGGCTGTCCTTGTTGTCGGAAAATCCGGTGTTCCGCCTGAATGTTCGTACCGTCATCATTCAATTTATCCGGAGCAGAGAAACGGAACAAATCACACGGAAAATTCATGACGAAATTTTACCCGGAATGATGAAGGTCAGTTCCGTTATCCGGAACAAGCTGAACATGGACGATTTAAACGAACCGGGATCGTTGGAAGAAAAAAATCCGGAATGGCAGGAAATATTCGACGATGCAGGATTGACCGATAAACTTCAGGAATTTACCGATATGCAACTGGAAGGCTCTGATGTATTTATGAGCACATTTGCCAATTTGAAATCTTTTCCGTTTTTTTACAATACCAGCCACTGGTTTTTACCGTTCAACATCAACTACGCTTTGCTCAACGACAATTTGCGGGATGAGAGAGCACCTGATTTTTTGAATATGATTACCCAATCGAATTATTTGTGCAGCTCCGACAAGTATTCGTTTTATTTCAGCATCATGCAAATGCCCGAAAATTACCGGAACATGACCGTGCAGCAGTTTAAGGCGGAAGGATCGGAAATGCGCAGCCTCGAAAAAGAAGAAGAATTGTTGTCGGGGACGAAGAAAGCCGAAAATATATCCAAACAATACATTCAGGATTTATATCGGTTCTTTAAATTGCATCCGCGAAGAAAAGATTTTGTGGATATTTTTTCCCTTCCGCTGAATTTTCATCAAACATACGCTTTATCGCCGATTGTTTCCGATTCCGAAAGTTTACGCATCATTGCCGAGTTTTATTTCAAGAAAAACTTTTTCAAAGACGCGGAAGAAATTTTTACGCAGCTTTCGACCGATTCGGACATGAATAACGAACTTTTCGAAAAAATCGGATATTGCAGGCAAATGTCGGATGATTATGCCGGCGCGTTGGATGCTTATTTGCAGGCCGACATCATCAAACCCGATAAATTTTGGACCATGCGCCGCATTGCGGGATGCTACCGACAGTTGAACCATCCGGAAAAAGCATTGGAATATTACCGGCGCATGGAACAGATTCAACCCGAAAATCTGACCGTTCAATTGAACCTCGGACACTGCCTGTTTGAATTGAAACGGTATGACGAAGCATTGAAATATTACTTCAAAGTGGAATATTTAGACGAAAAAAGACAGAAAGCGCTTCGTCCGATTGCGTGGTGTTCGTTTTTGTCGGGAAAATTGAAACAGGCGCAAAAATATTTTACGACGATTCTTTTAAATAAACCGGATGCGCAGGATTATATGAATGCGGGACATGCCGAGTGGGCTGCCGGAAATCGGAAACGGGCGATTCAATTATATTTGCAAAGTATCCGGAAAAACGAAAACAACATCGACCGTTTCATGGAAGATTTCGAGAAAGATATTCCCGATTTGGAAACAGGAGGCATTCGAAAGGATGAAATTTATCCCATGCTCGATCAATTGCAATATGAAATATCCATGAGCAATGATGCACACCAAGCTCAATGAACGAAATCGTACGGATATTCCGGGTGACCTTTAAAAAATAGTCTTGTACACATGAAAATGAATAACCCGCCTTTTTTGAAGCCCGGAGACCAAGTAGCGATTGTGTCCCCGTCCGGAAAGATCAATCCCGATTATATCGCGGGAGAAATGAAACGGTTACAAGATTTCGGATTGATTCCGGTTCCCGGAAAATATGTTTCCGGAACGTATGGCCGTTATGCCGGAACCGATGCCGAGCGTCTTTTTGATTTACAGGAAGCATTAGACAATCCCGGAATCAAAGCCGTGTTTTGCAGTCGGGGTGGGTATGGATGCATTCATTTGGCCGATAAACTGCAATGGAATAAATTTCGGCGGCATCCGAAATGGATGATCGGATATAGTGATATCACGATAATCCATTCGATGGTTCAACATTTGGGATTTACGTCACTTCATGCGCCGATGGCCCGTCATTTGACAGAAATGCCGGAAGATGACATTTCGGTACGATATTTGCGGAAAATTTTGTTCGGAGAACGGATCCGGTACCGGCATCTTTCGCATGATTTAAACAGGAACGGAAAAACAACCGGTGTTTTGCGCGGCGGAAATCTATCCGTATTATACGGCCTTCGCGGAACCCGATTTGACCTTATTCCCGGAAATACCGTTCTTTTTTTGGAAGATACAGGCGAAAAGCCGTATCATGTGGAACGAATGATGTATAATTTGAAATTGGGCGGAATACTTGAAAAATTATCCGGATTGATTATCGGGCAATTTTCCGATTATGAGGAAGACCCGGAAATGCCGAAACCTCTTTTCAAAACCATTGCCGATATGGTTTCGGAATATGCTTATCCCGTATGTTTCGGCTTTCCCGTGGGGCATGTGACGTATAATTTACCGATGATTTGCGGCGGGATGCATGATTTTGAAGTCTCGGAACAAGGAGTGGATTTGAAGGTTGCATCTCCGGGATGATTTTCTTGAATAGTGTTGTCGATCAATGAAAATCGGATGTAAAATCTTACCTTGTGTGTTTAAATTAATACAATATCTTGTCATAAAAGCGGAATTCTTTCTATATTTGTATCTAAATTCGATTAAAAAAGAATGGTCATTTGGATATACGAGTTAAACTGCAAGTTTTAGGCATACGTTACACTTACAGTCAGGCACAAGTAGGAGCGTACGCATTGGTTTTGGGCGAGGAAGGCGGTATACGTCGGGTTCGTATTATTATCGGTACTCCCGAAGCACAGTCCATCGCATTACAGTTGGAGAACCTCATCCCGCCCCGTCCGCTCACACACGATCTGTTTTGTACATTTGCGCGGGCATTCAATATTCAATTACTCGAAGTGTACATCAAAAAATTCGAAGAAGGCATGTTCTATTCCGAATTACTGTTCGACGACGGAATAAATCAAATCCGGATCGATTCCCGCACCTCCGATGCCATTGCACTCGCTTTGCGGGCTAAATGTCCGATTTACATTACAGAGGCGATTATGAATCAGGTCGGAGAAGTTTTTGAAGAAGACCTGCCCCAAGAAGAAAATGTTTCGGACAAAGAAGAAATCGAAGAATACAATCTCGAAGATCTTTACAACCGGCTTCAAGAAGCCATTAACAGCGAAGATTACGAAACCGCTTCATCCATTCGCGACGAAATAAAACGCAGAGAAAACAAAAATAAGTAAGTATGCAAATGTATAAATGTGCAAATAAATAAAAAATAAAAAAATCCATTACTATCTCCATATCCAAACCCTTAACCCATAACTCTTAATTCTTAACTTTTAACTCTTAACTCTTACCCCCCATGTCGCACCCTCTGGCAGAACGAATGCGTCCCAAAACACTCGATGAATACATCGGGCAGAAACATTTAGTGGGAAAAAATGCCGTGTTGCGAAAAATGATCGATGGCGGGCGCATCAGTTCGTTTATTTTATGGGGCCCGCCCGGAGTAGGAAAAACCACGCTGGCCCAAATCATTTCCCGTCAACTTGAAATACCGTTTTATACGTTGAGCGCGGTCAATTCGGGAGTGAAAGAAGTGCGCGAAGTCATTGAAAAAGCAAAAAACGCCCGATTTTTCAATAACCGGAATCCGATTCTGTTTATCGATGAAATCCATCGTTTCAGCAAATCCCAGCAAGATTCGCTGTTGAGTGCGGTGGAAACGGGAATCGTGACATTAATCGGCGCAACGACCGAAAATCCGTCTTTTGAAGTTATCCGTCCGTTATTGTCGCGGTGTCAGGTATATGTCCTGAAATCGTTGGAAAAAGAAGATTTGTTGGAGCTGCTGCATTATGCGTTGGCAAACGATGTCGAATTGAAAGAGAAAAGTATCAAACTCGAAGAAACGGACGCCATTTTACGGTATTCCGGAGGCGATGCCCGTAAGTTGCTGAATATTTTGGAATTGGTGGTAAATGCCGAGGAAGGCGACGAAATCGTGATCACAGACGAAAAAGTAACCGAGCGGTTACAGCAAAATCCGGCGGCATACGATAAAAACGGAGAAATGCATTACGACATTATATCCGCTTTCATCAAATCCATCCGGGGCAGCGACCCCGATGCCGCGATTTATTGGCTGGCGCGTATGGTTGCGGGAGGAGAAGATCCGAAATTCATTGCACGGCGTCTGGTTATTTCGGCGGCCGAAGACATCGGCTTGGCCAATCCGAATGCCTTATTGTTGGCCAATGCCTGTTTCGATGCGTTACAGAAAATCGGTTGGCCCGAAGGACGGATTTTATTGGCGGAGGCCACCGTTTATCTGGCATCGAGTCCGAAAAGTAATTCGGCGTATTTATCCGTCGAAGGCGCTTTGCAAGAGGTGAATGAAACCGGCAATATTCCCGTCCCGTTACATTTGCGGAATGCACCCACTAAATTGATGAAAGAATTGAATTACGGGAAAAATTATCAATATGCACATGATTTCGAGAATAATTTTGTGCAACAAGACTATCTGCCGGAGGAAATCAAAAACAGTCGTTTTTGGAAACCTCAAGACAATCCGTCGGAAAATAAATTGAAAGAACATTTGAATAGATTATGGAAAAACCGGTTTTGATTTACGATTTCACAATTTACGATTTTACAATTTCATAATTCATAAATAATTTAACTCCATGAGAAATTTGTACGTTATTGTTTGTTTTTGTTGTTGCATAAATCTGAATGCACAAAACACCAAAATCAAAATTCTTCAACCGTTCAGGGTTGATCTGGAAATTGATTTTGACACGATGGGTAAAATTGCCGACCGGGCTTCGTATCTGGAAAATAAAGGGAGAGAAAACCTGACGCCTTCGGAAGACGAAGAGTTGGAAGGATATTACGAAAAATACGGAGATGAGACGGCATTATACGTCTGGGATATTATCTGGGGATGCAGTTGGTATTGTGGCGGCGGGCCGAGAGAAGTAACGGCCTCTTCGTCGTTGAAATCCGTTCCCGTGAAAAAAGGAACTTCCGATTCGAAGGAACTCAAAGAATATTATTTAGAAAATCAACCGGAAAAATACATTCCCGACAGCATTACCTACGATGCAGGCAATGCTCACGATTTGTATTTGAAAACAGCATGGGTGGAAGGAGTAAAAGGGTACGGAATCGGAGAGTATCTGACCTATACTTTTGATAATCATAGTGCTAGAATAACAACAATAAGTATTTACAACGGATATGTGAAAAGCAAAAAGACATGGAAAGATAATTCCAGGGTTCGCTCCCTGAAAATGTACGTCAACGGAAAACCGTATGCCGTTTTACAGCTGAAGGATACCCCCGCCTGCCAGAATTTTGACTTGGGAGAGCCATTGGGACGTCGCCCGGACGGGAAAGATCTGGTGTTGAAATTTGAAATTACGGATGTTTATCCGGGCGATAAATACGACGATACCGCCATCACCGAATTGTTTTTTGACGGAATCGACGTTCATTGCGTCGGGAAAGGAACCCGAATTTTGATGAACGATCATTCCCTTAAAAATATAGAGGCGATCAAAGCAGGCGATGTGGTCAAATCATTTGACATCACGCGAAACAATTACGTCGCATCAACGGTGAAGAAGGTGCATAAAGCGACTCATGGCGAATTATTGAAATTAAAATTGGAAAATAATGCGGAAATAATGGTTACGGAAGAACATCCGTTTTTGACAAAAAATAAATCATGGTGTTCCCATGCTCCACAAAAAAGTTTGTACAATCAATGGATTGTCAATGAATATGAAGCAGGAGATCTGTTTGCATTTTATACCGGTGCAGAGAGTTTGAACTATGTCAAATTGATCGAAATAGAGAAAATAAATTCACCGGGTACAGAAACCTATACGTTGGAATTGGAATCCGGCGATAATTTTATCGGGAACGGATTCATTATCCGGGAAGAATGATTTTTAATGAACAGCTGCGTCAGTCATTCATAAGTATATGGAAAAACAATTTATATTTTAAATTAAATTCTGTCATGTACGTAAATTGTAAATGGTCTAATTGTAAAATTAATAATGCTTGATTTCAAAAAAATTCCGTCGCCTTGTTATGTGATGGAAGAAAATTTGTTGCGGAAAAATCTGGAGTTGATCCGTTCGGTCAAAGAACGTGCGGATGTAAACATCATTTTGGCTTTCAAGGCCTTTGCAATGTGGAAGGCTTTTCCGATTATCCGGGAATACATTCCGTATTCGACGGCGAGTTCGATTTATGAAGCACAATTGGCTTACGAAGAAATGGGAAGCAAAGCTCATACCTATTCGCCGGCCTATACGGAAGCAGACTTTCCGGTTATTTTGAAATACAGCAGTCACATCACGTTTAATTCCGTTGAGCAGTACCATCGTTTCAAGTCGGCGGTGGAAGCCCATCCCGAAAAAATATCGTGCGGATTGCGCATCAATCCCGAATATTCCGAAGTCGAAACAGATTTATACAACCCGTGTTCTCCGCAATCGCGATTGGGAATTTTATGCGGAAATTTAAAAGAAATCCCCGAAGGCATCGAAGGGTTGCATTTCCATGCCTTATGCGAATCTTCGTCGTATGCTCTGGAAAGAACGTTGCAGGCGGTCGAGGAAAGGATCGGACAATTTTTTCCCCGCATCAAATGGCTGAACATGGGAGGCGGACACTTGATGACACGCAAGGATTATGACGTGGAGCATTTGATTTCGTTATTGAAAAGTTTTAAACGAAAATATCCGCATTTGGAAATTATTCTTGAACCCGGAAGCGCTTTCGTTTGGCAAACCGGAGTGTTGGTTGCCGATGTGGTGGATATTGTCGATAACGGAGGAATAAAAACGGCGATATTAAATGTTTCGTTTACCTGTCATTTGCCCGATTGTTTGGAAATGCCGTATAAACCCGTTATTCGAAACGCCACGGATGAAATCGAAGGAAAACCGGTTTACCGGATGGGCGGAAACAGTTGCCTGGCCGGTGATTTTATGGGAAACTGGTCTTTTGACAAACCGCTGAAAATCGGCGATAAAATTGTTTTCGAAGACATGATTCATTACACGATGGTCAAAACCACGATGTTCAACGGCATTCCTCATCCCGCAATCGGATTATGGACAAAAGACAATGAATTTCAGTTGTACCGCGAGTTTGGATATGATGATTATAAGAACAGAATGTCTTGAAAGTTAAGAGTTAAGAGTTAAGAGTTAAGAGTTGAAAGCTGGAAATTGAGGGTTGAATATTTATTCAATATAAAAAATATTTAATGATTATCGGATGTTGCACCTACCTATCCCCGTGGTGGGGTGTAAAAAATGTATTATTCGTTTTTTTGAAAAATCCGGCCTGAAAAATGTAGTTTTCTGTCCCATAGGGACAATATATTGGTAGAAAAGAGAATTCCTCCGGTGACCGAAGTCCCGTCAGGGACGTAATGCGGGAAGGAAAACATTTTGTCCCTGACGGGACAAGGGGAAGGTGGGATGTTTTTCTACCGATATAACGTCCCTGACGGGACAAAAAACAACGAATATTTTTTTGAAACATTGACACATTTTTTATATTCCGGCTGCGGGAATAGCCGGGTATAACATCCGATAATCATTTAAATCAATTAATTATTACTATTTACGCGACTTAAGCGCTTAATCCTATAACTCTTAATTCTTAACTCTTAACTTATAAAGTTGAGCGGGATTCAAGTGGATTTTTAAAAACGAAAAATCGCTACACAAATTCATGATGAATGACTTCTCCGACAATTTCGAGCGGGATGCCGGAAATCTCGGCGGCTGTGGCAGAATAAGAACTGGACGAAGAACCGATGATTTTATTTGTTCTCGACAAAGCATACAATTCGACCAAGGCGTTTTTTATACCTTCCTCGGAATTTCTTGCCAAAATATCGGATGTACAAATAATTCTTTCCCCGAAGAGTTCCCGGAATTGATCTTTTACCTTTTCCGAGTCGGAAGCCAAGAAAAAAGTGACATTTTCGTTTTGTTTGATTTCTTGTCCGATTCGTTGAACAAATAATTCGGTCGGACTGAAACGAATGGATTGTTCGTTATCGGAGCGGCGGATATGGATTCCGATCGTATCGGCATGGAATAAAGACGTTAAAGTTTCGATTCTGTGTCTTGATTCATGATTCGGAATAAACAGTTTATATCTGTTGTCCCCCGGATGCAGACGAAGATAAGACGCACAATATACTTTTTCCGATTCTTTGATCGCGGAAAAGTCATATCCCCCCTTTAATTGATAAAACACCTCTTTTTCGGGTATTCTTTTGTTAAAATAAAATTTTTGAAATAAAAGAGGGAATCTAAAATTTTTATTTCTCGGCCTGTCGTATAAGAAATAGTCGGAAATGGCGGCATCTTTGATGAAAATATTCGGAAATTCGGTTATCGGATCGAATAAAGCTTTGAAATCACACCCCATTCCCCAATCTTTAAACCAAATGATTTCGACCCTGGTCGTTTTATCCTTGAACAATGAAAATGCCGAATCGATTACGCGCATTCTGTTGCATAATCCTCCGACGGGAACCAATGTCAATTTACCGGACATCTTGCTTTGTATTGATACGAGCCGAGGTTACAAGATTTATAATCTTCGCAAATATACAAAATATAATAAAAAAACGCAGCTTATTATTAAGCTGCGTAAAAAAACTTAATTAAGTTTGTTTTATGCATTCTGTTTCCAGAATAAGAATAAACTAGCAAATGAATGAATGAATGAATTTAATTATAATATGTTTATTCTATATGAACATGCCTCCCGGCGTGTTATTATACCTCCCGGTATATTTTTGGCATTTAATTTTTACAATAATTGTTTCTATTCGTTTTATGATAAAGCAGGATTTATGTATTTTTCAGAATAATTCATATACTTATTGATCACGTGTTTTTCATCTCGTGTTTGGATTTTCTTCCAGATATAACCAACCGTCTATTAAATTTTTCATCTTTTCTGCGATACAAGTTCTGACGCACCTTACGCTAATAATTCGGTCTGAGGTGTCAATGTTGATATCCGCACAACGTTTATGATAAGTAATATCGGCTCCGATAATATCATTAAGACTCGTGTGATAAGGTACATTACCCTCTATTTTAATTTCTTCTTTTTCAAGATCCACCCGGATGAAATCCGGAACAAAGACTAACTTCAGACGTCCTTTTATTAACGCGTTCCATATATCTGATTTAGCTTCATAAAAATAATTTCGATTCATTTCTTTTAATCTTGTTCAGGGGGATAATATCTTGATAATATCCGCAGTTTGAATTTCGACTACAAAGATAATGTTTATTATTCATATTGTAAAATATATTATAAAATACTTTATTATATTTAACATTTTTTCAGATAAATAACAAGGTATGAAAGGACGCTGCGTTTTTGTAAATTACTGATTTTTAAAATATTATATATTTTTAAAAAAATCCGGTAATGATTAAAAGACAAAAATTAAAATATCCCATAAATCCTCTGTCAGGAATAAAGGAAGCACAAAGATACGAAGTTTTTTCTTTTTTTCTTACCTTTGACTGTTCAAAAAGAATTAACAATATGGCAGAAAAAGAAAAATCACCATTTGCAACAGATAACCTTGCAGAAGACAGCGGCTTTTTAATGTTACAAGTTTCGAGCTTGTGGGCAGATTGCCATGATAGAATATTGAAAAAATATTATGATCTTTCCCACATGCAATATGCCGTATTAGCAAGTATTTATTGGCTCGTTTTGCATAGCGAAAAACAAGTCACTCAAACCATACTTTCCCAACATACCAAAATAAACCCCATGGCCATCTCTCAAATGCTTAAAGTGCTGGAAGCCAAAGGATACATATACCGGACAACGCACTTGAACGATGTCAGAGCAAAAGCCGTCGATCTCACGCAACAAGGACAGGAGCTGATGAATAAAGCTGTTTTGACCATATTGGAGGTGGATACCAAGTTTTTCCAAATATTAGGCAAAAATGTCAAACATTTTAATCGCTATATGTTTGAGTTGCTTCAAGCCAATGAGTATAAAAACGGCTCGATGTAACCCGATTCTCAATAAAAATTCCCTCAGATTTTGGTCGTGATCAAGTTCCGGTTTAAAATATCGGGATAAATAAAAAAGGAAAAATTGCCGAATTTGACAATTTTTCCTTTTTTGTGACCCCGACAGGACTCAAACCTGTGACCTCCGGAACCGGAATCCGACGTTCTATTCACTAAACTACGGGGCCGAATCGCAGCGCAAAAGTACATAATTATTCGTTTTTTCCAAACAAAATTACCGGACTATTTTTTCGGATGAAAAAAATCGGATGTCCGGGAAAAATTGTTCGAAGTTCGATCGGAAACCGGCGTAATTTTCTTTGAGAATTTTTATCGCATCGCCCGATTTATCGGGCAGGCTGGTATGCTTTGCCATAATATGCAAGGCATTGCCGATGCCTGAAAGTTTGGCGTAAGATTGCAGACGTTTGTGCTTGATCAAAAACGGAAGGAATAATTTGACCTCCCACGGAATACTGATCCAATGTTTAAGCAATGTCCGGTAACAAAATCCGGCGAAAGTATTTAAATCGACGGAAGCATATCGGCTGAAATCGGCGGCCAGAAAATGATCGTAAAAAATATCGACGACAACTCCCGCATATTTTCCGTAAACGGGACGAAGCATTTTTTTACTTTCCGCGACGGCCGGATGTTGATCGGAAAATTCGTCGATGGCACGGTGAAGGATAATTCCGTGGGCAATTTCGGGCGGATATTCATTCACTTTTTTCCCTTTGACATGATCTGCGATAAAATTTCCGACAAGCAGATTCTCGTCATTATCCGACAGATATAAATGCATCAAATAATTCATGCTGCAAAGATAATATAAACTACCTTTGCATCTAAGAATTAAGGATGTCGCAAAAAACGGTTTTATTTTGTATAACGATTTAAGTATTCTTTTAAGCAGATATTTTGACGGAAAAGTTCAGAAAATTTCCGTTCATGCCAGATTTACCTGCCCCAACAGAGACGGGAGCAAAGGCGTGGGAGGGTGTACTTATTGCAATAATCAAACGTTCAGCCCCGAATATTGCCTGACGCAAAAGTCGGTTTCCGAACAATTGAGCGACGGTGTCAAATTTTTTTCCCGGAGATATTCCGAGATGAAATATCTGGCTTATTTTCAATCTTATACCAATACATATTCCGATTTACGGACGTTAATCGATAAGTATGAAGAAGCGCTTCGTTTTCCCGGAGTTGTCGGACTGATTATCGGAACACGCCCCGATTGTATGCCCGATGATTTGTCGGATTATCTGCAAAATTTATCGAAATCGACATTTCTGTTGATTGAGTACGGCGTGGAATCGACCTGCGACAAAACATTGGAATACATCAATCGCGGACATACGTATGCTGATGCGGTGGAGGCCGTAAATAAAACCGCGGCGAAAGGAATTTTAACCGGGGCGCATCTTATTCTGGGATTACCCGGAGAATCCCGGGAAATGATTTTGAATCATGCCGTCGAAATTTCCCGGTTGCCGCTGACCACCGTAAAGTTACATCAACTGCAATTGATACGCGACACGCGGATGGTTCAACAATACAAAGAAAATCCCGGATTATTTCATTTTTATACCGTGGACGAATACATCGACTTGGTCATTGATTTTGTCGAACGATTAAATCCCGGATTTATCGTCGAACGATTCATATCCCAATCTCCCAAAGAATTATTGATTTATCCCGACTGGGGCTTAAAAAATCACGAATTTACCGCCAAAGTCGAAAAACGTATGAGAGAACGAAATGCGTGGCAGGGAAAATTCTATCGCTATGAATAACTCCAATATAACATTAAAAATAAAGTCATATTATGCAGACAAACGACCACAAAATACGTGATTACAGCGCAGCATTAGAAGCTGAATACGGAATGCACGGAACTCCCGAAAGAGCTGAGTTTGACGAGGAAGCATACGCTTTTTATACCGGTCAAATATTACTTGAAACACGAAAGAAGGCAAGGCTGACACAAGCGGAACTTGCCAAACGAATAGGAGTGGACAAATCATACATTTCACGAGTAGAGAAAGGCATTACCGTTCCGAGTGTGGCAACTTTTTACCGTATAGTCAACGCTTTGGGACGTTCAGTTGAATTAACGCCTTCATTGTAGAAGGCGTGCAGATGCCGTGCCGGCGGCGGCTTTCTTTCCGATGTGTCCGGAAAATCGGAATGTTTTTTTGAATGCCCATAGCATTCGATTCTAAAATTTTCATTCAATATAGGTCTCAAGAATTTTGCAGTTCATTTCAAGAGATAATTTAATGCTTGAATTGCATGATGCGGGAACCAAAACGGTATTTCCCTGCTTCAAATTGATTTGACAGCCGTTTTTATCCGTTAAAACGAATTGTCCTTCCATACAAATGTATATAACAAAAGAATCTGTATGTTCAAAATTTCTTACAATCTCTTTGTTTCCTTCTAACAGATTCGTTGTAAAATGCGGACAGGAAACTAATGGCGTCATTTCATTCCGTTTCGACTGATAACCGGTTTTATATTCCGGATACATATCATAATCGATCGCATCTTTTGCCGATTCGGTATGCAATTCCCGCGAACGGCCCTGCGCATCTTTCCGGTTGTAATCGTAGATGCGGTATGTAATATCGGAAGTCTGTTGAATTTCCGCGATAAACGTACCTTTGCCGATGGCATGAACCCTTCCCGCAGGCAGAAAAAATACGTCTCCGGCGGCAATGTCGTGTTTTTGCAACGTATCGGCAAATGTATTGTTTTCGACGGTTTTTATATATTCTTCCGGCGTGATTTTTCGGGAAAAACCCGAATATAAAAACGAATTTTTTGCGGCGGAAATCACATACCACATTTCGGTTTTTCCGGAACCGGCATTGCGTTTTCGCGCCAACTCGTCGTTCGGATGCACTTGAATGGACAAATCGCTTCTTGCATCGATAAATTTGATCAACAACGGAAACCGTCTGCCGTATTGCTTCAGATTTTTCTCGCCGATCAACTCTTTTCCGTACAAATTGATCAGTTCTTCCAAATTTTTCCCGGCCAAAGCTCCGTTTGCAACAACAGACACATTGTCTTTGACATGCGATATCTCCCAACTTTCGCCGATTCCGTCTTGCACCGGTTCGATGCGTTTGAACCGACAAATATCATTTCCGCCCCAAATGGTGGCTTTCAAGATAGGGTTGAACAGTAAAGGATAAAGTACCATGCCATTAAGTTTTGGTGCGTTTTATGGATGCATCGTGTACCGTATAAAGCGTATCTTTCATGATTTCATGCACGGTGGGATGCGGAAAAACAACTTTTTCCCATTGATCGATGTTCAAGTCTGCTTCAATGGCCATGGTAGCGGCCGTGATCATCTCGGATGCGGGATTCCCTAATAGATGAACGCCCTTGATGATATTGCGGTTATCGACAAAAATTTTGCAAAGGCCGTTTGTGCCTTCATTTTCGGCGGTGAACCGGCCCGAATAAGACATCGGTAATTTCAGTATTTTATACGGAATATTCTCTTTCAGCAATTGCTCTTCGGTATAACCGACCCATGCAATTTCGGGATTAGTGTATATAACGGACGGAATGGCTTTGTACGACATCCGGTCTTTTTCTCCCGCGATGTGGTTGACGGCTGCTTCCGCTTCACGAGCGGCCGTATGCGCCAAAAGGGAATATCCCGTGACGTCGCCGCATGCATACACTCCCGGTTGCGATGTTTGCATATTCTCGTCAACCCAAATACCGCCGTTTTTCGTTTTTTTAAGTTGCAGACATTCAAGTCCGAATCTTTCTGTACGAGGTTTTCGTCCGACACTCAAAAGAAGCCGGTCGGTCGGTATGACGATCCGTTCCCTGTTTTTATTCAAGACGGTTACTTCGGTTTCGGTTACGGATAAGATTTTGGTTTCGAGGTGAAAAACGACGCCGCGTTTCGCATATTCCGTCCGCAGCATCCCGCAGAGTTCTTTATCCGCTCCGCTGATGATTTCATCCAATAATTCGACGATCGAAACCTTTACACCCAGACTGTTGAAAAAAGAAGCAAATTCCATTCCGATGACACCGCCTCCGACAATGGTCAGACGCCCGGGCAGTTCGACGGCGGATAAAGCCTCCCTGCTCGTCAGGAAATCGATGTCCTGCAATCCTTCGATAGTGGGAATAATCGGTTTGGAACCGGTACAAAGCAACAGTTTTTTTGCGGAGAACGTCTGATCGTTGCAAACAACCGTAAAATCATCGTTCTTTTTATTCAGGACAAACCCCTTTCCCTCGAGAATGACAATGTTATCCTTTTTCAGTTTCAGCTTAATGCCGGCAAGCAGCTTTTTGACGATTTTATTTTTGCGCGATATGATTTTATTGAAATCGAAAGAAACGTCATTTGCCGTAACGGCATATTTAGAGGCCTGTCGAACCGTATCGAGTACCTTTGCGGAATAAAGAATGGTTTTGAGGGGAATGCATCCTTCATTTAAGCACACGCCGCCCAACGATTGTTTTTCGATCAGAAGCACGCTCATACCTTTGGAGCTTGCACGTTCGGCGGCTGTGTAACCGGCGGGGCCGCCACCCAAAATGATGATGTCGTACATGGGTTAAAAATTAACAGGTATAATGTCTATTTATTATAGATATATAACGCTGCCGGATTGAAAAAATTGTTTTGCCCGTCTGCCCGGTGGTTTGTTGCAGGCAGGTGGAACACTAAAGCATGAATGGGCGACAAATTTCCAAAATCCCGCAAAACCGGCTGCGAGCATATGCCTGACACTCGTTAGCTGCCGTATATTTTAGTTCCTTTCTTACAATAATTTCTTTATGTGTCTTCGGATATATTTCGGAAATTTCGGAAATAATTCGGAAATAATTCGGAAATTTTAAGAATTATGGAAATATATAAACTGCTGATTTTGTTTCTCCTTGTTTCTTTAATAGCTCTTTCTCAACTAATCCCATTAAATCCGCTCTTGCTGTTCGGTCTGTTACTTTATATGTCCCGGCATAATCCGAACTTGTTATTTCTCCTTTCTCTTTGAAAAGCGTCAACGCATCAATTTGCCTTTCATTCAATCCTAAGTTGCTCAACTCTTCTTTGTTGTAAATATCCTTGCGAAAAATTACCCAAAAGTCAGAGCCTTCATTTGTAAAAATTGGCGCAGGTAACCCTGTAGCCGCACATTGTTCTTCAATTTTTGAAATACCCCGCCCCCCATGATTCTACATAACTGCTGCGAAAAAAAGCGTTGGCAATATCGGGATTGTTAGGGCGGGAAGAATGATTTTGCAGCAGATTTTTAATTGTCCAATCTTCGGGTAATCGTCCTTCATTCCAAATCATAATTTTATCGTTGTAAACCTTGATTTGGATAGGTGCACCACCCGGATATTCTTTGTGCGTTACGGCATTTAGTAATGCCTCGCGTAAGGCTTCTTTAGGGTATTCATGAGTTTCGATACGCGAAAGTCCGCGATAACTGATTAAGGCTTTAGTGTACTTCGTAAGCAGCAATTCCATTGTACGTTCAACTTGTTCAAACAAATTGCCGTGAATATCATCTTGATAACGCAAATCGCTGTCGGTGCGGAAGAAGCCGATTTTGACATACGCGCCCGTGGTAAATTTCTCAGGGTTAGCGTGAAACAAAAGCAATGCGGCTCGTTTCACATAGCCGTTTTCAAACAAATTCAGGTTTTCGAGCAGTTGTTCCGGTGTATCCTTACGACTTTTTTCATCAAGGCGATTGCTCTCAATGCCTCTTTCCTTAAAAAATTCAAAAGTTTCCTGTTTCAAATCAGCAACGCTGATATTCGGAATGGGAACGCTGTCCCATTTTCTGCCGTATTTTTGCAATAAAAATTTATCCAGTGCCGCACCTTTCAGTTCTTGTTTAGTGCTGCCACTGCGAAAATGATACTCTCCTTTGTAATTTACAGGATTTGGTTGTGGCTCAACAGCAATTTCGATATAATCACCTTTCGGTGTTTCGTGCAAATCGACAGCAGCAACGATACCTAAAATTGTGGTTATCTTATTGGGCAAATCTTCCAAAAGTTTTTTTACGTTTTTTACGCCAATAATTTTGCCGTTATCGTCTTTTCCAATAATAAGCGTACCGCCTTGAGCATTGGCAAAGCCGCATATCCACCGCAGATATCCGTCTCTCCAAATGGATTTATATTCAATATTTTGTGTTTCCTGCATCTTAAAAAATTCTAAAATGCAAAAGTACAATATTTTCTTTGCATATTTTAAAGTATAGGCCCCTCCAAAAAAAATAAGTAGTTGATAAAACTACGTTAAAGTTTTGTCCACGAGTGGAATGCTTTTGCAGAACGCCCCGAATACTCGGAGTGTCTTTTTTAATTACAGTCTCACAGTGTTTACATTGATACCGGTTTAGTGCTATAACTTACTGTTTTTTTGTTACACCTCCACTTTCTCGATTTTAACCCTACAAATTTGTAGATATTTTGTTCGATATGACAGCTTCCGGGTTAATTGATGTAGTTGTAGGTGTAATCTTTTCTGCCGCGGAATTTTTGATATAATTTGTAAAACGAATTGACAACAGGCAAAATCAAATCGAAATAAATAACAGACAAATAAAATTTCCTTTCTTTGAGTTCTTCGGCGGTTTTATTGATGATGAATAGTTGCACGCAAAAACGGATGATGAAAAGCAAACCGGCAACGACGGCAAGAAACCAATGAATCAAAAGTAGAACCGAAAGCGCCATGATTCCGAAAAATAAAACATAATAAACATAACGGGAAAACACTTCGAATCCCAACCGGTATGTAACGTTTTTCGGGTAAAAACCGGACGTGAGGGCATTGCTCATTTTTCTCGTTTTCCAGTCGAATCGGGTGACACTGCTGACCGGAATACTTTCCGGAGAAAGTTCGATGCGTGTATTTGAGTCTGTGGCAACTTGATTGACAAATAAATCATCATCTCCGGCTTGCAAATAAAGATATTTTGCAAAACCTTTATTTTTGAAAAATAATTCCTTGCGATAAGCCAGATTTTTTCCGAGTCCTTTGTAAGGCCGATGATTGACGGCGTATCCCAGATATTGCATGGCCGAAAATAAATTGTCGAAGGACGCCAAGCGGTTGAGATAGCCTTTTTTTCGTTCAAAACGGCTGTAACCGAGTACGATACCGGTATCCGGCGTAAAATTACGCATCATGTTGCGTATCCAATGTTTGCTTTCGACGTAACAATCGGGTTCCGTGAATAACAGCACATCATATTTGGCGGCTTTGGCCGCGATGGTAATGGATAACTTTTTGCGGCTCAGATATTTGGCATCTTCGGGTATATACGTACTGTATAAATTGGGGTATTTTTTGGAATAAGTATGGATCAATGACCGGCATTCGACCGTAAAACTGTCGTTGACGATGATCACTTCGAATACCGGATAATCTTGTTCTAAAATGGACGGCAGGCATTTTTTCAGATTCTCGGAATCATCTACGGAACAAATGATGATGGAAACGGACGGATAATCGGTGGTGTAAATAATATTGCCCTTTTTTTCGCGTTTGATGTAAGACAGCATCTTACGGTAATGACCGAGATAATAAATGATTTGTATGACAAAAAACAGGATAAACGTTGAAATTACAGCTAATTCGATCGTATTGTAATCAAAATAAGACTGTAAAATATTCCATATATTTTCCATTTTCAATATGATGTTTTTTAAGGAGCGAAAAATAAATTTACTTATCGGTCATCAGATCAATTCATCCGAATAATAAGACTTGGGCAACCGGCGGCAATTGTACCGGGAAGCCATGATTTCCCCGTATGCTCCGGCCGAGCGCAAAGCGATCAGATCGCCGCGTTGTGTTTGATTCAAGTCCGTTTCTTTCCCGAAACAATCCGACGATTCGCAGATGGGGCCGACCACATCATATTTTTCGACCGGCAGGTCAGACGTGATGTTTTCTATTTTATGATACGCATTGTACAATGCGGGACGTATCAAATCGGTCATACCGGCGTCGACAATCACAAAATTTTTGCAGGAACCTTCTTTCACATACAGAACTTTGGTGATCAGGCTTCCGCATTGTGCGACAATAGCGCGGCCCAATTCAAAATGAACCGGCTGATCGGCATTTGTGTGCAAATGCTTGTCGAAAATCTCGAAATAGTTTTTGAAATCGGGAATCGGCTGCTTGTTCGGATGCGAATAATCAATCCCCAATCCGCCGCCCATATTGAGGTGCTCGATGAATATTTTTCGGGCAAGCAGATTCTTTTGAATTTCGTTGGCCCTTATACACAAACCGACAAACGATTCCGGATCCGTTATTTGCGATCCGATGTGAAAATGGATTCCGATCAGTTTGATATTCGGAAGATTCGGCAGCATGTCCAACACACCGTCGAGTTTATCCAAATTGATGCCGAATTTATTTTCTTTCAATCCCGTGGTGATGTAATGGTGCGTATTGACCTTCACTTCCGGATTGATGCGCAAGGCAACGGATGCCGTTTTTCCTTTTGCGGCGGCAAGTTCTTGAATGACTTTCAGTTCGGCGGCCGATTCCACATTGAAACAGAAGATCTCCGCATCCAACGCCAAATTGATTTCCCAATCGGCTTTTCCGACACCGGCAAATACAATTTTTTCGGCGGGAAATCCGGCACTCAAAGCGGCTTTGATTTCACCTCCGCTCACACAATCCGCACCGAAGTCGTATGCTGCGATCATCGACAAAATTTTGGGATTCGCATTGGCTTTTACGGCATAGTGCATACAAAAACCGGGATATTTTTCAATCTCGTGTTTGACCGTTTGCAGTGTTTCGTGCAACAGCGTCGTGTTATAAAAATAAAAGGGAGTAGTCAACTCCCTGAATTTATGAATCGGAAAACAACCTTTCATCAGTTAAAAATTAAGTTAAAAAATAACATCGTTTAATATTTAAAACAAATGATTGCTCAAAGTCTGTAATGTACGTTTTTTATCTTCCGCTTTCACCAAAAGAGAAATATTGTAATTGCTTCCGCCGTAAGCAATCATCCTGACGGGAATATCTTTCATCGCTTCCAGGATTCGGGATTCAAAACCGATGTTTTCCCATTCCATGTCGCCTACGATACAGATAATCACCATGTTATCATCCACGGTAACCGTTCCGTATTTTTTCAGATCGTCCAAAATATCCTGCAGATTCTTGATGTTGTCGATGGTCAAAGAAACTCCGACCTCCGAAGTCGTCACCATGTCGATGGGTGTTTGGTAACTTTCGAAAATTTCAAAAACTTTTCTCAGAAATCCGTAAGCCAACAACATTCGTCCCGACTTGATTTTGATGGCGGTGATGTTGTCTTTTGCCGCAACCGCTTTGATTTTCCCTTTTTCGAGATTATTGGAAATCAATGTTCCGGGAGCATTCGGTTCCATAGTATTGAGCAGACGCACGGGAATATTGGTCAGCTTTGCCGGCAGCACACATGTGGGATGCAATATTTTTGCCCCGAAATAAGCCAATTCGGCAGCCTCTTCGAAATGTAAATTTCTTACCGGAGAAGTTCCTTCCACAAAACGGGGGTCGTTATTGTGCATCCCGTCGATGTCCGTCCAAATCTGAATTTCATCGGCATTGACAGCCGCACCGATCAAAGAAGCCGTATAATCGCTTCCCCCGCGTTGCAGGTTGTCGATTTCGCCGTAGGCATTCCGGCAAATATATCCTTGAGTGATATATAAATCCGCATTCGGATGTTTTTCTAATAATTCGGACAATTTTTCTTTGATGTAAACGGCATCCGGCTCTCCGTTTTTGTCGATGCGCATATAATCCAGCGCCGGTAAAAGAACGGATTTCACGCCGCATTCGTTGAGATATAAATTAACGAGTTCGGAAGAGATTAATTCACCCTGCGCCAAAATTACTTTTTCTTCGAACAAGGTAAACAAATCTTTAGTGAACGAACGAATACAATCGAAGTTCGCTTTGACGTAATCGAGGGTTTTATCCTTATATTCTCGTGTTGCATACAATTCTTCAATCACCCCGAAATATTTTTTCTCGAGTGTGTTGATGATTTCACCGGCGCCGTCTGGATTTTTCTTATATAAATAGTCCGATATTTCCACCAAGGTATTGGTGGTGCCGGACATCGCCGAAAGCACAATGATGTTTTTTTCTCCGTTGCAGATCAATTGGGTCACATCTTTCATTCGTTGTGCCGAACCTACAGAAGTACCTCCGAACTTTAATACCTTCATTTTATAATGTTTACAATTGGATAATGTACGATTTTTATACACCGATTTTTGCACCACAAAGCTACAAAAAAATCTTTATTTTAATGCCAAATAGCCAAATAATTGAATCACTGAATCCCCGGCTGTTCAATCATTCAGCGATTCGGAACGGGGAGTGTATTCCTGACGGTATATATTGATGCATAAATAGAACAGGGAGACAAGCAAAGGCCCGAAAATCACTCCCCAAAAGCCGAAAAGCTTCAGTCCGGCAATCACGCCGAAAACCGTGATTAACGGATGGACATCCGCCAGCTTTTTTTGCAGCAGAAAACGGATTAAATTGTCGATATTGGTGATGACAAGGAAGCCGAACAAAAGCAGTCCGATGCCGTTTACCAAATTGTCGTTCATGATCATGGAAATACCCAAAGGCGCCCAAACCAACCCGGTACCCAGCAAGGGAATGATGGTGGCGAACCCTGTGAGAATCGCATAAAAAAGCGGTTCTTTGACATCAAAGATTAAAAATCCGGCAAGAGCAACTCCTCCTTGTGCCACAGCCAACAGCGGAATGCCGATGGCATTGGCATGAATCATGACTTTCACTTCCTGCAAAACGGCTGTTTTATTGTTTTCTTTGAGCGGCATTAAATCCCGAAAAGCCCGTTCTATCTTTTTGCCCTTTATAAATAAAAAATACAGTACAAAGATCATGACTAAACTGTTGATCACCAGCGAATAAATGCTTTGGGCCACTCCTTGCACGGTTGCGATTCCCCATTTGGGAATAAAGGACAAATTCTCCCCGGTAAAAATTTCGTAACCGGTTTTTTGTTCAACGATATACGCCAATTCATTCAGTTTACCCAAAATGAATTGGAAATCGATGTCTATCATCGAAATTTTGTCGGCCAGCATAATGGATACGACGGAAATGGGAATCAGGAAAAGCAATACGACTTCCACCAACAAAAGCGCCGAAGCTGATGACGGCCTGAATTTTTTCCTTTCCGTCAGGTAAATCATTTGTTTCCGCATCAATACATACAATGTAAAAGCGCCGAGAAATCCGCTCATAAATTCCTGCAATTCGAAGAAAATAATTCCTCCCAAAATCAAGATGAAAAGAATGAGCGTCATGCTCCAACGTTTTTCTTTGGCAGACCAAAACATGTCAGTTAAGAGTTAAAAGTTAAGAGTTAAGAGTTGATGGGGTATAACATTAATATGCTAATTATCAATTATATATAAGTATATATCCAAAATTAATTTGTTTTTATTATTATTAAATATGCCGTAAAAAATAATAATGATTATCGGATGTTATGCCCGGCTCTCCCTGCAGGGAGATGCAAAAAATGTGTCAATGTTTCAAAATATTCGTCTTTTTTTGTCCCGCCGGGGACATTATATCGGTAGAA
>WRGA01000103.1 GCA_009787405.1 Candidatus Azobacteroides sp.
TTGATTTTTTTTTTTTTTTGTTACATTTTATTAACTTATCTTCGCCCCCGAATATCAATGCTCTGATTTTGAAGAGAAAAGGTATTCACACTCACATTTGATTCATTCATTTTGATGCCCTGCGCCGGAATTTGATTTTGCACTTTTTTGTCGTGACGACAAAGAAATACAAAACCGGTGCAGCAGGCATCAAAAATGAAGTCCGGAGCCCCCGACTTCCGAAGGGGGAGTGAAAGCGGGTTGATGAATGAGAGTGTAAATGACTGAATATAAGAGTTTTTGACAATGAATAACTCCTCTGATATTCCCTTTTTGGGGATTAGGAGATCTTTAATAATAAACCATCCCTCTTAAAGTACCCTTCCGATATCCCCTCCGGGAAGGGGCTTTAGAGGCTTTAAACAACGAATGAATGAAAAAACAATTTTCCTATTTGTATCTTACAAAAACCGTTTTCATTTTTTGTATGGCGGCAGTGTTTTGTAACCGCCTTCCGGCACAGGGAAGCGAACAGTTGAAGGCGAATGTCGACAATGTGTTCGTGGAACCTGGTCAGACAATGTTTTGGGATGTGCTGAACAACGATTTTCCCGGCGACTGCTCTCCCGGCGGACTGACCGTAAGCATCCTCCAACCTCCGACCCGTGCGACGCTCTGGTCGGTGAATGCGGCGAATCAGATTCGTTACCGCGCCGTAACAAATTATTTGGGAAAAGATTCCCTGATTTATCAAATCGAATGCAACGCCGGCGGCATAAGCCTGACTTCGTCGGCTAAAGTGTATGTCAACATCGGCAGTCAACCGGATAACATGTTTACGAATGTCTGCTATGCGCCGATACCGGAAATCGACTGGCAGATAAAACAATCGGCAATATCCGCCGAATTGGTACCCATCGCCATAACACCTTTGACCGGGGATGTGGACGGGGACGGGAATATCGAGATTGTCACAATGAATTATAATGCCGACTCTTTAGCTATTTATCAGGCCGACGAGATATTAATTTTCGGATACGATGAAGCTTTGACAAATCCGTTGTTTGTAAAGTACCGGATTCCCATACCCACAACATCTACCATTTCAAATCCGATGGCCATTGCCAATGTCGACGGAAATAAATATGC
Organism: Candidatus Azobacteroides sp.; assembly: GCA_009787405.1. Classification (GTDB taxonomy): domain Bacteria; phylum Bacteroidota; class Bacteroidia; order Bacteroidales; family WRGA01; genus WRGA01. The sequence continues at coordinate 1,129 of WRGA01000103.1, forward strand.
TTCCGTCTTTCTGGTGACTACGGCAACATCCGGATCCGATGCCGGGGTATTGATCAAATACTCTTTCGACGGCGCTTCCTGGGGCGAAAGCTGGCGGGTGCCTTACACCATTGATTACAGTTGGAAAGGAGGTACCCCTGTTGTGGCAGATTTTGCGGGAACGGGAAAAGCACAGGTGGTTGTCTTTGACAAGGTATTCAATGCACAAGACGGAACATTGCTCGTCGACGGCGGGTTCTTCGGGGACGGGAATTCGGGATACAATTTCGGGCGGATTCCCCATTACGGAAGTATCAGCGTCACTGACAGATTTCCTTCGTATACGGCTGCCGATATTGATAATGACGGAATTCTTGAAATCATAGGCGGAAATTGTGTTTACAAGATAAATATCAGCAATCCCGATGCGTTAGATGCAGGAAATACTTATACCCTCTTTCAAACGGCGCCGGAAGTCGGAAACGGCGCCATCGGCATCGCGGATATGGACGGAGACGGGTTTCTGGATGTTGTCGTCACGTGGAGGGTAACTCCGAATACGAATGATAATGGAAGGATGGCTGTTTACAATCCGAGAACCGGCGCACTGCTTTCTTCCGTCATTACGGGAATACCGACAATGAACGGTTTATACGGGCCTTCCGTTCCGTTTATCGGGGATATTACCGGAAACGGACATCCCGAAATCGTGTTTACCGGATGTAATATCATGGAGGCTTATGCCTACAATCCCGCATTGCCCGTTGCAGACAGATTGACACTGCTCTGGACTCTGCCGACTACCGATGTGTCGGCTTCCACCACCATGTCCTTATTCGATTTCAATCAGGACGGTATTTCGGAGCTTATTTACCGGGATGAAACCGATTTACGCATTATCAACGGAAGCATGAAAAGCCATGTCACCGGAAACGATACCATTGTTTATAATCTGGCGAGTTTTAACAGAGTACGGTCTACGACACTCAATGAATATCCGATCGTCGCGGATGTCAACGGAGACGGGGCCGCCGAAATCATCACCACGGGACATACTTCCGCCACCAACTGGTCGGGTTACCTTCGTGTTTTTGCCTCAGCGGGCGTACCCTGGGCGTCTACCCGCAATGTCTGGGACAATTTTTATTACAACCCGGTTTACATCAACGACGATCTGACGGTACCCCGGCATCCGATCAACCCCGCAACGATTTTCTACGACGAGGACACGGGCACCCAAAACCGTCCGTTCAACAATTTCCTGCAACAGGCCACGATGCTCAACGAGGAAGGGAGGATGCTTTATCTGGTTCCCGACCTCCGTTTTTCTTCGTTCCGTCCGACCCTGCGCCTCAATGAGGTCCTCAACCGGTTGGAAGTGACCATGCAGATCGGCAACGACGGCGACGCAAAATTTACCGGCCCGCTGGATGTCAAGACCTATGTGTATGACGGCGCGACCGGAACCTATACACTGATTAACGCGACCCTGATCGATACCGATCTGGAGATCAACGAGTACAAAACGCTTACCTATTACATTCCGGATTATTCGGGGATCGTTTTTCCCCCGTACGACCGCTGGCTGATCTATCTGAATGCCGTGAACAACGGTTCTTCGGAACCGACGGGTTATGCGACGACGGAGGAATGCCGCTTCTGGAACAACTACTCCGCGAACGTTTCGTTCAGTCACGGGGAACGGGTGATGTGCCAAGGAAGCATCGAGACGCTTTGCCTCACGCCCGCGGACACGTACCGCTACGAGTGGTTCGATTCGGGCGGGCGCTACCTTCAAGACGGCGATTGCCTGACGGTGACCAAGGATGCCTCTCCCGATCAGTATTATCTGGTAAACGCCTACACCAAAGACGGCAACAAGCTGCTGACGCAGGTGCCCGACACGGCGCATGTTTATTTGGCGCCCGATTCGCTGGTGTGGACAGGTTCGGGCGGGACGCGCGACTGGCACGATCCGCTGAACTGGTACAATCCGGATGCACCCGTTCCGGATCCTTACCCGAATGCCTCCATTCCGCGGAAGTGCACGGATGTGCTGATCCCCGACGGGTTGACCATTTATCCCGATCTGTCGGATTTGTCGACGGATTACACCGACTACCGGAGCGAATGCGCGAACATTCACTTCAAACACGGGGGCGAGGTGACACGCACCGACAGTCTGGATTACGATGCGGCGTATGTGGAACTGGTATTGAACGGAAACCGGATGTATATGCTTTCGGCGCCGCTCCGGAGCTTTTATCCGGGCGATTATTACGTGACAAATCCCAATCCGTTCAAAGACAATTACGGTGATTCATTGTTTGTTTACACGTACCTGTGGTCGCGGACGAATCCCGAAACGGCGAAATACATCGACGGGGATTGGACGGGGGCGTTCAACAATCCCGAATATCCGATAGGCCCGGGCGTCGGTCTGGGCGTGTGGGTGGACGATCTTCAACCGTTAGGCGTTCATCAGCCCGACACCTTTAATTTTCCGAAACACGATCCGACGTACACGATGTACGACCGGGACGGGAATCCGAAGCAAACCCGCAACACCCCCCGCCCTGCGGGAACGACGTTGTACGGAGTGAATGCCCCCACCGAACACCTGTTCATTTACGAACCGGTACTGAACCGGAACACGGGCGACGTGAGACTGGACGTTTCGGCCTCAGGCACGGACAAACAGGCGCTGGTCGGCAATCCGTTCATGGCGCATCTGGATTTCGATGCATTTTATGCAATGAATTCGTCCAAAATCATGAATTATTACCGGGTCACGGACGAGAACGGGAATATCGTCTCCTACACGGCGGGCGGGACGTCCACAGGCGCCGTGAACCGTTACATCGCCCCGATGCAGTCGTTTCTGGTGACGGCCAAAGGAAACTTTTCGGAGCTGTATGCGAACGTGGAAATGACGGCGTCCGATCCGGGTGAAAGACTCCGCTCGTCCGGGGAAAAGGAAGAACGTCAAATCCTGAGCGTGGAAGTGTACCGCAACGGGAAAAGCAACAAGTCGCTGTTGATCCTGAGTCCTTCGTCGAGCAACCTGTACGAAGAGGACAGGGACGTGGTCAAGGCGTTCACGGGAAGCGACACGACGCCGGTATCGGTTTATACGGTCTCCTCCGACGGCATGTTTCTGGATGTGAATTACTCGGAAAATCCGGAGGACCTGATCGTTCCGCTGGGTATCCGCACCTCCGAAAAAGGGACGTTCCGGCTGAATTTCGGCGGGTTGACGAGCTTTGCCTCCGGTTACGACATTTTCCTGAACGAGACTTCAAACGGAAACATCGTCAATCGTTACAACTTGCGCAACGGTTCGATACACGAATTTGAAAAGACAGACGGGGAAACGTTTGTAACCGACCGTTTTTACCTGTCGTTTGTGAAAGAGGGGACGGACATCCGGAATGCGGAGGCAAAGGACCCCGGTATCGAGTCGGCGGTTGCCGGGGGGATTCTGCGCGTGTTCACGACGGACGGCAGCCCGCTTTACGAGGTGACGCTTTACGATTTGCAGGGCCGGATGATCACATCGCGCAAAGGGATAAACGCACCGGAGGTACGGATTCCCCTTCTGGGACGGAACATCTGCATCGTCCGTGCAACGGGTCAAAACACGAGCCGTTCGATGAAAATATATGCAAGGTGATGCAATTCGCACAGATTTCACGGATTTCACGGATTTTTTGACGAAAACGGTGAATATCACTCGAAATCTGTGAAATCCGTGAAATCTGTGCGAAAATAAATTTTGACTTCACCAGAATATTTAAAGACAGTTTCTTAAAATTAAAAAATAAAAAAATTAACGTATGAAATCAATGTATAAATACGCGGTATTGACCGCAATAATCATGACAACCTTTTCAACCCGTTCGCAAGGGCAGGAAAACCTTTCGTTGTCGATCGGATTCGAAGATGCTGCCCCCGCTTCGATCGACGGGGTGTATTGCGACGGGAACATCGAAATCGAGACAAGGAATGTCGAATCCCGCCCGGTTTACGACCGGTGTTTCGGCGTGATCGGCTCGCCCGAACGCTCGTCGCTGTACTTGAACGGAAACCCGGTGTATTCCGCCGACCGGTTCGCATACATCCTGATCCGGAACAAGGGATCGAAAGACATACTCCGGGTCGTATTGAGAGGGGTGTCGAACACGGGGAGCGATGCCGTTCTGACGACGGAATTTTCGGAGGAAGCCGATCCGTCTGAATCGGATTACGAGATTGACGACACCATGCGTTTTCCGTCCGACGCAGCGGACGTGGAATGTGTGGAGAACAGCACGGGCACGGGCGGCTGGTGGCCTTCGGGTATCAAGACGATCCGTTTTATGCACAGCAACCGTTACGCAAACATGAACACGACAAATCCTCCCCGTCCGTGCATCCAGTCGCTGGAGATTTATACCGACGGCACATACACCTCCCTGCCGGAGCAGCCGGAAACAGGCGCTTTCCGTTCCGGGGTGAAGGACAACGAGTTGTATCTGACGGAAGAAGCTTCGACGCTTGAAATTTACACGGTGTCAGGCATGTTGATCAAGAAAACGGCAAACGTCCGGAGTCTGCCGCTGAACACCTTATCGGGAGGCGTTTACCTCATCAGGGCGGAAAGCCGTTCGGGTGAAACGTTAATAACGAAGATCGTCCGGTGATCTTCAAACAAAAATACAATCAAATGAACATGAAAAAAATGAATGGAATGAATGAAAATAAAAAGACGACCCGCGTGCGGATATTGACAATGCTTCTTCTTTTGTCGGCGGTATCCGGTGCGGGAGCGTTTTCGCTGCCGTCGGATAAAATCCGGGCAACGGAAGAAAAGCGGGAATTGTATCAGGATAAGAAGACGGTGTCGGAAGAAAGTTTCCTGTGGGAAAAACAAAAATCCGCAACAGAAAAAGACCCCGTCGTGTCAGACGACGACACCAAACTGTCCGCCCCGCCTCCGGGCGAAGACGGCAATCCCCAGAAGATTGTGCCCGTGCCGTTGGACGGCCCCGAAGTGCCGGTATTTCTCCTGTTGTCGGCATTTTTGGCCGGTTATTACCGCAAAAAACATCGCTTGTAAACAAGTGAACGAGTAAACGGGTGAACGAGTTAAGGCTGAAAGTCTTAAATCAAACGGCGTGGGGCGTTGCCCTACGCTGTTATACATAGGCTTCAGCCTTTGCCGTAAAACCATTTCAATATCCCCCCTTCGGGATTAGGGGGCTTGTATTCCCGCCGTGGCGGACATGAGATTATCTAAATCAACATCAGGTCGAAATACATCAGTTTTGTTTTAAGTTCTTTTTCCTGTGGCAAACCGATATGTTTTTTCTCTTGCCCGTCGGATGAAAAAAGTGTCCTGAAACTGTTCGCTTCGTAGAATTTCAATGTTGCTTCGTTATTGTAGGCATCTACGGTGAGATAGCGACAAGCCGTTTTATTGACGGGGTCGAGCATCCAACTTTTGATAAAGTCTATCAATTCCGTGCCTACGCCTTTACCGCCATATTCTTTATCGACTCCCAATCTGCCTATCAGGGTTGCCGGATAACTACTTAAACTTTTTCGTACGGAATGTTTTCCGTTGCTCAAAAGAAACCCCATATGCTCTAAAAGGGTAATGTACCGTGCTTTTTGGCATCTTCGATAATCCCTTTATACGAAGCGATTGCTTCTTTAGAGAGCGGTTGTGTACCCCGTTTCTTTTCGTTTTCCTTTGCTTCTTTTATGAACCGGCGGGCTGCTTCGCCTTCCAGCACCGGTATTCCTCTGATCGGCATCGCCATAATTATTACATTTTTTGAATGATTATTACGACACAAAGATACGAAATCAATTAATAATTACGATAACTGCGGAATTCGGAATTATTAGTTTTGCGTTAACTTTTAACATCCGCCATTAAATTATGGATATACAATTATATACAAGCATTCTTTGATTTTTTGATTTGAAAACCTGTAATTTTACGTTTTTTTTGCGTAAAATTATGAATACAGGCTATCGCAGTCCGTAGGACTGAACCCCCGATAAACTTTGCAAGAGGTTATCCACCTTTCACGCCTACAGTGTGTTGCCGCTCCTTAATAACCCATATACTCTTTCAGAGTATTCTGACGGAATCAACTGCATTCGTTCGGTTTTGTGACATCCGAAACTTATTTACTTGTCAATTTGTCTACTCGTCTACTTGTCTGCTCAGGATACTGTGTACCCTTTTTATTCTTGAATTAACAAAATATCAAAAACGTTATTCCGGAACAAAAGAAAAGCGTATTTTTGTAAGATTAATTACAAAAACGTACCGCTATGAAACGATATTTTGTTGCATGCTTATTTCTTTCAATAATCGGAGTCGCTTTATTGGGAACTTCTTGCCGGAAAAAACACTCATTATCGGGCGATAATGAGATCAAATTTGATTCTGTCCGAATCACGGCAATACAATACTTATTTAACGATACGACAAAGCCGAATTGTAATCTGGATCTTCAATTTGTATATCCGGCAGCATACAAAAACAAGAAAATATTAGATTCCATTCGAGTCTGGTTTATCGAATGCTTTTTCGGGAAAGAGTATTCGACATTTTCCCCCGAACAGGCGGCCGACCGGTTTAAAGCCGATTATCTGGCCGAATACAAAAACGTTGAAAAAGAATATTCGGACGATCAAGCCCGGAATGCCGATGAAGAATTTGTTCCGGTAAGCTGGTATTCGTATTACCTGACAGGCAATGTAAAAATCGAATTTAATAAAAACGATTTATTGTGTTTCCTTGTTTATAACGATATTTATAACGGAGGCGAGCATGGAGTCCATTCCTACTTGTATTATACCTTGAATTTGGAGACCGGAGAACGGCTGACGGAAAAAGACATTTTCAAGGAAGATTATCAGGAAGAATTAAGCAACCTGTTGGTGACCGCATTGGAAAAACAAAACAATGTTTCTTCGCGGGAGGAATTATCGGATTTGGGATATGTCGGAGCGATCGAACTTCTTTCAAACGACAATTTCATCATCGGGGAAGAAGGCATCACCTATTTATATAATGAATATGAAATCGCTTCTTACCTGATGGGAGCAGTCAAGATATTTATTCCGTACAGTTCAATGAAAGAGATTTTGAAACCCGGAACATCCGTTGCCGAATTGGCCGGCATGTGAGAAGTTGTGTTTTAGGGAATTGCGGAAGCGTTAAGTAAATACGACATGAATATTATTTTAAAATATTTTCCTTCGTTGACGGAAAAGCAAATCGATCAATTTTCGGCATTATACGGCTTGTATGCCGATTGGAATGCCAAAATCAATGTGATTTCCCGAAAAGACATCGAAAACTTGTACGTCCGGCATGTGTTGCATTCTTTAGGAATTGCCAAACTGTTGACATTCAGAAGCGGAACGTCGATTTTGGATGTGGGAACCGGCGGAGGATTTCCGGGAATACCTTTGGCGATCTTATTTCCCGAAGTGACCTTTTGTCTGCTCGAGAGCATCGGCAAAAAAATAAAAGTGGCGGCTGAAATTGCTCAGGCAACGGAACTGACGAATGTCAGCTTCCACCGGTGCCGTGCCGAAGACGAAAAAGATAAATTTGATTTTGTTGTCAGTCGTGCCGTGATGCCGCTACCCGATTTGTTGAAAATTGTTCGCAAGAACATTAAAAAAGAACAACAAAACGCACTTCCGAACGGAATTATTTGTTTAAAGGGCGGAGAATTGCAACCTGAAATTCGTCCTTTTCGCAACATGGTGATGGTTACCGATTTGAGTGATTATTTTGAAGAAGAATATTTCGATACGAAAAAAATGATTTATTTACCGGTAGGATAACCGGTTTGCGGCCCGCGGGGTACGAATCCGGGCCGTGACCGTGTTTCCTGCGAGGGACAAAATGATTAAAAAATAGTATGAATATAAAACAATTTGAGTTCAATCCGTTTTCCGTAAACACTTATATATTGTATGACGATACAGGCCGGGGTGTGATGATTGACGCGGGAATGTATTCGGACAAAGAAAAAAAGGAAACGGCGGCATGGATCAAAAATTATGATTTGCAGTTGAAACATTTGTTGAATACCCATTTGCATTGCGATCATTTATTGGGAAATCCGTTTATGTTGAAAGAATTCGGCATAAAAACAAAAGCGCACGAAGGAGACCGTTTTTTATTGGACAGCGTGAAAGATCAGGCTGCCATGTTCGGTCTGTCGATGAGTGACGAAGAAATCTTGGTCGACTGTTTTTTGAAAGAAGAAGAAGCGGTAACTTTCGGAAATGCTTCTTTACAAGTCATTCATGTGCCTGGACATTCTCCGGGAAGCGTGGTGTTTTATTCCGAAGCTGACAAGTGCCTGTTTGCCGGCGACGTTCTTTTTCGCGGAAGCATCGGACGAACGGATCTTCCCGGCGGAAATTATGAAGAATTGATCTCCGGCATCCGGAAAAAACTGTTTATCTTGCCGGACGACACCGTTGTTTATTCCGGACACGGCCCGTCGACAACTATCGGACGCGAGAAAAAATACAACCCGTTTTTTCCCCCGGCCCGTAACACATAATTATTAACTCTTAAGCATGCCGCAAAAAACAATTTATATTTTAAATGCCAAGTCACAAAGACGAAAAGACGCAAAGTTTAAATTCTTTGCGACTTTGTGCCTTTGGGACTTCGCGGTTGAAATAATTTAAATTAAATTCTGCCATGTACTTAACTCATAATTCACAGCTCTTCATGGGAACCGAACGCTTTTTTACCCGTCATATCGGTATTCGGGAAAATGATTGGGATGAAATGCTCGAAAAAATCAAGGTATCGTCATTGGATGAATTAATAGATCAGACCATCCCCGAAAACATTCGTTTGAAAAAAACGCTTAATTTGCCGAAAGCCCTGTCGGAAGATGACTATGCCGAACATATCGGATTATTGGCCGGTAAAAACAAAGTATTTACCTCCTACATCGGGATGGGTTGGTATGAAACAGCCACGCCCGCCCCGATATTGCGGAATGTATTTGAAAATCCCTGTTGGTACACTTCCTACACGCCGTATCAAGCCGAGATTTCACAAGGCCGCTTGGAAGCCTTGTTGAATTTTCAGACCATGGTAAGCGATTTGACCGGATTGCCGTTGTCAAACAGTTCATTGTTGGATGAAGCTACAGCCGCCGCCGAAGCCGCAACCATGATGTTCGGCCTTCGAAGTCGTGAAAAACAAAAATCAGGAGCGAATATTTTATTGGCGGATAAAAATATTTTCCCGCAAACCTTGGCCGTTTTGCATACCAGATGCATTTCGCAGGGGATAGAGTTGAAAATTTCGGATTGTCAAGCCTTCGAATTTTCCGGAAAAATATTCGGCGTGATGCTTCAATATCCCGATGCAGACGGAAAAGTGGAAAATTACAGCCGGTTAACCGAAAAAGCGAAAGCCGCCGATTGTAAAGTTGCAGTTGCAACGGATTTACTTTCGCTGTGCCTGCTGGTTCCTCCCGGAGAATGGGGGGCGGATATCGCATTCGGCAGCTCCCAAAGATTCGGAGTGCCGATGTATTACGGCGGACCTTCGGCGGGGTTTTTCTCGGCAAAAGATGAATATAAACGCCACATGCCCGGGCGGATTATCGGCATCTCGAAAGATGCATACGGAAAACAAGCCTTGCGCATGGCGTTGCAAACCCGGGAGCAACACATCAAGCGGGAAAAGGCGACATCCAATATTTGTACGGCTCAAGCGTTATTGGCAACAATGGCAGGCTTTTATGCCGTTTATCACGGGCCCGACGGATTAAAAAACATCGCTTCGGGAGTGCATTCCATCGCCGTGTTTTTTGCGGAACAAGTCGGAAAATTGGGGTATAAACAACTCAACAAGAACTATTTCGATACGTTGAAATTGCAGCTTCCTTCGAATGTGTCCACGGAGGTGTTGCGTCATATCGCTGTTTACAAGGAGATCAACCTGCGTTATTTCGAAACGGGAGAGGTTGGTATAAGTTTCGACGAAACAACGAGTATTCGGGAAGTCAATGCTTTGCTTTCGGTTTTTGCATCGGCGGCCGAAGTCAATTGGACGGCTCAACAAGAAATTCCGCAAACGTCGATACTCGACGAGGAATTTGTTCGTACAAGCCGGTTTTTGCAGGACGACGTTTTTCTTCAATATCATTCGGAAACTGAATTGATGCGTTACATCAAAAAATTGGAACGAAGGGACATTTCCTTGACCCATTCGATGATTTCGCTTGGTTCGTGCACCATGAAACTGAATGCGGCGTCGGAACTTCTTCCGCTGAATCATCCCGGATTCAGGAATATCCACCCTTTTGCTCCGGCCGATCAGGTGGAAGGATACCGCGAACTGACCGGCAATTTGTCTGAATATTTGGGTGAAATCACAGGATTGCCGGGAGTCAGTTTGCAGCCTAATTCCGGCGCCGCCGGAGAATATGCCGGGCTTCGGGTGATTGGTGAATACCTGAAAAGCATCGGGCAGGAGCATCGCAATACGGTGTTGATTCCGGCATCGGCACACGGAACAAATCCGGCGAGCGCGGTACAGGCCGGATTTGAAGTGGTTGTCGTAAAATGCGATGAGAACGGGAATGTGGACATCGATGATTTACGCGGAAAAGCGGAATTGTACCGGAACCGGTTGGCCGCATTCATGATTACCTACCCTTCGACACACGGTATTTTTGAACCCGGGATAAGGGAAATGTGCGAAATGATTCACCGCTATGGAGGACAAGTGTACATGGACGGCGCCAATATGAATGCACAGGTCGGGTTGACTAATCCGGGATTTATCGGAGCCGATGTGTGCCATTTGAATTTACATAAAACATTTGCCGTTCCCCACGGCGGAGGCGGGCCGGGTGCGGGGCCTATTTGTGCGGCAAAACATTTGATCCCGTTTTTACCGCAGCATCCCGCTGTTTCAGGAACATTGAACACCGTTTCTTCGGCACCTTTCGGAAGTGCGGGAATTTTACCCGTTTCTTACGGATACATCCGTATGATGGGGGCCGACGGCTTGACGGCTGCCACTAAAATCGCAATTTTGAATGCCAATTATCTGGCAGCCTTCTTTGACGATACTTATGGTGTTGTTTATAAAGGAAAAAACGATCGTGTCGGGCATGAAATGATCTTGGAATGCCGGAAGTTGAAGGTAAGTTCCGGTATTTCGGAAACCGATGTTGCCAAACGATTGATCGATTATGGATTTCATGCTCCGACATTATCATTTCCCGTGGCGGGAACGCTGATGATCGAACCGACCGAGAGCGAAAGTCTGGCCGAATTGAAGCGTTTTGTCGAAGCGATGCATTCGATTTATGATGAAATAAAAGAAGTGGAATCCGGCGTTGCCGATAAGGAAGACAACGTTTTGATTAATGCGCCTCATCCGCAGTATGAAGTTTGCGCCGACGAATGGAATCATTCTTATTCCCGTCAAAAAGCGGCATTTCCTTTGGAACGGATTCAAGAGAACAAGTTTTGGGTCAATGTTGCGCGGGTGGATAATGCCTTCGGCGACAGAAATTTAGTTGCGACAAGAACTTATAGGTAACAAAAAAACAAACAACTGAATTAGAGCGACTTGTATTTTTGTTATTTTTATGGAGCTGTATGTAAAATATTGGAATTTACTGATCGACTAAAATTTGAGACGTCAAAAAAGGTTGTAAATTTTTAAAGGCGGCAAACACGCCGTAGGCATGAAATCCGGATAAACTTTGCAAGAGGTTATTCATGTTTCAGTCTTACGGACGTACGATAGCAGGTGTGTCGGAGGGGGGTACTCTAAATTAATTTTTTCATTATGTTCAACTCATTTGGAAATATATTCCGCCTGACTTCGTTCGGCGAATCTCACGGTTCCGCCATCGGAGGAGTGATTGACGGATGCCCTTCGGGAATTGAAGTGGATCTTGAATTTATTCAATCCGAACTGGATCGTCGTCGTCCGGGACAATCGGCCATCACCACGCCGCGTAAAGAAGATGACCGGGTCGAGTTCCTTTCCGGAATTTACGAAAGTAAAACAACCGGCACGCCGATCGGGTTTATCATTGAAAATACCGATCAACATTCGTCCGATTACGATGACATGAAAGATATTTTCCGTCCTTCCCATGCCGATTATGTTTATCAAACGAAATACGGCATCCGCGATCACAGAGGAGGAGGAAGGTCTTCGGCCCGGGAAACGATTGCGCGTTGTGTTGCCGGAGCCATAGCCAAGACGGCCCTGAAACAATTGGGAATAACCGTGACGGCCTATACCTCGCAAGTCGGCCCGGTGAAAGTAAATCGTTTTTACAAAGAATTGGATTTGTCGTTGGTCGAATCGACGCCCGTTCGTTGTCCCGATCCTGAAATCGCGGCTCAAATGATCGAGTTGATCAAGCGGGTCAAATCAGAAGGCGATACCCTCGGCGGAACCATCACCTGTGTTGCAACCGGAATACCCGTCGGGTTGGGAGAACCGGTATTCGGCAAATTACATCAGGCATTGGGAAGTGCCATGTTGAGCATCAATGCCGTAAAAGGATTTGAATACGGCAGCGGATTCGAAGGCGTTCAATACAGAGGTTCTCAAATGAACGATGTGTTTTACAAATTCGAAACGGGAGGCATCAGAACCGGAACAAATAATTCCGGGGGCATTCAAGGCGGCATTTCAAACGGAGAAGATATTTATTTCAAGGTCGCTTTTAAACCGATTGCCACCTTGTTGAAAGAACAACACACCGTTGACAAATCCGGGAATGAAACCATTCTGAAAGCACGAGGCCGTCATGATTCATGCGTTCTTCCGCGAGCCGTTCCCATTGTGGAGGCCATGACAGCCATGGTTCTTTTGGATTATTATCTGATTGCAAAAACAAGAACGCTTTAAAAAATGTTATGATATAGCCTGTTATTCCTTGAAAATGAACATAGAAGAAATAAGAGAATATTGTTTGTCTTTTAAAGCGGTCACGGAACACTTTCCGTTTGACGAGTTTACTCTTGTGTTTAAAGTAATGGATAAAATGTTTGCATTGATTCCGCTTGACGTTGCCGAAAAAAGTATAACCCTGAAATGTGATCCTGAAAAAGCCGTTGAATTAAGATCCCGACATGATGGTGTAATTCCGGGATATCATTTCAACAAAAAATATTGGAATACGGTGTATATCACACCAGATTTATCCGATAAACTGCTGAAAGAATGGATTTCGGATTCATACGATGAAGTGGTGAAAAAATTTTCGAAGCCTAAACAAAAACAATTAATTGAATTATAAATGGGAAAAAAAATTCAAGACATTATCATATTCTTAAATGAAACGACATCGACCAACAGGTACCTGCAAGATTTAAGTCAAGTCGAAAAACTGATGGAAGGAACCAGCGTATTGGCATTGTATCAGACGGCAGGACGAGGACATGACCGAAACCGGTGGGAATCGGAAAGAGGAAAAAACGTTCTGCTCAGTTCGATTTTTTATCCGGATGTATTGCCTGTGACCAAACAATTCTACTTGTCGGAAATAACGTCGGTAAGTATTTTACAGGCATTAAAAGAAGAAACGGACTCATTTGACCAAAAGGCGGCTTCGGAATTTTCGATCAAATGGCCGAACGATATTTATTGGCGCGACAAAAAAATTGCCGGCATTTTGATTGAAAACGTGATTGAAAACAATCGGATCAAACAATCGATTATCGGAGCCGGAATTAATGTCAATCAGGAAAAATTTGTGTCGGATGCTCCGAATCCGGTGTCTCTCAAACAAATTTTCGGAATGGATTTCAACATCCATCTGATATTCACCCGAATAATTAAGAATCTGCATTTTAATTATATCAAATTTTTGAAAAACGAATTACCGGACATCCATTCGTTCTACATGGACAATCTGTACCGGAAAGACGGAATGCATCCTTATCAAACAAGCGACGGCGAAAAATTTTACGCTTCCGTCAAAAGAATCGAACCGTTCGGGGCTTTGGTTCTCGAAACAGAAGACGGCGGCGAAAAATCGTTCCTGTTCAAAGAAATTGAGTTTCTTGAATGAAGGAATGTCGGAAGATTATTAATATAAAAAATGAGATGCATATTTTTCATGTCGGTATCCACCACGCTGTCGCCCGCTTATCTTAATGCCCGGAGATCCAAAGCTCTCATTACTTGCCGTATATTTTCACTTCCTTTTTATAATTTTACGCAATTATTGCGCAATTAGTTCATAATAACTCCTGCTCCATAACCTGTATTTTTAAGTATCTCAAACTTACTTGTCAATTCTATTAATTCTGTTGTTGCAGTTCGTCTTGCTACTAAATTTATTCCCTGATACTCTTTATTTGTGATTTTACCTTTCTCTTTCACATACGGTACGTTTTTATTTGCCTGTCGTTCAAGCCTGAATCGTGGAATCGAATGCATCCCGAATATATCCTGGCTTATGGTTTATGATTCATATTTTTATCAGCCAGTATTTCCCTACCTATTCTGCAATACAAACATTTCTTTTGTTCGCAATATTCTTTTTTTAAATGAATCAAAGCTTGCGAATCGCCTGCATTTGAAGCCTTTAAGCCTAAACCGGCCCATTCCCGGATGATCGAATTGTTCTCGGGAGGAAGTTCTTCCAGAAAGGAAAAAGCTTTGTCCGTCAAAACGGAATAATCCAATGTGATCCCATACGAAAAAATGACCGGAATCACCACATTAATCAGCAGGGCATCGATCAATGTATTTCCGATGCTTTTGCCGCTCTCCGGTGAAACGGTTCCGAAAGAGTAATGAGTATTCCAATAATCGGACGGACGAATTTTAAATAATTCATGTAATTCCGAAAGATCAGCCGCTTTCATGATTCGGGAAAATAAACCCGACAACCGGTGATACACTGCGGCAAACTGGGCGATTCTCAGTTCGGGAAAGTTGGCGGGGCGAAGTCGGTGGGATTTCCAGCAAACCGGGTCGATCGGTTGTAATTTATATTTGTGGCGCAAAAAATCATATTCTTTTTTTAGCTCCGAAAAATAATCATCTTCGCCGGGATACGATAACATGCCGGCTTGCCCGAACAACAACGCTTCCATTCGGAATAATGAATCTTTGTGTTTCAACAGCCGGATGTACGGTAAACTCCGCGTCAGCCGTTCAAATGCATCAGTATTGACACCTCCGCCGAAATATCGACCCAGCATAACGTACATCACTTCTTCCCAATTGTTGCCGGATTGTTTCAACCGGCAGAAAATTCGTTCGGTTTTTTGTTCCAACCGTTCGATTGTGAGGGCATTTAACCACGATGTGACCGACAAAGGCAATATCCCGGATAATTGCAAAGAACATGGAACCGCCGTATCCGAACTTAATAAATATTCGTATCCTTCATCAATCAATTCAGGATATGAAAGAAGCAATTGAGGGATCGGTTCTCCGTTCAGGCGGAACACTTCCCGGTCGTAATACTTGACGACATGCAGGATGACGGAGTTGTATTGAGGATTTTTATCATGACCGTGTTTATACCAGTCGGACGAATGCGTGTGAATTTCCACAGATCCCGCCCAAAGCGTTTTGCCGATTTTGATTTTGGCATTGAAGAAATCGGGCCCCGCATGAACGTTACGGGTTCCCGTATCGATGATCTCCACCGGTTCTCCGGTTACGGTTTCGGTAATTCGGGAAACGAATAATTTGTGTTTCCAAACATAATGCAGCAAGTCTTCCATATCTGATTTTTTCGAATAATCCGGTCGGCTAAATTATTTGAAAAATACGAATAAGTCTGCTTTTCAGCGGTTTAATATTTAAACGGGAGAATTGTATTTTTTAACGAGAATGTACTTACACTATAAAACTATTCTAAAAAAAGCAGTTTTTATTTTTCGAGGACAGAGTTTTCATCATAGCCATACCCCGCAAGTCTTATGCGTAATCCAAAAATAAAGTCGGAGGAAATATTCAGTTTATCACGCACCCCCCTTTATAATCCGCTTGATGTCATTCAATTTATTCAATGCTTCTACGGGTGTGAGGTTATTAATGTCCAAGTTTTTTACTTCGTCGCGGATTTGGCTTAACACTGGATCATCTAACTGGAAAAAACTGAGTTGAAACCCTTCCCGTTGTCGGGCGATTTCATTCACCGGCTTGGAAATACCGCTTTTCCGGTTGTCACTTTCCAATTGATGCAGAATTTCGTCGGCACGCTTGACGATACTGTTCGGCATACCCGCCATTTTGGCCACATGAATCCCGAAACTGTGTTCACTGCCGCCTTTCACCAATTTCCGCAGAAAAATCACTTTGTTATTCAATTCTTTGACCGAAACATTGTAGTTCTTGATCCGATTAAACGATTTTTCCATTTCGTTCAGTTCGTGATAATGCGTAGCAAACAAAGTTTTGGCCTTGGCTTTCGGATATTCGTGGAGGTACTCCACGATGGCCCACGCAATGGAAATCCCGTCGTAAGTGCTGGTACCCCGTCCCAATTCGTCGAAAAGTACCAGACTGCGCGGGGAAATATTGTTGAGAATATCCGCGGCTTCGTTCATTTCGACCATAAACGTCGATTCACCCAGTGAAATATTGTCGGAAGCGCCCACACGGGTAAAAATTTTGTCCGTCAGTCCGATTTTTGCCGATTCGGCAGGCACGAAGCATCCGATTTGCGCCAGCAATACGATCAATGCGGTTTGCCGGAGCAAAGCCGACTTCCCCGACATGTTGGGACCGGTGATGATAATGATTTGCGAATGGTCACTGTCCAGCAACACATCATTGGCCGTATACAATTCACCGGGAGGCAACTGTTTTTCGATGACCGGGTGACGGCCCTGCTTGATGTCGATCACCAAGCTTTCGTTTATTTCCGGACGAAAATATTTGTTTTCCTGCGCGGTTTTGGCAAATGATAACAGGCAATCCAAGCGTGCGATCGAATTAGCGTTTTGTTGAATGGCGGAAACATAATCCAGCAGACCGGAAGCCAATTCGTTGAAAATTTGCGTTTCGAGCGTGAGCATTTTTTCTTCGGCGCCCAAAATCTTTTCTTCGTAATCTTTCAATTCCTGAGTGATATATCTTTCGGCATTGACCAGCGTCTGTTTCCGGATCCAATCTCCGGGCACCTTGTCTTTATGCGTGTTTCTGACTTCGATGTAATATCCGAAAACATTGTTGAAACTGATTTTTAAACTCGAAATGCCGGTTCTCTCGCTTTCCCGTTGCTGTACCTTCAACAAGTAATCCTTTCCCGAATGGGCGATGTTGCGCAATTCGTCCAACTCTTGATTGATTCCCTTTCGAATTACACCTCCGCGATTAATCAGCGCGGGCGGGTCGGGATTGATTGTCCGTTCGATTTGATCGCGAATGACGGCACACGGATTGATTTGTTCACCGATTTTCAACATGCTGCTTTCTCCCGATTCGGCACAAGCGGCTTTAATCGGTTCGACGGCGGCCAAGGCGACTTTCAATTGCACGATTTCCCGCGGAGAGATTCGTCCCACGGCAGCTTTGGAGACAATCCGTTCCAAATCTCCGATCAACGACAATTGCCGGTCGAGTAATTCTTTTACATCCGGATTTTTGAAAAAATATTCCACCACATCCAACCGTTCATTGATCGGTGCCGGTTCTTTCAGCGGAAACACTACCCAGCGTTTCAACATGCGGGCGCCCATGGGACTGACGGTTCGGTCGATCACGCTCAACAAGCTCTTTCCGCCGTCGTTCATAGACGAAAGCAGTTCCAAACTGCGGATGGTGAATTTATCCAACCGCACAAAACGATCCGCTTCGATGCGGGAAAGACTTGTGATATGGCTGATCTGATGGTGTTGCGTGAGGTCGAGGTACTCCAAAATAGCCCCTGATGCAACGATTCCGTACAGGAGATTTTCCACTCCGAAACCCTTCAGGTTTTTGGTCTCGAAATGCTTCAATAAGCGTTCTTTGGCAACGTCTTGATGAAAAGCCCAATCTTCCAGCTCGAAGGTTAAGAATTTATTTCCGAATTGCTCTTCAAACAATTGACGTTTGCTTCTTTCAATCAGCACCTCTTTGGGAGCAAAACTGCTCAGCAGTTTGTCGACATAGTCGAAAGAACCTTCGGCAGTGAGAAATTCGCCGGTGGAAATATCGAGAAAAGCGACACCGCACACGTTTTTTTCGAAATGCACACTTGCCAGAAAGTTATTTTCTTTGTGGTTTAAAATATTGTCGTTGACGGCAACGCCCGGTGTGACCAATTCGGTAATGCCTCGTTTCACCAGCTTTTTCGTCAGTTTCGGATCCTCGAGTTGTTCGCAAATCGCGACGCGTTTTCCCGCACGCACCAATTTCGGCAGGTAAGTATCCAATGCGTGGTACGGAAATCCGGCCAATTCCACGAATTGCGTAACGCCATTGGCCCTGCGGGTCAATGTTATTCCCAAAATTTCGGCCGCAATCACGGCATCTTCCGAAAAAGTCTCATAAAAATCACCCACTCGAAATAATAAAATCGCATCGGGATGTTTCGCCTTAATTTCGAGATATTGCTTCATCAAAGGGGTTTCAACTATCTTTGTCAACGTGTTTGCTCTTTTTTAATCCTATTATTTGTATCAATGTGAATTTCAATACAACAAAAATAGGAAAAATAAAGAAATTTGATGGACCGGAGATTCTTAAAAAGTGAAAAAAACAAACAATTAAAGTATAATTTTCAAAAATTCCGGATTCCGGATACTTTTTTTAACAGATTGTAGTTTTTGGGATGAAAAGTATAGACCGGATAATCGAAATCTTCGGCAAGCAACCTTTCAAAGCGATACTTATGATTATTCATCCAATGCCAGTCCCCACTTTCAAAGCATCATGCGCATTGCATTCCTGTTCGATGTGAACAGGCACCTGTTTCGTCCTGAAATTATCGATCATGGCCATAATGACTTTCAGAAATTCGGAATACTTTTTCTTCCATTTATTTTTCCCGTTTTTTTGAAATTGCCATCCGTCGATGATATCTCCGTTTAAAATCAGTTTGTTACAATTGACGGATTTCAGAAAATCAGTTACTCCTTCCACATCGATATGAATGTCGGACAAAATAATCGTAGGGTAATACGTTCTTGTTTGCATGATGTGTTATTATTCCATAAGTTTGTGCACAAAAGAACAACGATAAAATGCCGTTTTAATAACATTTTGATTAAGAAGTTGTTAAGAAGGGTTTTTATTTTCAGGATAATTACTCTTTCAGAATATTTATAAATATGAAAAGAAGAAACACAAAAACAAAACAGCCGGTAATCAGCATTTTAGAAGATGCAAACCCGGCTCTTTGCCGGATTTCGTATGTTACCGGTTCTTGCCGGAAATGCAGCGGTATTTTGAAAACCATTTGTGTACTTGTATTGTTTTTTGCAGGACAGATAATTGGTTCCGCACAAACGCGGATAAAGGTTTTGGACAAAGAAAACAATGCCCCGGTCACATACGCCGATGTCTATTATCCCGACACAAAAACAAGTACAACAACAGACACTCTCGGACAATTCGAGGTGAATTTTGCAGCGCCGAAGATTTTAGTGCAGATTTCCGCTTTCGGTTACCAGACGTACATTGATCATATAAATTTAACTGAAAATCAACAAACAATCTATTTGCAACCTTCTACTCACGAATTGCAGGAGATAGTGATCAGCGAAAACACTTCGCGTTTGCAGGGCGAAAATGTGACGAGTATCGAAAAGTTAAGCCTGAAAAACGAAACGGTACAGGGTGTTTCACTTGCCGACAAACTGACTTCCATAGCAGGAATAGACAATCTGAGTACGGGTATCGGTATCGGCAAACCTGTTATTCGCGGATTGAGCGGCTCCCGGATTGCTGTCTTTTCGCAAGGAATAAGGTTCGAAAATCAACAATGGGGCGACGAACACGGATTGGGTCTTGACGAGAACGGTTACGAGCAGGTGGAAATTATCAAAGGTCCCGCCTCGCTGTTGTACGGAAGCGATGCTTTGGGTGGTGTGCTTTATTTTGTAGATGAACGGTATGCGAAAAATAACGGCATTGAAACCGCTGTCAGTTCGGAATTTAACAGCAATTCGCTCGGTTTCAGGAATAACGGTGCATTCAAACTGTCGAAAAATCGTCTGCACTGGAATTTGTTCGGCGGATATACCACGCACACGGACTACAAAGACGGTAATAACAGTTTTGTTCCCAACAGCCGTTTCAATACCGGTAATCTGAAAACCACGCTGGGATATACCGGCAATAAATTTACCACTTCACTAAAATACAGTTATTTGAACGAAAAATATGGGATGACGGAAGTAGAAGAATATGAACACGAAACGGACGAAATTTACAAAAACGGACGGGAACCGCTTTTGCCTTATCAGGATTTGACTACGCATATCATCAGTACCGAAAATACTTTTTTTTTCGACGACGATTCAAAGTTAAAAATTGATGCAGGATACGTTTTGAACAATCGTAAAGAGTTGGAAGACGGACATGAACATTCGGAACCGGAAGAGCTTGGACAAGAAGAGGCCGGATTGGATATGAATTTGCACACTTTTTCCTATAACGCAAAATGGTATTCTCCGCGTTGGAATGAGCGTTGGACGCTGACTGCCGGGAGTCAGGGAATGGCGCAAAAAAACGTCAACCTCGGCGAAGAAATTCTTATACCCGATGCAAAGACTTATGACTTTGGCGTTTTTGCAATGACCGATTTTTATTATTCCCGGAAAGCTTATTGGCAATTGGGACTTCGGTTTGACACACGATATATTACAGGCGAAACATTTGATAAACAATACTATTCCTTTAATTTTTCGACAGGAATATATCAACCCGTTGTCAAGGATTTATCGTTTCGATTGAACCTCTCTTCCGGTTTTCGTGCGCCGAATATGTATGAGTTGCTCAGCAACGGCATTCACGACGGAACCAACCGTTACGAAATCGGCAATCCTGATTTGAGTACCGAAAACAGTTATCAAATAGACGCTTCGTTAAATTACGACACCAAACATATCGAATTTTTTATCAATCCCTATTTTAATTATATCCGCAACTATATTTGTTTGCAGCCGACTGCCGACAGGATAGATGACATTCCCGTTTTCGATTATACTCAAAACGATGCCTTTCTATACGGCGGCGAGGCGGGATTCCATTTGCACCCGCACCCGCTGGACCGGGTGCATATCGAAGGCTCATACAGCAGTACTTTCGGGCAGGATACGCGGCATAATTATTTGGCATTGATGCCTTCGCAAAAAATAAAAGCATTGGTTGGCGTAAGTTTTTCATTCAAAACAACATTAAAAAAAATCTCGGGGTACCTGCAAAATCAATATTCGTTTGCGCAAAACAGGGTTGCCGACAACGAAACTTCCACACCCGGTTATAATCTTTTGAACGTGGGTTTTATGCTTGAATTTGGAATAAAATCTCAAAAAATACAATTGAACATATCTGCCGATAACATTCTAAACGAAACTTATTACGATCATTTATCACGCTATAAAGTTGATGAAATTTACAATATGGGACGAAGTTTTAATGTTAAAATCAATGTGCCTTTGGAGCTTAAATTGTAAATTTTTATATTATTGTTTCAATAATTTATATTGTTTATTTTATTTTCTATAGGTACATCAATAATATAAAGGTCTTGAAATGCCGATATTTTCGATATAAGGCTTTTCATCCGGCGATATTTTTCCGAGAAGCAATATTATTTCATTGCATCGTAGATAACTTGTTGAATGCGGGAACGGATATTCAAGCTCATTAATTTTTTGTGCAGACGGTTCGGATAAATACGGTTTGACAAGAAAATATAAATCATGTTGTTATCGGGATCCACCCAAAAACAAGTACCGGTAAAACCGGTATGCCCGTACACGTGTCCCGGAGCTGATTTGCAGGTGGGGCTTTTGGACGGGTTTGTGAGATCGGGTTTGTCGAATCCTAAGCCGCGACGACTTTGCGGACTTTTCGTCAGGGTAAAGAACTTGCAGGTTTCTTCGCTGATATAGGTTTCTCCGCCGTATTTTCCGTTGTTCAGATACATCTGCAAAAGTTTGGCCAAATCATTGGCATCGGAAAACAATCCGGCATTTCCCGAAACGCCGCCCGAAAATGCAGCCGCTTCGTCATGCACATATCCTACCAGCAATTGATCGCGCAAAAATTCGTCGTTTTCCGTCGGTGCGATACTTTTCAAGTCAATTCCGTGCGACAACGGTTGATAAGTGGTACCGGAAGCACCCAGTTTTTCGTAAAAATTAGCGGTAAGGTATTGGTCTATCGGCGTTTTGGAAATATTTTCCACCGCTTTTTTCAACAACATGAAATTCAAATCGCTGTATTGATAAGAGCCTTCTCTTTTTAAATCGGAATTGACGATGGCGTTCATGATGCTGTCGGTAAATGACCGGTGTACGTAAAAGTCTTTGGCCACTTGCAGGGTGAAATCGGGTTTCGGCGCTTTAGACACCAAATTCGGATAAAATTTATAATCTTTGTTGGCAAATGTGTTTTCATCCACTTGCAAGCGGTAAGTGTAGTCTCTTTTGTTTTTGATCAGCGGACCCGAATAACTGTTTTTGTCGATCAGCATTTGATAAAAAGGAATGAACGGCACTAATCCCGACTGATGAAAAAGTGCGTCGCGAACGGTTATTCCCGCTTTATCGGTCGATTTCAGTTCGGGGATGTAATTGCTCAGTTTGTCCCCGACTTTTATTTTGCCTTCATCGTATAGTTTCATCAGTGCCGGCAAGGTGGCAGCCGCTTTGGTGACGGATGCCAAATCGTATACATCGTCCGGCGTTACGGTGTGTGTTTGGGCATAATCGAAATATCCGAACCCTTTGTTGTAAATTACGATGCCGTCTTTGGCGACCAACACCTGACATCCCGGATAGGCTTGTGCGGAAATTCCTTCTTGCACGATTTTCTCGATGGAGGATAATTTGTCGGAAGAAATTCCCGCTTCTTCCGGAACGGAATATTTCAGACGTGTTTGTTGTGTCATGATGCCCGTTCCGTAATTATACAGGTTTTTTATGGTCACGGGAAACCTTCCTTTAAAGCCGATGCCGCCGTAAACAGCCTGTCCGGCATAATCCATGGCTAACGGAGTATTTTCGTATGCCATGACGATTGCTTCGGAATTTTTGATGATTTGGGTGTAATCATTCAACAAATAAGGAGAAATAAAGAAAGCAAGAATTATTTTATTTTGTTGAGAAAGCCGTTGGATAAAATCCATGTTCGGTTTTTTGGTCGAATGGATGCCGACAATCACGACCCGGTATTTTTTGAGTCCCGACAAAATACTTTCAGCCTTTGAAGGAGTGGTGGCGGATGAAACATTGAACGAAGTCGTGTAGAGGTAGTTCAACAGACTGCGTTGAAAGTCGGTTTGCGAAGCTTCTCCCACAGATACGTATGCGATGTCTTTTTTGTCCAGTTCTTTCAACGGAAGAAGGTTTTGATTGTTTTTTAAAAGTGTGATGGCGTTTTCGTTCAATTTCCGGTTGATCAGATCGGCTTCAGGTGTATTCAGTCTTGCATCCAATCCTCTGAGTGCGATGTCTTTCCGGTCGGACAGCCCCGTGATGTATTTATATTGGAGAATCTTCCGGCATTTTTCCTCTATTAATGACAATGGGATGGCACCTGACTGCACGGCGGCTTTTACCGCTTCAAATTCGCTTGCCGGATTGACCGGGTTGAGCAGAATGTCATTTCCGGCGAGCAAGGCTTTCACGCATACATCGGAATTTCCGGCGCCTTTCATGGCCAGCGCATCGGTAATGATTAATCCGGAAAAAGACATTTCATTTTTTAAAATGTCGGTGATGATTTTTTGGGAAAGGGACGACGGCAATCCGGGGGTGTTGTCCAACGCGGGAACGGATAAATGTCCTGCCATGATGCCGGATATCCCCGCATTGATGAATTTTCGGAACGGATAAAGTTCCATGTTGTCTAACTTGGAGCGGTTGCCGGAAACGGTCGGCAGCGTCGAATGAGAATCGTCTTTGGTGTCTCCGTGTCCCGGAAAATGTTTCCCGAAAGCGATTACATTCATACTTTCCAGTCCGTTGGCATAAGCAATGCCCAACTCGGCAACCTTGTCCGGATTGTCGCCGAATGAACGGATGCCGATGACCGGATTGTCGGGATTGCTGTTTACGTCGATGTCCGGCGCGAAATTCATTTGAATGCCCATTTCACGACATTGTCGGCCGACTTCCTGTCCGTATTCATACAACAGTCGGGTATCGGAGATCGCTCCCAACATGACGTTTTTCGGGAAACGGGTCGTGCCGTCCAAACGCATCGAAAGTCCCCATTCACCGTCCAACGAAATAAACAACGGCACCTTCGATTCTTGTTGCGCCATGTTGGTGAATTTGGCCTGTTCTACAAAGCTGCCTTTGGAGAACAATATCCCGCCTATTTTTTGATTGGCGATTAATTTTTTGGCTTTGTTGATATTGACGACGGTATTTTCGGGGTCAAACGTGATCATGAAACACTGACCGATTTTTTCGTCTGTCGTCATGTTGTTGAAAATACTGTCTACCCATTGCATCATTCCCTTTTTATTCTTCAGATTTGTCGTCAGCGTCGTATTGATTTGGGCGGACAAACTTGAATAAAAGCAGATTGAGGCAGTAAGTACAAGCAGTTTTCTAATCATAAGATTCGATTGATGTTAATTGTTATTTTCAGAAAACACCATGTTTAATTAGGATCGATCAAACCCAATGGATGTTAAAATGCTTTGAATCCCATGATTTCGCGTACATCCTTGATGGTTTTGGACGCACTTTCCCGCGCCTTCCCGGCGCCTTCGGTAATCACTTTGCGAAGACACTCATTGTCTGATCTGATATTGATAATTCGCTCTCGGATCGGAGTCGTAACGGCAATAATATCTTCGGCCAATTGTTTTTTCAGGTCTCCGTAGCGGATTCCACAAGTGTTCCATTTTTCTTCGAAATAGGCAACCACTTCCGGTTTTGATACCACCCGCAAAATGGTGAACAAATTTTCGATATAATCCGGTTTAACTTGATTCGGTTCGGTCGGCCCTTGATCCGTAAGCGCTTTTTTCACCTTCTTTTCGATGGTTTTTGCATCATCGTGCAAATAAATGCAATTGCCT
Source organism: Candidatus Azobacteroides sp. (assembly GCA_009787405.1). GTDB lineage: Bacteria > Bacteroidota > Bacteroidia > Bacteroidales > WRGA01 > WRGA01. The sequence goes on from WRGA01000103.1 coordinate 26,355, forward strand.
TCGGATTTTCCCATTTTTCCGCTTCCGTCCAGTCCGGGAATTTTAATTAATTCACTGCCGAAATTGTAAGCCGTCGGTTCCGGGAAAAAATCCACTCCGTATTTGCTGTTGAATCGTTTGGCATAATTGCGGGTCATTTCCAGATGCTGCTCCTGATCTTTTCCCACAGGTACCTTTAATGCCTTGTGAATGAGAATGTCGGCGGCTTGGAGAACCGGATAAGTCAGTAACCCGGCATTGACGTTGTGCGGATTTTGTCTGGCTTTTTCCTTGAATGAAACGGTTTTTGCCAATTCTCCCAAATAGGCGTGCATATTCAGCAGGAGATATAATTCCGCGATTTCTTTGACGTCGCTTTGCAGATAAATGGTCGCTTTGTCCGGATCCAATCCTGCCGCAAGATATTCTGAAAGTACATTCCGGACATTTTCGTGCAACATTTTGGGGTCGGGATGTGTAGTCAACGAGTGCCAGTCTGCAATGAAAAAAAAGCAGTTGTTTTCTTCCTGCATCTTGATGAAATTGACCAATGCCCCGTAATAATTTCCCAAGTGAAGATTCCCTGTGGGACGAATGCCGCTGAGAACTGTTTCCATGTTTTCGTATCATTATTGTTACAGCCGGCAAAAATACGAAAATAGAAAACAGCAACCAAATGCTGCCGGCTGCTCCGGTTCGGTGTTGATAATCGTATTTTCGGAGGTTTCGATTCAATAGCAGATATCGACAAAAACGGGTAAATGATCGCTGTAACCTCCTTTATATATAGTGCCGGCGTAGGTGCGAAAGGGTCTTTTGCCGGTGCCGGACGGATCTTCTTCCATTAAAAAGTCGCCGGAAAATATTTTTCCCGAATTTTCTTTGACATGCAGGCGGTTGTTTTGATCGAGCAATCGACCGGAAACAATAATTTGATCGAGCATGTTCCATGTTCCTTTATATTTGTATGAACCTTGTTTCGTTTTTATGTATTTGTAAAACAAATTATACAAGGATTCTTGATTGAACGGTTTCGACGGTTCACGAGCTTTCAATACATGATAGAGGCTTGCGTTGTCGGGACAGTCGTTAAAATCACCCATGATCAGGATGTTAGGTTTCGACCGGAAGGACATAACACTGTCGACACTGTGTTTAAGAACGGTCGCCACAAAATTGCGGGTTCCCTCCGAATTTTTCTCGCCTCCCGAACGAGACGGAAAATGACATACAAAAACGTCGAGCGTATCTCCCGATTGAACTTTTCCCGATACATGAAGAATATCGCGTGTTTTTTTGTTGTTCCGGAAACGAATGCGGATAGAATGGGTGGATAACAGTTTAAACAAGTCTCTTTGGTACAATAATGCGACATCGATTCCCCGTTCGTCGGGAGAATTGGTCATGACATAACGATAGTTTTGGTTTTTCAAAGGCGACCGGGTGGTCAGGTCGGTCATCACCTTATCATTTTCAACCTCACATAGTCCCACGAGAGCAGGAGTATTCCATTCCCCCACCGCGGTAATGATTTTGGCGATATGGGTTAGCTTTTGATTATAACGATATGGAGTCCATTTCCTTTCCGAGGAGGGTAAAAATTCGTGGTCATTTTTACCTTCGTCATGTTCACAATCAAATAAATTTTCGGTGTTGTAAAACATAATCCGGAAAGAATTTTCCGAAAAAACAGCACCGGTAACAGAAAAAAATAAAAGAAACAGAAAATATTTGAACATAAATATATCGTAAAAACCGGTTTATATTTTAAACGCGAAAGCGCAAAGGCGTGATTAAATTCTTTGCGACTTTGTGTCTTTGCATCTTTGTATTTAAAATAGTAAACATTAAATTCTGCCGCGTACTTAAAAATGATATCACGTTATTTAATTCTCGATCTTAATAACTCTTAATTCTTAACTCTTAACTTTCAATATTCGTAGCATCCTAAATCCGGGCCTGCATCCTGAGTCCTGGATTTTCCCGTTATGTCGTAAGGATATTGATATCCGGTATTTTTATTTCCGTAATCACGGGCTGTGGAAATGGAATCCAACCGGAAATCATATTTATAATCATTTTTTTTATTCAGATATCGGAAATCGGGATTTTTATTCCATAACGTAGCGACGAAATCGGCATCGTCTTCACCGTTTGTACCCAGGAGGCAATAATCGAAATAGTGATTGAAAGGAGCCGGAACGGCGGTATTTTTGTATTCGTTGTCCAAAACGATTTCTCCGGAAGACGACGATGCCCATGAGCCGTAAATGATACAATTCAGGAAAGTAGCTTCTTCAACCGGGTACAAAACGACTTGATTGTCTCCGAAAACATTGTAGTTTTTGATGATAAGGGAGGCTGAATTTCGTGCAGACAACGACATGTAGTTGGCCATGGTGCATTGGACAAATCTGCCGTTTCCGCCGAGAAGTTTTACGATGGCGCCTCCGGCATTCGAAAGCCGGCAATTTTCGGCCTGAATCTGATAATTAATGCCGGAAATGAGATTCCCGGTTACGTTATGTACAACAGAATTTTTCAATTGAATTTTAAGACGGGTGACATCAGATGAATCGGACAAAATTCCGTAAGTTCCGTTTCGGATGTATACATGATCGAATTCATTGTCGTAGCTGTCGGACGATAATCGTATGCCGCCCCATTGTCCGGGAACAAGATCGTAGGATAGTCCTGAAAGCAACTCATCCGAACGGTCGCCTCGAAAAACCACCGGATCATCCCAAGTTCCCTTGGCTTTGATGCATCCTTTCACTAACATGTTCGCTTTATCGTGGAAATAAAAATTTACACCTTGGTCAACGGATAATGTGGCTCCGGGAGCGACAACCAAGCTGTCGTAAATCAAAAACGGTTTTTGACCGGTAAGCAGCGTATCTCGATCGATTGTTTTTCCGCGCCAAATGTAAACATCTTGCCCGTAAGCGATCAGGGTTACAATTTGAGTCACTCCGTTGGTGATGAATATAATCGAATCATTGATCAGAATAGGATTGTCTTTGTCGGTCGGATTTACGTTTACTTCAACAAAAATAGACAAACTGTCTTTTCCGTTCAGTTCGATGTCTTCCACACTCGAATGGCCGCCCCAACCGTCGACATTAATATGAAAACCTGTTTTTTCGGCATTTGCGATGCGGACGGAAGATATTTTCAGCGCTTTTTTATTGTTATTATAAACCTTAAATTCCCGGGTTGAAGAACCGACGGTGGTAAATACCGTATCGAAACTTATGGTATCGGTCGAGAAAGACAATACGTCATTCGCATTCGTCGTAAAATCCAAATCATTGTTACAAGCAACAAACAAACTTGTAAAAGAAAGACTTAATAAGATGATATACAGTAGTTTTCTCATAAATGTTTTGACAACGAAATCTAAAAACCGGCTATTTCCTTCATTGACCGGTTCTCCGGAATGATATTACAATAAAATAATCTTCTTATAAAACAGTTTTTTTTCGGATTTATTGTAACTGAAAAAAATCGAAAGTTTTCGAGTATTTCTACAAAGGAAATGTTTTTTTTCGAGAAAATTCTCATGCCGGTTGTGAAATCTGATGTTTTTTAGTGTTAAATACAAGTATATATCATTGATAATTAAAATGATAGATTGATTTTTTACTAAGAGTATTATTTTTTTACTATACGATAGGGGGTTTTTGTTGTAAAAACCTTGCGGATATAAAAAATATTTTTACCTTTGCAACCGCAAAACAAGAAGGTGCCATAGCTCAGTTGGTAGAGCAAAGGACTGAAAATCCTTGTGTCCCCGGTTCGATTCCTGGTGGCACCACGAAAGCAAAAAGAATAAAACTCCCGAAAGTCGCTGATTTTCGGGAGTTTTTGTTTTTAGCAAAAAGCAACCGTAGTGAAAATTTGAACGTAAGGATTGGATAAAAATCAGTACCTTTGTGAGAAAAGATTAATGAGGTTAACAAAAACGCTGATAATAATTTTCACTATTGGAATACAGTAATAATTATGGCAAATCCAACCGAAGATATAATACAATACATTGCTGAGCTCAATCTGATATACAAAGCGGGTAATGCTACCGAACATACCTATCGCCCCGCTTTGAAAGGATTGCTGGAAAAAATAACCACCGGTTTAACCGTTACCAATGAACCCAAACGTATTGCTTGCGGAGCGCCCGATTACATTGTTACCCGAAAAGAAATTCCGGTCGGATACATTGAAGCAAAAGATATAGGCATAGATTTAAACGGCAAAGCAAACAAAGCTCAGTTTGACCGCTACAAACAGTCGCTCGACAATCTGATAATTACCGATTATCTCACTTTTCAACTTTTTGAAAACGGAGAACCAATTACTTCCGTTACCATTGCGAAAGCAGGAAAGACAGATATCGAACCTGATAAAACACAATTTGAGGCATTTGCAGCATTAATTCATCTTTTTACAGGTTACGAGGGACAAGGAATACAAACTTCGTTACAGTTGTCAAAAGTAATGGCAGCCAAAGCGCGATTAATGGCAAATATTATCGAAAACGCATTAAACGATAATGAAAAGTCCGACAGTAACTCCTTAGACGGACAACTAAAAGGCTTCCGCGAAGTATTGATACACGATATTACCCATAAAGAATTTGCAGATATTTACGCTCAAACCATTGCCTACGGCATGTTTGCCGCCAGACTCAACGACGAAACAGACGATACATTTACCCGAAGCAAAGCGGCGCAACTTATTCCTCACTCCAATCCGTTTTTGCGTAAACTCTTTCAATACATTGCAGGTTACGACCTTGATGAGCGTATCCGCTGGGTAGTGGACGATTTGGCAGATTTGTTCAATCATGTGGATATCAATGCGATTATCAAAGAATTTGACAAAGCCGATCATGACCCGATAATCCATTTTTACGAAACCTTTCTTGCCGAATATGACCCCGCTTTGCGTAAAAGCCGCGGAGTTTGGTACACACCGCAACCTGTGGTACAATTTATGGTTCAGGCTGTGGACGATATTCTAATACGGGATTTCGGACTTGCGCAAGGCTTGGCTGATGCCTCGAAGATAAAACAAAAACAGCCTATCAAACAACAGGATGGCCGTATAACGGAAGAAGAAAAAGAATACCATCGCGTTCAAATTCTTGACCCGGCAACAGGTACAGGTACTTTTCTTGCAGGGGTTGTTCAAAATATCTATCAGTGTTTCAAAAATCAACAAGGAATGTGGCAAAGTTACGCACATGAACACTTGTTACCGCGCATCAACGGCTTTGAAATCCTGATGGCATCGTATGCCATGGCACACCTGAAATTAGATATGCTGTTGCAACAAACAGGTTATAAATACCGTGGAAATGAACGGTTACACATTTATCTTACCAACAGTTTGGAAGAAGCGAGAGCCAAAACCGAAATCCCTTTTGCCCAATGGCTGAGCAACGAAGCAAACGAAGCTGCAAAAATAAAAAACAACACGCCTGTTATGGTGGTGTTGGGAAATCCGCCGTATAGCGTTAGCAGTCAAAATAAAGGTCACTGGATAAACGATTTACTCAAAGATTATAAACAGGGACTGAACGAAAAAAACATACAGCCACTTTCTGACGATTATATTAAGTTCATTCGTTATGGACAATATTTCATAGAAAAAAACGGTGAAGGAATTTTGGCGTATATCTCTAATAACAGTTTTATAGATGGATTAATACACAGACAGATGCGTAAAAAATTACTTGAAACGTTTGATAAAATCTACATTCTTGACTTACATGGCAATAGCAAGAAAAAGGAAGTTTGTCCCGATGGAAGTAAAGATGAAAATGTTTTTGATATTCAACAGGGAGTTTCTATTAATATATTTGTTAAAACCAGCCTTTCGACTTTACCTGCAAAGGTTTTTCATTGCGATTTGTATGGCTTTCGTAATAATAAATATGATTTTCTATTAAATAATACTCTGAAATCAGTAAAATGGGAACAACTTAAATTTGAAGATGATAATTATTTCTTTGTGCCTAAGGATTTTTCATTTCAAAAAGAGTATGAAAAAGGATTTAAGATTGGTGAATTGTTTCCGATAAATTCGAGTGGTATCAAAACACAAAGGGACGATGCGTCTATTAAATTTACTCAGGAAGAATGCAATATTATAAAAAATGACATTATAAACCTGTCAAATCAAGAATTAGCTCAAAAATATGGATTTGTTGATGTTAGAGATTGGACAATGAATGAAGCAAGAAAGGACTTACTAACTAACAGCATTATATTCAATAAAATTCATTATCGTCCGTTTGATTTTCGTTTCATGAATTATACTGGAAAAACGAAAGGTGTTATGGGCTATCCTCGATTTGAGACCATGAAACATTTTATTAAAGGTGAAAATTTAGGATTAATAACTTGTCGCCAACAAAGTACTTTTGATTTTCAGCATGTACTTATAACAAAAAATATAGCTGATATGTGCAGCATTTCTTTGCAAACAAAAGAAACGGGCTATATTTTTCCTCTTTATCTTTATCCCGAAGCCGACAAACTTTTTTCAGACAAAAAACGCAACCCTAACTTAAACGAAACCATTACCAATGCGCTATCTCAACAGACAGGATTACAATTTACCGAAGAAAAAGATGAAAACACCAATACTTTTGCTCCGATTGATGTTCTGGATTACATTTATGCCGTTCTTCATTCGCCCACCTATCGCAAACGTTACAAAGAATTTCTGAAAGTAGATTTTCCGCGCGTACCTTATCCCGGAAATGCGGAACAATTTTGGGAATTGGTTAAATTGGGGGGCAAACTGCGTCGGTTGCACTTGTTAGAAGATGTATCCCCGCAACAAGGCATGGCAGATTTTCCTATTGCAGGAACAAATAAAATAGAAAAACCCGAATACTTTGATGATAAGGTTTACGTTAATAACACGCAATACTTCGACAACGTACCACCCGAAACATGGAACTTTTACATTGGCGGTTATCAGCCCGCGCAAAAGTGGCTGAAAGATAGAAAAGGACGGACGTTAGGGTATGATGATATTCGGCATTATCAACTTATTATTAGGGTGTTGAATGAAACGGGGGAGGTGATGAGGGAAGTGGATGAGATAAGGGAAAAGATAAAACATAGTTGATATGAACGCAAATAAAATTTCAGATATTACTCGTCGAAAAATATCTGACGAAATAATTTTTAGTAATATATATTATGGAGGTCTATTGACTGAACCAGAATTTTTATCGCGTTTATTTAATCTTAAAAATCTTCTTTCTCGTGATCATAGATACCGTAACGCCTACGATGACATTTATCAGCATACTGTAAACAATGACGATTATCCTGCTGATTGGATATATAGCGACCCTCGAATAAACTTATTATATTGTGAAGATGATAAGTATTTGGATTTTTTAATAGAAACGGTACACCCAAGAGTTCGTTCAAATCAAAATGAAATAGAAAAACTATTAGAAATATACAATCGTCATTTAAATGCTGATGGTTTTGAGATTGTAAAAAATGGGGATATATCAGGAAAACCTATATTTTCAGGGCGCAAAAAAGGAGTAGGAGAAACACATTTTATCTCTCAAAAAAAAGAAATTAAAAAGTACTTAGATACAGAATATGTCAATAATAAAATCAAAATAATGACAGAATCTGTATATGAAAATACAGAACTTGCAATAGGTACAGCAAAAGAACTTCTTGAAACTACATGCAAATCAATTTTAAAATACAAAAATGTAGCTATTGATACTAATTGGAATTTGGCTCAAATTATAAAAAAAACTTCAGAAAATCTTGATTTTTTACCTAATGGTGTTGACGAGGCTGTGAAAGTAGGAAAATCAATTAAGCAAATACTTCAAGGATTATCTTCGGTTGTGCATGGTGTTACAGAATTAAGAAATTCTTATGGAACAGGACATGGGAAAGACGCCGATTTTAAAGGGCTTGAAATGCCGTATGCAAAATTGTTAGTTGGAGTAGTTTCAGATATTGTTGTTTTTTATTTAACAATAAATAATGAAACAATAGAGCTTGTTGAAAATTAATAAAAGAGAATATGATGACAAAAAATAATAACATTAAAATATAAGAGATGGACGAATTAATATCTCTAAAATATCAAATGAAATTAATTCCAGAAATTGAAAATGCTTTATGGAACTTATTTTCTATAAGTAAATATAAAAATGTGAGATTTTATATCGAAAAGTGGCATAAATCAGAAGGGTATAGTTATAATGATCATTGGGAAAATTTTATTATTTATGAAACCAATGATAAAAATATAGATTTAACAAAAACATTGCATAATATGGATGGAGAAACTTTATTAAA
>WRGA01000104.1 GCA_009787405.1 Candidatus Azobacteroides sp.
GCGTATAACAACAAAGGGAATGCGTTATCTGATTTAGGCAGGAAAGAAGAGGCAATACAATGTTATGATAAAGCCATAGAGTTAAAGAGTGACTATGCATATGCGTATAACAACAAAGGGAATGCGTTATCTGATTTAGGCAGGAAAGAAGAGGCAATACAATGTTACGATAAGGCCATAGCGTTAAATCCTGACTTTGCACTTGCGTATAACAACAAAGGAAACGCGTTATCTGATTTAAGTAAGCATGATGAGGCTGTTGAAAATTTTAAAATAGCAGCAAAATTAGGGAATGAAGAAGCCAAGAAATGGTTAAAAGATAATAATGTTGCTTGGTAGTGATTTTTAGATCTCGCCGTTGGTGGACAACACTCCGCCGCAGCGGACATATTGTCCGTCTGCCTGCTTATTCAAAAGGACTTGCAGTCCGGCTTCCATAGAAATACCTTTTTAAAAAACGAATAAACAAAGAATGATTTTTATTTATAATTGAAGTATTTTCTTTTTATCGGACAGCATGTCCTTCCGAATAGAATAGCGGGCGGACAATATGTCCGCCACGGCGGGATTATAAAGGAAATACAAATGATGCTATTCGGACCCCGGAGGGGTCAAATATTGGTAGAAAAATATTCCACATCTCCCGCACCGTCCCGGCAGGGACGGGATATGAAATTTTGTCCCTACGGGACAATAACCGGATGAGGATTGCATTTTTCTACCAATATACAATGCCTACGGCATTAATTTTAGACGATAAGCCCTTAGTATGGTGAAAAAAATAGTTTATATTTTAAACGCCAAGGCGGAAAGACGCGAAGTTTAAAATCTTTGCGGCTTTGTGTCTTTGCATTTTTGCGTTTAAAATAATTTAAATTAAATTTTGCCGGGTACTTACATATCGTTGATTAAAAGATTTCCTCCGCAGCGGGATTGATAACCAATAACTGTATTTCTTAACCCTGAAATCAAAGGCCTCCGTCAAGGCGGACATGTTGTCCGTCCTCTTGTCTATTCGGAAGGACATGTTCTCCGATAATAATAATAATAAGGAATAATTACATGAACACAGGAAACAGACCGGGATTTAATTGGCGGACCACAGACCCTTTCAAATAAAAAAGAGGACGGATAACATGGCTTACGACGCGGAGGCGGGTAATTTGTGGAAGATAAACAACATGTATAGCGTTAAAATCGCTATTTTATATATGTCTTATTATTCCGAAAAATCGAAATAAATAGTGCTTGTCAGTACATTTTTTGTTTATATCATAATGTCGTTTTTTAAATTATTTCTATTCCTGTATTTTTTATTTCTTCGATGAAAGGATCGCTTTCTTGAAAATAATCAGTCGGGTAGGTTATCGGCTCAATTCTGATATACGGCTTTTTTATGCCAATGCCGGAAAAACGCTGTCTGTCCAAAAAACCGACACCGGAAAAGTTGTCAGCCACCAACGCAACGTCAATGTCCGACCATTCGTGTTGCGTTCCTTTTGCAAACGAACCGAACATTATCACTTTACGCAGATTAACGCCCGTTTCGTTAATCTCTTTAGCATAGTTTCTAATCGTTTTTATGGCAGCATTTCGAGTAAACATTTTCTTATTTCTTTAACTTTATCTAATTGTGTTTCTGTGAATTGTTTTGTGCAAACTTTGTAAATCTTATTTAAATAATCGGGGTAACGGCTTGAAAGTTGAAAAGTGTTGTAATTATATAAAAATTTAATATTATCTTCGCCTAATTCAACATTTGCTTGTTCTAAAAGTAAAGTCAAATTGTGAATTTTAAGAGGCACGTTTTCTTCGTGATTTTTAACCTAAAGTGCTTTTGCCAATTTTTCCAAAACCAAATGAGCCCAAAACAAGGACTGCAAATATTTTCCCCCATTGAATAACAATTCAACAGAACCCCAATCATCTTCTGCTGTATTTACCTAATAACCAATATGTTGCTGTTTAGTCATCATAAATTACGTTACAAAAATACCTCTTTTCTTGTAAGAAAATCAGGATATACCATTTTTTTGAGAGAAAAAGTAATTTTCCGTTGGATTACACCTGAACTCCTGAAGATATTGTATTTTTATACCGTCAGACTACACGTCCTTTTGAATAAACAAGCGGAATACAAGCCCCTAATCTCCGAAGGTGGGTATTGGAGGGGTTGTTACGGAAGTTAAGGCTGTGGAAGCCTTGTGCATTGATTTTGCTCTTTCAGAGCATGAAATGATCGGTTATCGGTATTCTTTCGTGCACCGCGAACTTCGAATCGGCAGTCCGTTTTCACTTTTCCGCCGTAGTAGCGGAGATGTTGTCCGTCTGCCTGCTTATTCAAAAGGACTTGCAGTCCGGCTTCCATAGAAATACCTTTTTAAAAAACGAATAAGCAAAGAATGATTTTTATTTATAATTGAAACATTTTCTTTTTATCGGACAGCATGTCCTTCCGAATAGAATAGCGGGCGGACAACATATACGCCGCAGCGGTGGGATTTGAGGTTTTTCCCTACCAATATTTTGTTCCCGACGGAACAACGTTATTTTTGATACGAATCGAATACAAAAATAACAGATTAATAACTAATATCTGTATTTCTTAACCCTGAAATCGAGGCAAGCTCCGGCGGCTATGGCAAAAGACGCTACGCCGATCTCGGGATATTGATTTTAACAAGTTACTATCTTCGACATACAATAGCAATGACTTTACAAGATAATCAAGTACCACATGAAATTATCTCGCAGATTCTTGAACACAGTGATTTATCGACTACAAATATTTATTTGAATAGTTTTTCGAGTAATGTTATTGACAAAGCTGTTAAGATTCAGTAAGGTCTATAGATTTATATTTAGTACATTTGTAACCTGATTTCAAAGCATTATGTTATCAAAAGAAAAAATATTAGAGTTAATCAACGACAAGGAAAGCGACTGTGTTGAACGAACAATAGCTACCGATGATACAGATAAATTTGCAGAAGCAATTTGTGCATTTTCAAACGATTTGGCAAATCATCAAAAACCGGGGTATTTGCTCATCGGTGTTCATAATACGTCTTGTAAATTATCCGGCTTAAAAGTAACCGACAAGTTACTGAAAAATATTGCCGCAATACGTTCCGATGGAAATATTTTACCTCAGCCGGCAATGACTGTTCACAGTTATACGTTCGATGAAGGAGAAGTAGTTGTCGTTGAAGTATTTCCCGCCCATTTTCCGCCGGTTCGGTACAAAGGTATAAAATTTGGATTCGGATTGGTCCGCGGCGTGGAATTGCTAACGAAATGGAAGAACGTTTATTAACTGAAAAAAGAACTTCAAATGCAAAAACTTTTGACGAACGACCATGTTTTGGTTCTACAATTAATGATTTGAATATCAATCTTTTTAAAATGACATATTTACCCAAAGCCGTGAGTGCCGAAATATTAGCTAATGACAATCGGGATATTAAATTACAATTGGCATCTTTGCGTTTTTATGATTTAGTTTATGATTGCCCGACTAACGCAGGAATTTTGATGTTCGGTAATAATGTTTGGTATTTCTTTTCGACAGCATACGTTCAATACGTTAAGTTCGAAGGGACTACGATTGCATCCAATGTGTTGGCAGACACACAGTTTTCAGGCGATTTGATTTCTATTGTTAATGATTTAAATAGTTTTGTAAAAATCAATATTATAAAAAAACGCCCAATACCTGTTTCCGCACTTATTGAAGAGAATGTATTCAATTTTTCGGATTCTGCAATCAGGGAGTTTTTAATGAACTCGCTTATGCATCGTTCGTATGAAATCACTTCACCTATAAAGTTTTATCAATATTCAGATAGAATAGAAATTGTTAATCCCGGTGGATTATACGGAAATGCTCGTCCGGAGAATTTTCCAAACGTCAGCGATTACCGAAACTTGGTAATTGCCGAATCCATGCGAGTAATGGGTTATGTTAACCGTTTCAACAGGGGGATAGAAAATGCTCAATTGGATTTGAAAAACAACGGAAACGAACCTGCTGAATTCGATTTGAATACTTTTGGTGTATTTGGAGTGAAAATCAAAGAAAAATTTATCGAAAAAATTATTGCTGATTTTTCTAATCCATGGGAGAGTGGCGGTATAAAAGATACTGATAATGAAAAGGATAAAAATAATGGCGGTATAAATGGCGGTATAAATGGCGGTATAAAACTATCAAAAACAGAGACTGAAATCATTAATATTATTGAAGTCCATGAAAATATAAAAGTAGATGAAATTTGTAAACTACTTAAAATGTCTAAACGGACTATAGAACGGTATTTAAGCCATTTGAAAGATTTACATGTTATAGAATATATAGGTGCTCTTAAAACAGGAGGATATAAAGTTAAAAACTTTAAAAAATAAGATATCATAGTGTTATGTCCCGCCAAAAAATTATCCGAATTCATGCAGCCGAACTTAAATGTTGGGAAGAACTATCCGATCATCCTCTATTTCAGGACGCTAATTTCGACAAAATAGAAATTGTGTCAATGATGCATAGGAGAGTCCGCATCCGCGGATAATGGATGTGGAAATACCTATCAGGGATGGGGAAGCTTCTCCTTACCAGTCAGTCTTTTGTTCCCGGCGGAACAACGTTATTTTTGACACGAATCAAATACAAAAGTAGCAGATTAATAACCAATGACTATAGCTTATAACTGTATTTCTTAACCCCGAAATCAAAGCAGCTATGGTGATCCGCCACCGTATGGTATGGGTATGGCAGATGACAAAGAAACTTACGGCGTTGTTTTCAACACGGTATTGCGCAACAGAATTTCCGTGCACAACAGGATAAAGGCAATAATCGCAAATAGGGCGTATTCTTCGTGTCGTTTGCTGTAATTCTGCACATTGATTTTGGTCTTCTCCATTTCGTCGATTTCGGCATAGATTTCTTTCAATTTGGAGGTATTCGTGGCCCGGAAATAGGTTCCGTCGGTGGTGTTTGCTATTTTTTTCAAGGTTTCTTCGTCGATTTCCACCGGTACTTTAACGTAATCGGTTCCGTAGGCCATCTGAACAGGAACCAGAGCTTCCCCTTTTGTTCCGACGCCGATTGTATAAACATGGATGCCGAATGTTTCGGCGATTTCGGCAGCCGTTATCGGAGCGATGTCTCCGCGGTTATTGGAACCGTCGGTCAGTAATATGATGACTTTCGATTTGGCCTGACTGTCTTTCAACCGGCTTACGGCATTGGCCAGTCCCAACCCGATGGCTGTACCGTCTTCGATCATGCCGCAGCGGATGTCTTTCAACAGATTCAATAATACGGCGTGATCGGTGGTGAGAGGACATTGAGTAAAACTTTCACCTGCGAAAACCACCAATCCGATATTGTCGTTCGGACGACTGTTGATGAATGTTGCCGCCACCGATTTGGCGGCTTCGATCCGGTTGGGTTGTAAATCTTGGGCCAACATGCTCGATGAAATGTCCATCGCCATCATAATGTCGATTCCTTCGGTGGAAGACTTCTGCCAATGATTGGACGATTGCAGACGTGCCAAAATAATGATGATCAGCGCTAAAACTATCATTCGTAAAATAAACGGGATATGCCTGAACCGGACTTTCCATGTCGGTTTTTTTTGATCGAAAGCTCTCGTGGAGGATATTTGCAGTGATGCCTGAGCTTTACTCCGCTTCCAAATATACCAAATGATGATCGGAATCAGTCCCGATAAAAGATAGAGATATGTGGGATGTGCAAAAGTCATTTTTTTTCGATTCGATTATTGCATCGGCTGTTTCCCGGATGCTGGATTGTTTTCTTGTTGAGAATTTTTTTGGTCGTTTTTTTCCGGTACCTCTTCGGGCTGCGTTTGACTGATGAATAAACGGGAATTGACATAGCTCAAGTCGTTTTCGTTCGGCAACGGCGTGAATTTTGCAAACTTGGCCAAATCCGCCAATTTCAACACCTGCTTTAAATTTTCGGATGCCGATTCTGCTTCATGATAAGCTTGGACGGATGATAAAATTTCGTCCGACGTCATTTCCTGTGCGGAAATTCCGAATCGTTCGAATAAATAGGTTCGCAAAACATCGGTCAGCTGGGTATGATATTCTTTGTTCAATCCTTGCTGCCAAAGATTCTTTTGTTTGATTTCTTCCAAAGCCCGGAGAGCTTTGACATGCGGCGGCAGTTCCGTTTTTTTCTTGAAGATCAGTTTTGCCTTTTTGGGTTTGAAAAACAAAAAGTAAATCAATACCGCCAAAATAACCAATATGACCCAAACAATGACCAATATATAAATGTAATCCGCCAACACAAATCGGGGGCTCAGGACGGGTTTGATGTCGTAAAAAGCTTTTGATACAGTATCCACTTTCATGGTGTTGACTTTCAGCGACAATGAATTGGAATAGATGGTGTCGTTTTGAGAGACTACGGCAAAAGGCGGAATATAATATAGCCCTTCGTCAAAACTTGTGACGGAATAATTAACATTGATTTGTTCCTGATTATTGCCGAATTTTACCGTATCGAGTTTGGGAACGTCCACAATTTCAAGGCCTTGAATGATCGAGTCGCTCAACAACGGAATGGTGATATTGTTCGTCAAAGCTTTGGAGATTTCCAACCGGATTTTGGCTTGCGAGCCGACCATAATGGATATGGAGTCGATGCTTGCTTTTACGGTGGGCGATTGCCCGAAAAGCAATGCCGCCGGCATCAACAAAAATAACAAGAAAAAAACGATGGATCTGATTCTATTCAATAATATCATATTAACTTTTAATTCTTAATTCATCAGACTCTTTTGGCAAACAAAAGCATCAACGCCTTTACATAATCTTCGTTGGTTTTTACCGATACAGCATCCACTTTGCTTCGAATAAATGCGTCATTTGTTTTGAGGTTGAGCGCCGTCCAATTCTCTTCGAATCTTTTTCGTTCCTTGGCCGAAGAAGTATCAATCCACTGTTCTTTGCCCGTTTCCGCATCTTTTAATTTAATCAGTCCGATGGACGGGATTTTCGTATCCCGTTCGTCGTAAACCTGAACGGCTGCCACATCGTGTTTTTTGTTGGCAATGGTCAGTGCATCTTTAAAATTTTCGGGGTCGATAAAATCGGAGATCAAAAAAGCCGTGCAACGTTTTTTGATGGCGTTGGTCAGGTATTTCAATACTTGAGAAATATTGGTGGCTTTGTCTTGCGGTTCGAAATCGATCAGTTCCCGGATGATGTATAAAATGTGTTTCCGCCCTTTTTGAGGCGGAATAAACTTTTCTATTTTATCCGAAAAAAAGATGACGCCGATTTTGTCGTTGTTTAAAATGGCTGAAAAGGCCAATGTGGCGGCAATCTCGGTCATCATGTTTTGTTTTGTCATTTCTTTCGAACCGAACTCCCGGCTTCCCGAAACGTCGATCAGAAGCATTACCGTTAATTCGCGTTCTTCCTCGAATACTTTAATGTACGGACGATTATAGTGGGCCGTCACATTCCAGTCGATGTCCCGGACATCATCTCCGAATTCATATTCCCGGACTTCGGAAAAAGCCATACCTCTTCCTTTGAACGCAGAATGGTATTGTCCGGCAAAAATATTTTTGGACAATCCTCTGGTTTTGATTTCGATTTGACGAACTTTTTTTAATAATTCACCGGTTGTTGCCACAAGGTATTTTTAATTTCACGATTTATAATTTGCAATTTATAATTTTCGGAGTTGATCTTGTCATCAATCTTCATCGTTGTAACATACGGTTATTTCGGTGACTATTCTGTCGGTTGTTTTAAACAAAATATAGGTTCCGGCATCATCGTCTTTTAATGCAATACCTTGAACTTTATCTTTGGGTACGCCGCTGTTGCTGTCATCATACCAATTCTGAATGTTGATGCTGTATTTGTCGTAGATGCCGAGGATCTGCATTTTATTGCTCCCGATACCGACTCCGCTTTTTGTTTTTAAGGGGGTATCGGATGATTTAATGCTTGATAACACTAAATCTTCTTCTTCTCCCACCTGAAATGACAGCGTATAAACGGAGCCTTTGTATGTGATTTTAACCTCTGAGTCATCGTTTAGAATAATCGGTTTATTAATGATGGTTTCGATTTCCGCTTTTTTGGCGCCGAGCTTGAACGGGCCGATTCTCATGGTGGAAATGTAATCAGAACCGGATTGTTGAGCTTGGCCTGATGCACAAAAAAGAAGCAGGATCAATATCGGATATATTTTTTTCATTAATTCGGTTTTTTCAAATCATTATTATTAAGCATGCCGTAAAAAATAATTTATATTTTAAACGCAAAGCCGGAAAAATGCGAAGTTTAAAATCTTTGTGACTTTGTGTTTTTGCGTTTAAAATAGTAGATATTAAATTCTTCCATCTCTATATTATTTTGTCTCTTGATGTTTGTGCATATCGTTATTTACGGAACTTCCACTTTATTCAAAATTTCGCTGATGATTTCTTCGGAAGTCATTTCATTCGCTTCTGCGTCGTAGCTCAATCCGATCCGGTGGCGCATAACATCATGACAAATGGCCCGCACGTCTTCCGGAATCACGTACCCCCGACGTTTGATGAACGCATAAGCTCTTGCCGCCAATGCCAGATTGATGGAAGCACGAGGAGAGGCTCCGAACGAAATCATGCTTTTCAGGTTCGCTAATCCGTGATCTTGGGGATAACGAGTCGAAAACACAATGTCGACAATGTATTTTTCGATTTTTTCGTCGAGGTATACTTCTTGTACGACTTTACGGGCATCCAAAATTTCTTCGGCTTTTAAAACCGGCTTAAGCACTTTCTTTTCTCCGGTGATATTTTGACGGATGATTTGTTTTTCTTCTTCTTTCTTGGGATACCCGATAATCACTTTCAACATGAAACGGTCGACTTGTGCTTCGGGCAATGCATACGTTCCTTCCTGCTCGATCGGGTTTTGTGTTGCCATCACCAAAAACGGATCTTGCAGCTTGTAGGTATTGTCCCCGATGGTTACCTGACGTTCCTGCATCCCTTCCAACAAGGCGCTCTGAACTTTTGCCGGGGCACGGTTTATTTCATCCGCCAATATAAAATTGGCGAAAATAGGCCCTTTTTTGATCAAAAATTCCTCTGTTTTCTGACTGTAGATCATGGTGCCGACAACGTCTGCCGGCAATAAGTCGGGCGTAAATTGGATTCGGCTGTATTTGGCATCCACCAAAGATGCCAATGTCTTTATGGCTAATGTTTTAGCTAATCCCGGAACTCCTTCCAGCAGAATATGACCATCGGAAAGCAACCCGATTAAAAGGGATTCTATTAAATGTTTTTGGCCTACGATTACCTGATCCATGCCCATTGTAATCATATTCAGGAACGAACTCTTACTTTCAATCCGTTCGGTTAACTCTCGAAGATCTACCGTTTGACTCATATTGATATGTTTTTTATTTTATATTCTTTTTATTTTGAAGGCTTGCAAAAGTAAAGAGGATACCGCTCTTTTGCATTACATTTTCTGATAAAAATTGTTAATGGATTAACTAAAAAAGCAAAAGTTTTAAGGATTGGAATGAAGCATCAAGAGCCGGCATTCCGATTCTCAGGCTTGATTTTTGATACCGAATCATCTTTTACTTGACCTTTTCTGTCAGCATGGCATCTCCTTTTCTTTTGGCTAATTCTATGGCTTCCGGGCTTTGAATATCAAATCCGTAAGCATCGGGATTCGGAATGATCAGCTGAATTCCCGAATCTAATTTTATCGGATCGGGAATCAAACTTTTATTGGCTTCGTATAAATATATCCAAAAGATCTTGTTCCCGTAATATTTTTCCGACAAGGTAAACAGATCTACTCCCGGTTTAATGTCTTCGACGCCCAAAACTTTGTCGACGTCGTTATTTTCTGTGTCATTCGGGGATGATTCCGGTTTTGAGTGAGACATTTCGGAACTGACTTGAATGACCTCTTTTTTATCCGAATTTACTTTGATGACGACAATCATTAATAGAACAATGAATGAGATGGCCGAAATAAATAAGATTCGCTTTTTCTTGTTTTTTATTTTTACGTCCGTGTCGGAGGAATCTTCATTTTCCGGAACCAATAACCGGTTTTCTTCTTT
Organism: Candidatus Azobacteroides sp.; assembly: GCA_009787405.1. GTDB lineage: Bacteria > Bacteroidota > Bacteroidia > Bacteroidales > WRGA01 > WRGA01. The sequence continues at coordinate 10,130 of WRGA01000104.1, forward strand.
TTTTTCGGATTCGGATTTTTCCGGATCATTGGCCGGACTTTCCGTAGAATTTGTATCGGTACCGGATTCAACTACCGGTGTTACGGGTTCCCGGTAGGCATTTTTCGGCATGTTTCCGGATGTTTCCTCTTCTTCTTTCAGATAATAGGAGTCAACCGTCGACATGATTGCGTCGATGTCGATGGGATTAAAATTGACGAATGCCGGTGGAACGTGGGTTTCTTCCCGGTCAGATTCGATTTCTTTTTCATCGTTCGGAATTTGATGTTCCGGCGTTTGTTGCTCCGGTGTTTGATCAAAATGGTCACGACCATCCTCTATGGCTTCCTCTGTGTCGACTGCGGTCATGATTGCCTCAATATCGATATTGATGTCTGAAATGGCGGCTTCCGTGATATTGTCTTCTGAAACGGATGCTCTCTCTGCGATATAATGCTCTATTTCCGTCGTGATTTCAGGAATGTTTTCATCTGTTGTTTCCGGCTGTTCTTGCTGTTCCGGCAGAACGTATTGATTTTCCGGCTGTATATTTTCAACGGTAATAACAGCGGCTGTTTCCTGTTCATCGGTTCCGGGTTCCGGTTGATTTTCGGAATTGTCATTATCGTTGTCATTGATCGATACCGGAAATGTTTCGACTGTTTCTTCAATTATTTCTTCAATATGCTCGACTGCATTGCACGGAGTCGGCAGGTTGTTGGCTGTATTTTCCGGTTCTTCGACAAGTGTTTCTTGTGTTTTTTCGAGAAGATCGGATGATGCAGAAACGTTTATCGTGTCTTTGGGGGATGTTTGGATGGTTTTTACGATTTTTTCCAAATCCTCGAAGATTTCTTTCGGAGAAGGTTGTTTCTTTTCCGGCAATTTTTTGATTCCGACGATAATCGGTTCAAAAAAAGAAAATGCCTTATTGATTTCGTCCCGGAATGATTTTTCCGGAAGGAAAATGATCCGGTATCTGTTGCGGTATGTTGTGGATGCCGGGTGAAAAGAAAATTCGGGTTTCAGTTGTTTCTTAAATGTACCCAATCCGTTTAATGTGCAAAAAGAATCTGTTTCCAGTAATGTCGAGATTTCCTTGATCAAAAAGTCTGAAAAAAGTTGGGCGGACGCTTCATCCAAACCGGCCTGAATGGTGATTAATGTTTTCAAATCGCGAATGCGGGTATCCGGGATGATTCCGATTGAAGAAGAATGGATGAATGTTATATTGGGAACTAATTTGGGCGGGATAAGGACCTTGACAAGTTTATCCGGATAAATCAGTATTTGTTCCATCCTTTTTTCCGTTCCGAATAAAGCAATGTCATTCACCAAAATGGTTTCACCCAAAAGAAGTCTTTGCTTGATCACCGAAATAGTGGCTTCGATGATTTGAGACGTCATCTTTTCGGATAAATTCAGTTTTCCGGCTAAATGAGATATCATCTTTTTCATTCGATTCGTATTTTTTAAGTATGTCGTAAAAAATAGTAGATATTAAATTCTGCCATGTACTTAGAGTAATATAACTTCAAGAAATTGCAACATCAGAATATGTTTTCGATACTTCTCCGAATAAATCGAATCCTTGGGTTCCAGTTATGCGTACCGGTCGGAAATCTCCGGGAATCAGTCGTTGATCTTTTTGGATCAAAACTTCGGGATCGACTTCCGGAGAATCATATTCGGTTCGTCCGATATAATAATCCTTTTCTTCTCTGTCGATAATGGTTTTAAAGGTTTGTCCGATTTTCCGGCCGGCGATTTCCCCGGCGATTTCTTCCTGTATCGACATTATTTCGTCTAACCGGCGTTGTTTTTCTTCGCTCGGAATCAGATCTTGATAATGAATGTTGGAATATGTTCCTTCTTCATCTGAATATACAAAACCGCCCAATCGTTCAAAACGAATGTCTCTTGCAAATTGTTTTAATTCGTCGAAGTCTTTTTCCGTTTCACCCGGATGCCCGACCATCAGGGTTGTGCGCAAATGAATGTCCGGTATGTCTTTCCTGATTTTTTCGATTAACCCGTATGTTTCTTTTCGGGTGATGTTCCGCCGCATCAACTTCAACATGTTGTTGCTGATGTGTTGAAAGGCAATGTCCAAATAGTTGCAAACGTTATCCCGCTCCCGCATGACCCGCAGTAAATCGTCCGGGAAAAGGGCCGGGTAAGCATAATGTAACCTGATCCACGCCAATCCGTTTATATCCGATAATTTTTCCACCAATTCGGGCAATTGTTTTTTTTGGGTGGTGTCCAATCCGTAAAATGTGAGATCTTGCGCAATCAGTTGAATTTCTTTGACTCCTTTTTCAACCAGTATTTTGGCTTCATTCACAATATCCTGCATCGGTCGGGAGATATGCTTTCCCGTGATGATGGGGATTGCGCAATATGAACAGGTACGACTGCATCCTTCCGATATCTTGACATAAGCATAATGCGGAGGAGTTGTCAATTCTCTTTCCAAGCGTAAGGAAGCATGATATGATTTTCCCAAATCAGTGATTAATCCGTTCCAGTCGAATTTTCCGTAAAATTTGTCGACTTCGGGAATTTCTTCCTGCAATTCTTTGAGATAGCGCTCCGACAAACATCCCATGACAAACAGTTTTTTCAACCGCTTCTTTTTCTTTGCATCGACAAATTGCAGGATGGTGTTGACGGATTCTTCTTTGGCATCGCCGATAAAACCGCAAGTATTTATGACGACAATTTCTCCTTCTACTTTGTCGGAATCGTGTTTTACCGTATATCCGGATGCCGTTAACTGACGTATGAGCCTTTCTGAATCCACGATGTTTTTCGAACACCCCAGCGTGATGATGTCAATTCTGTTTTTTTTCATTCATTTATCTTGTCAATGAAAAAACAAAGGTACAAAAAGCCGGCTGAAAAAGGATATTAAATCCGAATAAGTATATTGCAAAAAACAATTTATGTTTTAAACGCCAAATCGCAAGGACGGAAAGACATAAAGTTTAAATTCTTTGCGACTTTGTGTCTTTCCGTCTTCGCGGTTGAAATAATAGACCTTAAATTTTGCCGAGTCCATGTACTTATTAAGCATGAAAAAAGCAACCCCGTATGAGGTTGCTTTTTTATGATTAATCATTTTCTGGTGATTACTTTTGCGGAACAAAGATAACAACGCGGTTCCATTCGTTGGTAGAATACGGTTGTACTTTATCACCGTCCCAAGAAGTTTCGATACGGTTTTGAGCAATTCCGTATTTGTCGGCCAACATTTTGGTAACGGCTTTTGCTCGTTGTTCACTAAGTTTCAGGTTAAGGGTCGGATTACCTGTTTTCTTGTCGGCATAACCTACAACTTTGATGTTTACGTCCGGATGATTCTTCAAGTAGTCAGACGCAAGGTAAACGTTAAGTTGTTGATCTGTTGTGATAACAGAACTTCCGATAGAAAATTTAACCACTCCGAATGCTGCGGGAGGACATTCGCCTTGAACAACAGTCGCTGGTTTCGGTACTTCCGGACAATTAACGGCAGGACAAGGAGGACAAGTTTTGGCCAAGCAAGCATTCAAATCATTACGCAAAGAATTGATTTGTCCGTTCAATTGATCGATCAAAGCTTGATCCATCGGTTGGCATACTTCGAAATCGCGTTTTTTGAATTTGTAAGTAAGACCTATAGTTGCGGCTGCAATACCTTCATAAGAACGATCGACAACGACATTGTTGAAGTCGTCTCCTGTCATCATGCCTTGTACTTCCAGGTTCAAATCAATCGCATTTGTCAAGCGGAATCCCAAAAGAACACCACCGTTGATGCTTGCATTTCTCCTTTTGCCCCATGTAAAAGGAGCATCATTATCTGCGAATCTGTAATTGAACCCTGCTCCCAACCACGGAGTGATGGTGAAAAAACGATTCGGATTGTACTTCCCGAATAAGTTGTTCAAATTGAACATAACATCCCCGTGGCCGCCAATATATTTAATTTTGTTGTCGCCATAGATGGGTTTGTCATACACTGACCAACCGTATCCTTGGATACGCAATCCGATTACCGGAGTAAAGTATTTACCCACAGAGAGTGTTACCGCCGGAGTCCAATAGTCTTTAAACTTAAAGAAATCGCCTCTTTGATCGTCTCGATAACTTTCACCGATAAAGGTTTGTACACCGCCGCCGGCGGAAATAAACCAATTATCCCAGAATTTGTTTAAGCTGACAGTCTCTTTTTGCGATTGAGAGAACGCAAAAAGCGGCACCATCACGAATAATAACGCAATTAAGTGTTTACGTGTTTTCATTTCTCCTCTTTTTAAATTTGAAAATTTAGTTATTAATGTTATACAGTTCATAATTATCTCTCCTTTCATAGCTGAATTTATTGTGTTCCTGTTTATTAAACGTTATTTTTGCAGATATTCCGGGAGAATATCCGCTGCAAAGATATGAAAAATATTTATGTTTGTATCTTTTTAGCTTTGAATGTTACTTTTTGAATGATTTTTAATTTTTTTTCACGAATTTTACTGCAAATATAAAATCTTGAAAAAATTAGTTAAAATCGATATTATTCGAGTATTAATTCGGGATAAATACGTTGAAATCAATGAGTTTTACGGAAATTCCACTATACGATAAGGGGGCTTGGCAAAAACAATTGTCGGGAATGTCCACTTATGATGTTTATCACACTTCCCTGTATCATGAGCTTATCCCTCGAAATTTTGGAGACAGCTTTTTGTTATCTTATTCCGAAGGTAACTACAAGCTGTGTTTTCCGGTCATCATCCGTGATATTGCCGGTTCTCCTTTTCGCGATGCTACTTCTGCCTACGGGTATGGCGGCTTATTGACCGGTCGGGTATTCATACCCGGAGAAATATATTCGAATTTCAAAGATGCTCTTTCCGATTATTTTTTCCGGAAGAAAATTATTTCCGCCTTTTCCCGATTACATCCCTTAATTCCCGAATCCTCCGTTTTTCCGGAAAATATGGGGAAGGTCGAAGCTGTAAATACTACGGTTTACCTTGATCTGAAATTATGCGATAAACAACAACTTACCCGGTATAGTTGTTCATTAAGACGGCAAATAAAAAAAATAGATGCACTCGGATTGAAAGTCCGGATAGCGGAAAAAAAGGAATATCCGGCATTTGCCCGTATTTATTCTCAAACGATGGAACGCTTGAATGCCGGGAAAAAGTACTTTTTCCCCGACGATTATTTCGAGAAAATCATGAATGCGCCGGATTTTCAAACCTGTCTTTTATTGGCCGAATATAAAGGTGAAATAGCGGGCGGCGGATTATTTACTTGTTGCAATGAATTTATGCAGTATCATTTGGGTGCGGTGCCGGGTAAGTTTTTACATTTGTCTCCGTTGAAAGTGATTATCGACGCTGCCCGGCAATTCGGAACTCGATCCGGATTGAAATATTTGCATTTGGGAGGCGGATATGGCGGTCGGGAGGACGGATTGTTCGAGTTTAAATCCCGTTTTTCTGACGAACGATCTGTTTTTAAGGTTTGGAAATGGATTGTCAACCGGCCCGAATATGATGCATTGGTCGAAAAACGGTTCGGTGATCAAATTCCTTCGACGAATTATTTTCCGTTATACCGATATGAATGGTAAGTTTATGTATGATGCTTTTTTAAAACGATTGATGGATATCGTCTTGAGTTTTATTTTTTTATGCGGGTTGTTTCCCGTTTTATTGCTTGTTATGATCGCGGTTTTGGGAGATACCGGTGAATGTCCTTTCTTTTTCCAGAAACGTCCGGGAAAAAATGAGCGGATTTTTACCATCGTAAAATTCAAAACCATGAAAACCGTCTTTGATCAAAACGGAAATGTGTTGCCGGATAGAGACCGGATGACCCCTTTCGGGCGCTTTCTGAGAAAATATTCGTTGGATGAACTTCCCGAATTATGGAATGTTTTAACCGGAAAAATGAGCTTGGTGGGGCCTCGCCCGTTGTTGGAGCGTTATTTGCCTTATTATACCGAAACGGAAAAAAAACGGCATTGCATTCGTCCCGGAATAACGGGAGCGGCTCAAATTTCGGGACGGAATTTATTGGATTGGGACAAACGATTGGCTTTGGATGTGGAGTATGTCGATCGGATTTCGTTCCGGACGGATGTCCGTATTCTTGCGGCGACATTTTTACGGGTGTTTCGGGCAACCGGGGTATCCGTCGATCCGGATGAGGCGGAACTTTATCTGGATGAGTGGAGAAAAGGCCAAACAAATCGTTGATTTTTATCGATTATCCGTATAAAAACACTATTTTTGCGGAATGCGTTTTGTATTAACTCATAAGAATAAATACATGAATATAAAAGATTTAAAACCGGCCATTATTTGGAAATATTTTGACGAGATAACCAAAATACCGCGGCCTTCCAAAAAAGAAGAAAAAATAGTCGCTTATCTGGTCGAGTTCGGAAAAACTCACGGATTAGATACTAAAAAAGACGCTGTCGGGAACGTGCTGATTACGAAGCCGGCGACGAAAGGAAGAGAACATTTGCCGGGGGTGATTTTGCAATCGCATGTGGATATGGTTTGCGAAAAAAATAAGGAAGTTGAACATGATTTTGAAAAGGATCCGATTCAGCCTTATATCGACGGCGATTGGTTGAAAGCGAAAGGGACGACTTTAGGCGCCGATAACGGAATCGGTGTGGCGGCCGCGCTGGCCGTTTTGGCTTCCGACGATATCGAGCACGGGAAAATAGAATGTTTGTTTACGATTGATGAAGAAACCGGTCTTTCCGGGGCGAAAGCCGTACAACAGCATTTTGTTACGGGAAAGATCTTGTTGAATCTGGATTCGGAAGATGAAGGCGAGGTGTTTATCGGTTGTGCCGGCGGGGCGGATACGGTGGCGACGTTTTCGTATCGGTCGGAACCGGTGCCCGAAGATTATTTTTATTTCAAGGTGAATATCGAGAAACTTCTCGGCGGACATTCGGGATGCGATATTCATCTCGGACGGGCCAATGCGAATAAATTGTTGAATCGTTTCTTGTGGCAATCGGCCGGAAAATATGCTCTTGTTTTATCTCAAATAGGAGGGGGGAACCTCCGGAATGCGATTCCGAGGGAGGCATTTGCCGTTGCCGGAATACCGGCCGGCGATAAGGAACATATCAGCGCCGATTTCAATGTTTTTGTCCATCAAATCGAAGATGAATTTAAGGGGATCGAAACCGGCGGAATGACTTTGACGTTGGAATCGGTTGCGGCTCCGTCTTCCGTCATCGATAAAAAAACGACGAATCTTTTATTGAATGCATTGTATGCTTGTCCGCACGGTGTCATATCCATGAGCAAAGATATTCCCGGATTGGTGGAAACGTCCACGAATCTTGCTTCGGTGAAACAAGATGAAAATACGATTGTGGTGGGGACAAGTCAACGCAGTTCGACCGAATCCGAAAAGCAAAATGTTTTGCAAATGGTGGAAGCCGTATTTTTGTTGGCGGGCGCCGAAGTGAAACATGGCGACGGTTATCCCGGATGGAAACCGAATCGGGATTCCGGAATTTTGAAAGTCGCGAAGAAGTCATATCTCGAATTGTTCGGTACCGAGCCTCATATCAAGGCGATTCATGCGGGATTGGAATGCGGGTTGTTCTTGGAAAAATATCCGTCGTTGGATATGATTTCTTTCGGCCCTACTTTACAGGACGTGCATTCGCCGGGTGAAAAAATGCTTATTCCCACAGTCGACAAGTTTTGGCGATTTTTGTTGCAAATACTGAAGAATCTGCCCGGATAAATAAAGAAAGATATGGATTTTGAAGCAAATGATAAAATTCGATTAAGGAAAAAGGGCTGTTGCGGAAAAGACAAGAATTGTTGTCATGAAAAAAATCAGCTGAATGTTTATGATTGGTTGTCGGATCTGCCCGAGGCGGAAAAATTAACCGATTTTGTTGAAGTTCAGTTTAAGAATACCCGCAAAAGTTATTATCTCAACAGCAACGGGATTTCCTTGGAAAAAGGCGATATTGTCGCCGTGGAGGCTTCTCCCGGTCATGATATCGGAGAGGTGACACTGGTCGGACAATTGGTTTTGTGGCAAATGAAAAAAACAGGCTTCAAGTTCGACAGCCAAAATATCAAACGGGTGTATCGGAAAGTTCGGCCCGTGGATATGCAGAAATATTACGAAGTGAAGGCAAAAGAGCATGCTACCATGCTTCAAGCCCGCAAGATAGCCGAAGATATGAATCTCGAAATGAAAATCGGAGATGTGGAATATCAAGGAGACGGGAACAAGGCTATTTTTTATTATATCGCGAACGACCGGGTCGATTTTCGTCAATTAATAAAGGTATTGGCGGAAACATTCCGGGTTCGGATTGAAATGAAACAGATCGGGGCAAGACAAGAAGCCGGACGTATCGGCGGGATCGGCCCGTGTGGAAGAGCGCTCTGTTGTTCTACATGGATGTCTAATTTTGTTTCGGTGACTACGGGAGCCGCCCGCTATCAGGATATTTCGCTTAATCCTCAGAAGTTGGCCGGACAGTGCGCCAAGCTTAAATGTTGTCTGAATTACGAGGTGGATGCTTATGTGGAGTCGCAGAAAAAAATGCCTTCGCGGGAAATTCCGTTGGAAACGACAACCGGGTCTTATTATCTTTTCAAAACCGATATTTTAAAAGGAATAATGACTTATTCCACAGACAAGAATTTCGGAGCCAATTTGGTGTCGATACCGGCTCAACGGGTTTTCGAGGTTATTACCATGAATAAAAAGGGGTTGAAACCGGAGAATCTTGTCTTGGATGAATCGGACAAAGAAAACAAAGGAACTCCCCAATCGAAAGATTTTCAAGATGGAGTGGGAGAGGGCAGCCTGACTCGTTTTGACAAAGACAACCGACAAAAAAACGGCAGTAATGTCAAACGTCGTCCCGGTAATTTTCAGAAGAAACCGAATAAAAGAGATATTAACGGAAGCGGGAAAAATGAACAGTAAGATACAATGGGTTTGTCCGGCGCTTTTATTGTTGTTGACCGGATTGTTTTCCTGTAACCGGCGTGATTCTGTTTATTTTCAATACAACCATATTCCTGCCGAGGGGTGGAATAAGAATAACGAACTCAAATTCCGGCCCGACATCCGGGATAGCGGGAAGGGATATGACATGAGCATCGAATTGCGTCACAACAATGACTATCCGTATCAGAATATTTATTTTTTTGTATCATTGATTCATAACGACAGAGAGGTGTTGAAAACGGATACGTTGCAATATCTGCTGGCCGATGAATTCGGGAGATGGAAGGGAAACGGTTGCAATGCTTTATATCAGCAATCACTCGTTTATAAAAGCAAGTTTTCGTTTCCCGATACGGGCAAGTATCAAATCGTAATCCGTCAAGCCATGCGTGACGATGTTTTGAGGGGTGTGGAAGATGTCGGATTGCGAATTGAAACGGCAAAATAACAGGTGCACAAATAGAGGAACAAAGTGCGTGAAGCGGTTTCCGGATTTGTCCGGAAACAGGCTGCGCGTCATTCGGCAAAGATAGATCGTATGTTGAAAAAAGATTATTTGATCAGGCAGATTCATGAGTTGGTACGGGTACTTTTCGAGTTGTTGTTAAAGACGAAAGAAAATCCTCAAAAGGAAGAAAGGGAAATATTTAATCAAGCATACAGTTTCCTGAATTTGACGAAAGACGACCTTATAAGTCGTACTTCCGGGCAAATCATCGAACTTTTCGAAAACGAAACGCTCGGGTTGGAGAAACTGGAATTGCTCGGTTTTTTGCTGTTTAATGAATTTAAATTTGCCGATGATTTCAAAGATGAGTATTTACTGCATTTGTCAAAGGATATTTTAACCTATGTCGATCAGCACAGCGATTCGTATTCTCTGGAACGTCAAATGATCTTTGCCCGAATGAAGGGAATTAATAAATAGTATGGTGTCAACGGATAAGAACGCGAAGGTACAAAGGTACGAAGATGCGAAAAAAGACACAAATAAACTGCCTTCTGTCAAATATTCTTTCTTAAAGTCATAATGTCAGATAAATTGTATTTGGCATTTTTTTTGTATGTTCAAAAACGGTTTAAATCTTGTATAACCAATAACTAATAACTAATAACCACAACTTAAAATATTCAAATAGATGCAAAAAGGAAACATTGGGGTTACCACCGAGAATATTTTCCCCATCATCAAGAAGTTTTTATACAGTGATCATGAGATTTTTCTTCGGGAATTAGTGTCGAATGCCGTGGATGCCACGCAAAAGTTGAAAACGCTCGCTTCGGTGGGTGAGTTCAAGGGTGAATTGGGGGATTTGACGGTGCGTGTAAAATCGGATAAGAAAACTTTGACCATTTTCGACCGCGGAGTAGGAATGACCGCCGAGGAAATCGATCAGTATATTAACCAAATTGCATTTTCCGGCGCGGAGGAATTTTTGAAGAAGTATAAAAAAGATGCGGCTTCCATGATCGGGCATTTCGGACTCGGGTTTTATTCGTCGTTTATGGTTGCGAAAAAGGTCGAAATTATAACGAAATCTTATAAAGACGATGCCAAAGCCGTAAAATGGTCGTGCGAAGGTACTCCCGAATATAAAATGGAAGAAACGGATAAGGCGGATCGCGGTACCGATATTATTTTGTACATCGATGACGAAAATAAGGAGTTTTTGGAAGAATCCCGCATTACTCAATTGTTGAAAAAATATTGCCGTTTCCTGCCGGTCGAAATTTCTTTCGGAAAACAAAAGGAATGGAAAGACGGCAAACAGGTGGATACCGATAAAGACAACATTGTCAACGAAATTCGTCCGGCTTGGACGCGCAAGCCTTCGGAACTGACCGAGGAAGATTATAAGAATTTTTACCGGGATTTGTATCCGATGAGTGAAGAACCGTTGTTTTGGATTCATCTGAATGTGGATTATCCGTTTAATCTGACCGGCATTTTGTATTTTCCGAAAATAAAGAATAATCTTGATGTTCAACGGAATAAAATACAATTGTATTGTAATCAGGTATTTGTGACCGATTCTGTCGAGGGTGTCGTCCCCGAATTTTTGACTTTGCTCAACGGAGTCATCGATTCTCCGGATATTCCGCTGAATGTTTCCCGTTCGTATCTGCAAAGTGATGCCAATGTGAAGAAAATATCCGGGCATATCACCAAAAAAGTGTCCGACAGATTGCAGGAGATTTTTAACAACGATCGGAAGCAGTTTGAAGAAAAATGGGATGACCTGAAAATTTTCATCGAATACGGTATGTTGTCCGACGAGAAATTTTACGATCGTGCGGAAAAATTTGCCCTGTTGAAAAATGTGGACGGTCTGTATTTTACATTTGAAGAATACCGCAAACTGATCAAAGAAAGCCAAACGGATAAAGACGGTCAGTTGGTCTTTTTATATACCAATCATAAAGAAGAACAATACAGTTACATCGATGCCGCAAAAAGCAAAGGATATGATGTGTTGTTGATGGACGGACAATTAGACATCCATTTTGTGGGTCTGCTCGAACAGAAATTCGGGAAGAGCCGGTTTACACGAATCGACAGTGATGTGGTCGATAACCTGATTCCTAAAGAAAAATCGGTGGAAGTGCGGTTGTCGAATGAACAACGCGATGCTTTGCAGGAAATTTTTAAATCTCAGGTTCCGAACATCGAAAAAACGGAATTTGTCATCGGATTTGAGGCATTGGGCGAAAATGCGGTGCCGGTGTTGATCACGCGGAATGAATTTTTGCGCCGGATGAAAGACATGGCTGCTTTTCAGCCAGGGTTTAATTTTTACGGGGAAATGCCCGACAGTTATACTTTTGTCGTAAACAGCGATCATGCTTTGATTACGAATATTTTGAAAGATGAAGAAGAAAAATGTGCGGAATCGGTAACTCCGATCCATTCTAAACTGCAGACGCTTGAAAATCGCCGTGGAGAACTGCAAAAAGCTCAAGAAAACAAAAAAGACGAAGAAATTCCGGTTGCCGACAAAGAGGAACTGAAAAATGTTCAGGATGAAATTACCGGACTGAAGGGAAAACAACAGGAGATTTATGATAAGTATGCTTCCGGAAATCAGTTGGTGCGCCAATTGATCGATTTGGCCTTACTTTCCAATAATATGTTGAAGGGTGAAGCATTGAGCAATTTTATCAAGAGAAGCATTTCTTTGATTTGAATCGGCAGGTAACCGGGTGTGGACGAGAAAAAGATTTATTTCGGCGTAAGCTAGCGTAAAATCGGGAATTGTAATTTGTAATTTGCCTGATTATATATGGAGTATGAATGATATTATTCATTTATTGCCGGATTCGGTAAGTAATCAAATCGCTGCCGGAGAAGTGGTGCAACGTCCGGCTTCGGTGGTGAAAGAATTGATTGAAAATGCAATCGATGCCGGTGCTTCAAATATTCAGGTAATAGTCAAAGATGCCGGACGAACGCTGATTCAGGTGATCGATAACGGGTTGGGAATGTCCGGTACCGATGCACGGATGGCGTTCGAACGTCATGCCACTTCCAAAATTACCTCGGCGCAAGATCTTTTTGCTCTTTTCACCATGGGATTCAGAGGAGAAGCATTGCCTTCCATTGCCGCCGTGGCACAGGTCGAACTGAAAACCCGGAGGTCGGATGCCGAATTAGGGGTCAGGATCTGTATCGCCGGTTCGCAAATTGAAAGTCAGGAACCGGTGAATTGTGCTTCCGGAAGTAATTTTATGGTCAAGAATCTCTTTTTTAATGTTCCGGCCAGACGTAAATTTTTGAAATCCGACAATTATGAGTTTCTGCATATTTTGGCGGTATTTCAGCAAATGGCGTTGGTCAATCCCGAGGTTCATTTTTCGTTGGTCAACAACGACATCGAGGTTTTCAATCTGCCTCCCGCAAGCATTCGCCAACGAATTGTAAAGATATTCGGAAAAAGCATTCATCAACAAAAACATTTGAATCAACAACTGCTGAATATCGAGTTCGAAACTACGCTTGCAAAAATCACCGGATTTATCGGAAAACCGGAAATTGCAAAAAAACGGAACGGCGAACAGTATTTTTTTGTGAACGGCCGATACATGCGTCATCCGTATTTTCACAAGGCGGTGATGCAGGCATTTGAACCGTTTATTCCTCAAGGCTGTATGCCGACTTATTTTATTTATTTTACGGTAGATCCTTCGACGATTGATGTTAATATTCATCCGACCAAAACGGAGATAAAATTTGAAAATGAACAGGCGATATGGCCGATATTGTCTGCTGTCGTAAAAGAAGCGTTGGGTAAATTCAATGTGGCGCCGAGCATTGATTTCGACCGGACGGATGCTCCCGATATTCCGATTTATTCGTCGAAGGTATCGGCAGCGCCTCCTCAACCTAAATTCAATACAGATTATAATCCGTTTAAAACTTCTTCGCCCCAATACAAACGTCCTTCCATGGAGTGGGAAAAATTGTATGAAGGATTTGAAAAAGAAAAATCCGGAAAATATTTTTCGCCCGATCCGAATCCGGATCCGATTGACCGTGAACCGGAGAGGCCGCCGGAGGATCGCTTGTTTGCCGGGCCTGAAACAAGTGAAGCGCCGGGACAATATTTATGGTATAAAGGCAAATATGTTCTGACTTCCGTAAAATCGGGATTGATGTTTATTGATTTACGGAGGGCTCATATTCGGGTGTTGTATCAGGAATATTTGATGTATATCCGGCAGAAAAAAGGTGTTTCTCAACGTGTTTTATTTCCCGAAGTGGCAGAATTTACTCCCGAAGAATCGGCGTTGTTGCCGTTATTGTCGGAAGATCTTCATTATATGGGATTTGAATTGAATGATATGGGAAACAATGCTTTTGCAGTGACCGGAATCCCGTCGGGAATCAGCGGCTTGAATCCTGTCGAAGTGATCAAAGACATGATTTATACCGTCAGGGAAAAAGGATCGAGCGTGAAAGACGAATGGAGTGAAAGTCTGGCATTGAGTTTGGCAAAAAATGCAGCGTTTTCTTACGGTAAAAATATGACCGAAGACGAGATACGGCATCTGATCGATGCGTTGTTCGCCACCGGGGTGCCGAATTATACGCCCGACGGAAAAACCATTCTATCTGTTTTGTCGGATGAGGAAATAGGCAACCGGTTTAAATAATCATTTGAACAGCATCATCTATTAAAAAAGCGGCTTATGAGGTATAACGAAAAGCCATACGTAAGGCATAACAAAAGGTCATACGGGATTAACTTACAATCGGTTCTTCCCGTCAGGGCTTATCCGTACGAAGTCGGCGAACAGGTTACTCAATTGCTTTTCGGTGAGGTTTTTGAAATATTGCTTGACAGCGGCGAGTGGTGTAAAATCAAGAATTACACGGATGAATACGTCGGTTGGGCAAATGTCGGAGCACCGGTTCGTATTTCGCTTAAGGAATATATGGAGATTATTTCGAATCGTCCTTTTATCCTTAATTCTTTTACCGGAAAAATAAGGTCGTTAAAAAGCGGAGAGTCGATGTATTTATCCAAAGGCAGTTTGATCCATTTTTATTACGAAAAAGAAAAAACCTTCGGATTCGGGAAACATATCTATAAGTGTTTGGAAGGAGACTTTGTTTCTTTGGTCGATTGTCCCGATTCGTTGCTTCAGACAGCAAAATCTTTTTTAAACGTTCCCTATCTTTGGGGCGGTAAGAATGTTTTCGGAATGGATTGTTCCGGGTTTGTGCAACTTGTTTTCAGGTTGCATAGTGTTATTTTACCGAGAGACGCCAAAGATCAGTTTGAAGAAGGGGTGGAGGTGGCTTCTGCAGATATCCGGGAAAAAGATGTCGCTTTTTTTAAAGACATGGACGGTAGGATTGTTCATGTCGGAATCATGTTGAATCAAAAGCAAATTATTCATGCTTCGGGAAAAGTGAAGATCGATTCATTGGATGAAATCGGCATTTTTTCGGAAGATTTGAAAAAATATACGCACATTTTGTGCGGCTTTAAACGATACAAATAAGGTAAAAAGTGGAATCCTGGTTTTCAAGGACCGAATTGTTGTTGGGAGAAGAAAGATCGGCGTATTTACAATCCAAGCATGTATTGATTGCGGGAGTCGGCGGAGTCGGAGCTTATGCGGCGGAAATGCTGTGCCGGGCGGGAATAGGTAAAATGACCATTGTCGACGGAGACAAAGTACAACCGTCGAATATCAATCGTCAGTTGATCGCCTTGCATTCCGCGATCGGAAAACCTAAAGTTGATCTTTTAAAATCGCGGTTGTATGATATCAATCCGGATTTGACGTTGCATACAGTCAATGTTTTTTTGCAAGATGAACGCATTCCCGAATTGTTGGATGCCGATTCTTATGATTTTGTGATCGATGCCATTGATACGCTCGGCCCGAAAGTTTTTTTAATCGTTCATGCGCTTGCCCGTGACCTCCGGATTATATCTTCCATGGGTGCCGGCGGGAAAATCGATCCTTCTCAAGTTCGAATTGCCGATATTTCCGACTCGTATAATTGCAATTTGGCCCGTTTTGTACGGAAGAGATTGCACAAAATGGAGGTCAGGCACCGGTTCCCGGTGGTTTTTTCGACGGAACAGGCCGACAAAAACGCCATCATCGCGACCGACGATAAAAATAAAAAGTCGATTGTCGGAACGATTTCCTATATGCCTGCATTGTTCGGGTGCTATTTGGCCGCTTATGTGATTCGGAATTTGTAATTTGTGATTTTGTTTGCTTGTTTATACGATATAAACTATTATTTTTGCACAAATTATCCGAGAATGTGCCATGATACAAGAGAATTTTATCGAATATTTTGAAAATAGTTTTAAAGAAAACTGGGATAGACCTGCTTTTACTGATTATAACGATAAGAGTTCTTATACATACGCTGAAGCTGCCCGAAAAATAGCCGAATTGCATTTGTTGTTTGATGCTTTTTCCGTGAAACCCGGAAGCAAAATAGCGCTTACGGGACGCAATACGTCGAATTGGTGTGTGAGCGCGTTGGCCGTTCTTACTTATGGGGCGGTGTTGGTGCCTGTTTTACAGGATTTTCAGCCCGGTGATGTTCAACATATCATCAATCATTCCGAATCCGAATTGCTTTTTTGCAGTGACTTGATTTGGGATGCGTTGAATGAAGAGGCGTTGGAAAATGTTCGGGCTATTTTTTCTCTAACCGATTTCACTATACTTAAGCACCGGGATAAAAGGAAAATCGAATCGGAGCTGCACGCTCTTCCCGAACGTTTTCGAAAAAAATATCCGAAAGGATTTAACCGGGATGCTGTGAAATATGTCCATTTTGATAATACTAAGGTGGCATTGATCAATTATACTTCGGGAACGACCGGTTTCAGTAAAGGGGTGATGTTGACGGGAAACAATCTGGCGGGAAATATCAAGTTTGCCGTCGAGACCGAATTGATTGAACCTGGAAGCAATCACCTTTCCTTTTTGCCGTTGGCTCATGCTTACGGATGTGCGTTCGATTTTTTGTATGCGACGGTTATGGGAGCGCATATTACGCTCCTCGGAAAAACACCTTCTCCGAAAATCTTATTGAAAGCGCTTTCCGAAGTCAAACCGACGACCATACTGATGGTGCCGCTGATCATTGAAAAGTTGTATAAAAAGCAGATTCTTCCGGCTTTATCCAAATCATCGACAAAACTTTTGTTGAGCGTTCCGTTGATCAGTAACCGTGTTTATGCCTCGATCAGGAGAAAAATGTTGTCTTTGCTCGGCGGAAACCTCAAAGAAATTGTGATCGGAGGCGCCGCTTTGAACCGGGAAGTGGAAGATTTTCTGCAAAAAATAAAATTTCCGTATACCGTAGGCTACGGCATGACAGAATGTGCGCCGATCGTCAGTTTTTCTCATTTCGACGAATTTGTTCCGTATTCTGCCGGAAAAGTACAGGAGCATTTGGAGGTGAGAATCGATTCCGATGATCCGTATCATACGGTGGGGGAAATTCAAGTGCGGGGCGAACACGTGATGCTTGGTTATTATAAAAATGAAGAAGCGACCGATGAGGTGTTTACCGATGATCACTGGCTGAAAACCGGCGACTTGGGGACGATGGACGAAGCCGGCAATATTTTTATTCGGGGACGGAGTAAAAATTTAATCTTGGGGCCGAACGGGCAAAATATTTATCCCGAAGAACTGGAATCGAAACTCAATAACATGCCGTATGTGATGGAAAGTCTGATCATCGAACGGGATGGAAGACCGATGGCGTTGGTTTATCCCGATTACGAATTGTTGGATGCTTCTAATTTTACCTCAAAGGATTTGCCGGCCATCATGGAAGAAAATTTGAAATTGTTTAACAGCTCTGAACCCGCCTACAAGCAGATTGCTTATATTCAATTGTATCCGATTGAATTTGAGAAAACCCCGAAAAAAAGTATAAAACGGTTTTTATATAGCAGTATTGTAGCCAAGGATCCGGTATTTTAATATTTTTTTACAATTCAGACACAAAAAAATTGCAAAAAATATAGGGAAAAGATTTTCAACATCGAAAACTATTCATAACTTTGCAGCGTTTTTCAAGAACAATTTATTGGTTTCACTGTTTTAAAATTCAAAAGAAAATGAAAAAATTAGTTTTATTTTTCGCTGTTGTAGTAGCTGTTTCTTTCGCATCTTGTGGTGGTGCAAAAACTGAGTCGACTGAAGCTCAACAACCTCAAGCTACTGAAACTCCGGCTCCTGTAACTCCTGATTCTACTCAAGCAGCGGCAGCTCCTGCTGACTCTTCAGCTGCTGTTCAAAAGTAAGAATCTACGAGAAAGATTTGAAGTCACCTTTCCCAAAAGAGAGGTGGCTTTTTTTTAACACAAATTAGCTTGTTTTTATATTATACGGGTGCCTCATTCTTTTTACGGTTTCGAAAAAGAATGTATCTTTGACACCTTGAAGCGACTGTCATTACATTGCAATACTAATCTTGGTACGCGGTTCGTAAGGCATATAACTATTCGGATAATAATATTCATTAAATTTTTTAATATGAAACCTATTGCTTTTACGCTTATTCTTTTATGTCTGTTTACGAGTGCTTGTAACCGTACTCCGGCCGGAGAAAAAACTTTTGACGATATGACTCGGCAACCGGCTGAGGACCCGGGTCTTTTGGTCGAGAGATATAAAGATTTTAAAAAAATTACACCTGAAAATATTTCCAATGATCTTTTCATGATTAATAACCGGTGGATGCTTGTTTCGGCCGGACGCGACTCGAATTTTAATACCATGACCGCAAGTTGGGGAGGATTCGGCACAGCTTGGAGTAAACCGGTGGCTTTTATGCTGATTAAAAATACTCGTTATACCTTTGAATTTTTGCAAAAAGATTCGGTATATACGCTGTCTTTCTTCGACAAAAAATATCGGGATACCCTGCAAATGCTTGGCAGTAAGTCGGGTAGAGATTTCGATAAGATTAAAAAATCTGGATTCACTCCTCTCCGGATGCCTTCGGGAGCCATGTCTTTTAAAGAAGCGGATTTGGTCATTGAATGTAAAAAATTACTTTCTCAACCGATTGATACTTCCAACATAACTTCTTCTGATGTTATGAATTGGTATCGGGAAGAACCGGGCGTTCATAATATCTTTTTCGGTGAGATTATAGGCGTTTGGAAAAAATAAGCCGGATGATTGAAATCGGAAAATATCATACGCTTGAGGTGGCAAAGGTGCTGGACTTCGGAGTGTATCTTGATGCCGGAGACGCCGGTTTAATTCTTTTGCCGATCCGTTATGCACCCGAAAATTGTGAACCGGGCGACTCTTTAAACGTTTTTGTGTATTTGGACAATGAAGAGAGGCTTATTGCCACCACTCAAAAACCGTATGCGCAAGTCGGTGATTTTGCTGCTTTGGAAGTGCTTTCTATTGAATATCAGGGGGCTTTCCTGGATTGGGGCTTGATGAAAAATGTTCTGCTTCCTTTTCGTGAACAACGAACGCCGGTGAAACAAGGGGATAAGGTTGTCGTGTATATTTATATAGATGAGAAATCGGACCGCATCACGGCTTCTGCAAAAGTGGAAAAGTTTGCCGTGAAAGGAATGCCGGATTTGTATGAAAATCAGGGAGTGGAGGTTTTAATTTACGAGCAAACGAAATTGGGCTATAAAACCATCGTTAATAATAAATATCTCGGATTGATTTACGGCAATGAGGTTTTCAGACCGATACAGCTCGGAATGAAAACGACGGCGTATATCAAGCAGATCAGGAGTGATTTTAAAATCGACCTTGTTTTGGAGAAACCGGGACCGGGGAAAATCACCGATTTTACGTCCGTGATTCTCGATAAACTTCAACAGTCTCGCGGATTTCTGCCTTTTACCGATAAAACGGCTGCGGGAGAGATCTATGAATCGTTGTCCATGAGCAAGAAAAATTTTAAAAAAGCGGTCGGAAGTCTTTATCGACAGCGGATAATCGATATTGATGATGCCGGAATACAATTAACGAAAAAAGATTCGACCGATTCATAAGTTTTAAGGAGCCGGTTTTCCGATTTGTCGGAAAACCGGCTGTTTTATCCGGAATAATATATGCTTAGCAAACATGAGATCAAATATATTCGTTCTTTGGAAATGAAAAAATTCCGGAAAGAATACGGGGTTTTTCTTGCGGAAGGCGGTAAATTGGTGGAAGAGATTATGTCCGGGTTTTATTGCAGAATGTTGGTCGCCGGTAAAAAATGGTTGTCGGAGCATCCGGCCGTTAAAGCGGATAAAATTTTTGAAGTTGCGCCGGATGATTTATCCCGAATCAGTTTGTTGAAAACACCGAAAGATGTTTTGGCCGTGTTTGACTGCCCGGTGTATTCGATCGAAACCGTGGATCCTTCGTCAAAATTGGTGCTTGCGGTCGACGGTGTACAGGATCCCGGAAATTTCGGGTCCATTGTCAGATTGGCCGATTGGTACGGCATAGAAGATATTATTTGTTCGCAAGATACCGTGGATGTCTTCAATCCGAAAACCGTACAAGCCACGATGGGGGCCGTCACCCGGGTGAAAATACATTACGTTTCGTTGTCCGGATATTTGTCCCGGTTATCCGGCATTCCGGTTTACGGAACATTTTTGGAAGGCGACAATATTTATGCCCGGCAATTATCGTCATTCGGAGTCATTGTTTTGGGAAATGAAGGGCGGGGCATTCGTCCGGATATTTCGAAACTTGTCACCTCCCGTTTATTCATTCCCAATTATCCCGAAGGAAGAGAAACTTCGGAATCGTTGAATGTTGCGGCAGCCGGAGCCGTTATATGTTCCGAATTCAGACGGAGGCAATTAATTTTGTCGAACGTAATTTCAAATTGACTTCGTTTATTTTTTGAATTGTCTCATTTTGCAGGATGAGCCGGAAAACAAGGCTGTAGGTCTTGAATTTGGATAACCTTGCAAGCGGAACGCAGCTTTCGGGGTGCGGCTTCCAAAAAAGCGGGCTTTTTAATGTTATGCATCAATTGATATGGTAAGTTTTCCTCCAAGCCCTTTTTCCACAATGTCTATCAGAGTTTTAATGGTAAGGTTTGAGCCATCGTTTTCGATACGCGATATAAAGGTTCGCTTTTTATCAATCCGTTCAGCAAGCTCCTCTTGAGTAATATTTTGCTTTTCGCGGGCATTGCGAATTTGTATGCCCAAACGCAAGGCTTCGAGTTCACGCTCCAAGGCATCGCGCCTTTCTGTTCCGCGAAGCCCGATAACTTCGTCTTTAACCTGTTCGAATGTTTTTACGTTCATTTTTCAGCCTCCTTTTCTTTAAAATATTCTTTCATCAGTCGCAGGGCTCGTTCAATCTCTTCTTTGGGTGTTTTCTGCGTTTTTTTTCGGAAACCACTCAGCAATATCACAAGCTTGCCGCCATCGAAAAAGCAAAACACACGAAAAATATTGCTTCCCGATTGCATCCGCATTTCAAAAAGTCCATCCTGTATATGTTTTAAATAGCGTTCGGGAATTCGCTCGATAGATTCAATTATTTCTATCGTTTTCGCTATTTTATGTTGCACTTTTTCGCTTTGTGCAGCGTAAAGTCAGTAAAATAGTTTCGATATGTTACTACTGTTCGTTGCTTGCCCATAACGCAAAAGTAACGTAAAAGTTTCATTTAATCAAGAAATTGCTCAAAAACCTCTCAAATATTGGCAGTTTCAAAGACTATTCCCACATTTATTGTGCGAACAATTCTTAATCGGTAAGCCGGCATGATTTATTTTTCAGGCAAAAAATTGGCGACAATTTGTCTTATCGGAATCCGGAAAGGACGATGATAATAAAGTGTCCTGCGATTAATCCGCATACCAATAATTTGATGCCCATGGAGGTCAGAAACCCTAAAAAAGAGCCGAATGCGGCTTTGAAAGATTGTTTTTGGTTTTTGCCGAACATCATTTCCCCGATTAATGCTCCGACAAAAGGCCCGGCGATGATTCCCCAAGGAGGAAAGAAAAGTCCTGCGATCATGCCGAGGGTTGCTCCCCAAACTCCGGCTTTGGTGCCGCCCATTTTTTTGGTACCCCAAATCGGAATCAGATAATCGAGAACGGTTATGATCAAAACGATGACTGCCCAAATGATGATCCACGTCAGGCTGATCCGGTCGCTGTATTTATCCGTAAATTTCAGCAGAAGCAATCCGACCCAACTCAACGGCGGGCCTGGTAAAATCGGAAGGGCACAACCGATGATTCCTGTAATCAGGCAAATGACGGCCAAAATAATCAATATAATATCCATGATGTCCGGGATAAGGATACAGAAAAACGAGAGAAAAAAATAAACCCCCCAAATTTTCAGTCGGAGGGTTTAAATTTTTTACAACGGAATTTTCAGCTTTTGTCCCGGGTGTATTACATTCGGATCTTTCAGAATGTCTTTGTTGGCATCGAATATCTTTTGCCAAGTCATTCCCGGATATTTGCCGGCAATCTTGCTTAAGCTGTCTCCCGATTTTACCTCATAAATTTCTTCGCCCCCGGGTACTGCGTCAATATTTAATACTAAATCGCCTGATCTCATTTCAGGATCGATTCCTTCATAAATAGTCCACAATTGGTCTTTTACCGCTGCCGTCGATACTCCTGAAACAGTGAGTACATTATTGCTTTCGGAAACATTCAAATTTTGGACATTGGATGTTTTTGCATAAGCAATCAGCTTTGCATATTTATCTTGCAGACCCATTATTACTTAGTTTTTAATTGACTGTTGTCTACTTTTTTAGGCTTGAGATCGTTGGCGATTTGCATCACTTTTCTCAATTCAGCTTTTTTTACTTCTCCGGCCAAAATAATCACACTGTCTTTCGCGCTTACTGTCACATCTTTGAACCCTGCTGCGGTAAGAGCGGCTGTTGCGGCTGTTGTCAAAGCATCGTCGGGTGTAACGACCGGCGCTTGAGCTTCGGGTAATTTAACTTCGATGTTGTTTACCACCGATTTGATGTCTTTAACCGTTTTCACGGAAGCTTCCGCTGCTGCCTTTACTTCATCCGATATTACCACTCCCGATAAAGTAACCACCCCGTTTTTCACTTCTGATGAAATGGTCGGCTGAGAAGACAATACTGTTGCTACTTCTTTTTGGATCTTTTCATCATTCGGCTTGCAGGAATAAAAGCTGATTCCCGCTAATAAAGCCACTGCACATACAAGAATTTTTGTTTTCATTGTTTACTTGATTTTTTTGGATTAATGAATAAATTGAAAATATACAACTAATAAAACAAAATCGATGATAAAATACGGTGCAAATTTAGAGAAATATTCACGGTTGTTTTTTTTACAATAGTTAAATTTTAGCGGTCTTGTGATAATAAATATGAATTTAATTTAAAATGCCTCTACAAGCCTGTCTACGAGGGATCAAAGGCTTTATCGTCAAGAATACGGGAAATATCGTCCGGCGAATTACTAAGTATTTTCATCGGCGGAATGTTTTTCATCGTATATTTCAAAAATAGAATTATTGCTGATAAATTCGGGTACCATCTCTTTCATGAGTTGCACCGTTGATTGAATATCGACGGCTTGTGATTTTTCGATTAATTTGTTGAGTTTTTTTCTGACTTCTTCGTATTCATATTCCCGGACTCTGGCCACCATGATTTTTTTGTGGGAGGTCGGGATGGTGTATTCTTCGTCATTCAACAATTCTTCGTATAATTTTTCTCCCGGACGCAATCCCGTATAAACGATGGGGATGTCTTTGTCGGGTTCGAATCCCGCCAATTCGATCATTCTTTTAGCCAGATCTGCAATTTTTACGGGTTCCCCCATGTCGAAAACGAATATTTCCCCTCCGTTTCCGATAAATGCAGCCTCCAATACCAACCGACAGGCTTCGGGGATGGTCATGAAATAACGGATGATATCCGGGTGGGTGACCGTCACCGGGCCGCCGGCTTTAATTTGCGCCCTGAACCGCGGGATGACGGATCCGTTGGAACCCAGCACATTTCCGAACCGGGTGGTTGAAAAACGGGTGATTCCCTTCATCTTTTTTTCTTGGATGGCTTTGTCCAGACTTTGTACGTAAATTTCGGCAATGCGCTTGGACGCTCCCATGATGTTGGTCGGGTTTACTGCTTTGTCGGTGGATATCATGACAAAACGCTCGACATCGTACCTCACCGAAAAATCGGCGATGTTTCGGGTTCCTTGCGCATTTACCATCACGGCTTCGCACGGATTTTGTTCCATCAAAGGCACGTGCTTGTATGCGGCGGCGTGAAACACCATGTTGGGGTGGTAGTTCCTGAAAACGAAATCCACGCGGTAACCCGAACGGACATCTCCGATGACGCATTCGATGTTCAGGTACGGAAATTTATCTTGTATTTCCAATTGCAATTCGTGTAAAGGAGACTCTGCAATATCGAAAAGAATCAGTTTGCTGACTTTGAATTTAGCCAATTGTCTCACCAATTCGCTTCCGATGGAACCGGCTGCTCCCGAAATCAAGATGGTTTTGCCGTTGATCCAACGTCCGATCGATTTCAAATTGATCTGTATTTCTTCCCGGTCCAATAAATCTTCGATTTGTATTTCCTTGATTTTGCCGCGGGAAATTTTTCCGGCACCCAATTCTTCGATGGACGGAGTGACAAGCATTTTTATTTTTTTCTTCAGGCAAATTTGCACCAGTTCGTTTTGTTCTTTTCTCACAATATCGTGCGTAGGGAAAACAACGGCGCTGATGTTTAAATCTTCCAATAACTTGTCGATGTCTTTCAACTGATACACTTCAAATCCGGATATGCGCGAATTGTGCAACGATGATTTCGGAGAAATAAATCCCATCAAAAGATAATCGTCGAAAACGGTTGATGTCAATAATGCCCCGATCGATACGCTTCTGGGATCGACTCCGTAAACAAGAATTTTTTCCCGTATTTTCCCGGAATTCAGCGTTAATTGGCGGTAAAAAATCACCAGGCAGGTGCGGAAAGCGATCAACAGGAAAACTCCCATGAAGAAATCCAGCAGCCATTCGATCACTAATATTTCGTATCTGTTGGCCTTGATGTAATGTAAGATCAGAAATATGCTCAAGTTTCTGCACACCATAGCTCCTACGATGCGCCAAAGCTCGTGAAGCGCAGAATATCTGATAATTCCTTTATAGGTTTTGAATAACAGCAAAAAAAGGATGCTTCCTATGGTCGCCAAAAGATAGACGTCCCAAAAAGAAGTCCGGTTGTATTGCTGATTGAAAATTTTAAGGCTGAAATAGTAAACGATCGTAGTGGATATAAGCGAAATTATGATATCCATTACAAATATGATCCATTCACTCAAATATTTGGAATCCCGGACTTTGTCAGCCAGTAAAGTCAGAAATCGATCAAAGCTTTTATTTTTCATTCTGGAAATTGAAAATTAAAATTGATGTACTTACTCTTAACGGCGGTAAAAATATGTCAATGCTTCTCTAGGTGTTTCATTTACTTAACTTATGAGCTTGACTGAATGATTTGTTTAAATTTTTCTAAAATAATATCTTCCGAAAGGTTGTCCAAGACGTATTTTCTCGCATTCTCCGCCCGGGTTTTCCGTTCTTCGTCGTGATTCAACATCCGGATGATGTTGTCGGCCATAGATCGGGCATCGTCGCAGATAACGATTTCTTTTTCCGTTATCCCTTCAATACCTTCGGCTCCGATGGTGGTGGTGACGACCGGACAACCGGCTGCCATGGCCTGCAATATTTTGTTTTGTACGCCTGCCCCCGACAGCATCGGCGCTACAAAGATGCTCGGGCCGGTAAAATATTCACTGACATCGTCGACAAATCCGGTGACGACGATCCCTTCTTTTTCTCCCAGTTTAACCACTTTCGGGTCGGGGCGATTGCCCACAATATAGAATATCAGTCCGGGAAATTCTTTTTTGATTTTGTCGAAAACTTCGTTTACAAAATAACATACGGCGGTAATGTTTGATTCGTAATACATCGAACCGACGAATACCAATGACTTAGCCGTTTCGTGATAATTTGTTTTGATGTAAGGAGGAATGTCGGTGATGTTTGAAATGACCGCGATTTCCCGTTTCGGATGTGTGCTGTTCGATGAAATATATTTTCCGTCTATTGCTGAAATAATCATGGTTTTGTCGAATCTTTCCAAAATATCCGTCTCATAGTTCAGGCATCTTTTATGATCGATGGAATAAAGAATTTTCCAAATCCCCGATGATTTTTGCTTTGCCCTTTCATAATTCATGGAAATGGCATCGACATAATCGATGATTTTGATGACATTTTCTTTTTTTCTCACATATTCCGCCGTCCTGATGTTATTGCAGAAAACGGTATCGTACCGGTGCAGGTTGTTGTCGATCCATTGTCGGATTTCGGATGAATAAAAATAATACACTTGCAGGGGAAGATTTCCGAAAACCAATCCCAGCAAAGTATTCCGAATGGATTCATACTTGGAAGAGGTAAAAGAATAAATGTTTTTACAATAAGGACGAAGTCCGTTGTCGGTCTCGGGATTTTCTTTGTCGGTGAGATATAACAGGTCTATATCGTCATAGGCATATAATTGAGACAGCGATTTAATCATTTGGTAAGAACGCATTTCTCCGCCTGTATGAAGCGGGTAGGGGGCCTTGGAGTTAATGATTAAAATTTTTTTACCCATTGATGTTATGACTTGATTCGTTTTAATGATTGATAATAAAAAACGCAAAATTATTAAAATCTTGCTTATAATAGACGTTATAAATATTAAGATTTTATAAAAATAAACAAGATAAAAGATCGCTGGAAACAAATTCGACTCCGTCGAATGCACCTGATCAATGCTGTTCCGGAGACCGGTTCTCATTCATGCAGTTTAAATTGTTAAACAAAACCTCCTTATTGAGTGTTTATTAAGTGAGAGATAAAGTAAAAAGACGGTATGATCAATTTGATTCCATGAAATTTACAAAGCCGCAAAATTATTGAAGCACGGCAAAGAATTTTTTCTCCTTTTTTTATTATGTTTTGCCTGCTTCGATAATTTTGCGGTTCTTTTTCGGATCATTGAATGATTTTCCTGCAAGAAATAATGCAAACATAGATGATTTTTGCGCTTAGATTTAATTTTAATATTATTTAACTTTGAAACAACCAAACACGCTGCTTATTTATACCATAATTATATTGCCTTATTTTTGTTAAGTACCCGGAAAAATTTAATTTAAATTATTTTAAACGCGAAGATGCAAAGACACAAAGCCGCAAAGATTTTAAACTTCGCGTCTTTTCGCCTTTGTGACTTGGCGTT